>CAYQRM010000115.1:0-25264 GCA_964419785.1 uncultured Solibacteraceae bacterium | reverse complement strand
GAGGAGAAACTGCCGGGAAAGATCCAGCTTCAAATGCATCCGGGCGATCGCCTGCGGATCGAAACGCCGGGAGGGGGAGGGTACGGAAAAGTTCAAAGTCGAGAAGTCGAGAGGTCGAGAAGTCGAGAAGTCGAGAAGTCGGGAGGTCGAGAAGTCGAGAAGTGAGTGAGGGCTACCATCTACACTCCGATAATCTCTCAATGGCAGTCCCCAATCTCCAATGAATTGGTGGATTGACGCCGACCGCGCGGCGAAGCGTGCGGTGATTGCTGCCGCGCTGGGGTGGATGCTCGATTCATTCGACATCAACCTCTACGCGCTGGTCTTGCCCGCGCTGATGAAGGCGCTTGCGCTGGATCAAACGACCTCCGGCTTGATGCAGTCGCTGATGCTGGTCGCGGCGGCGATCGGTGGCATCGCGTTTGGGATCCTCGCGGATCGCTGGGGCCGCGCGCGCGCGCTGATGCTCAGCGTGCTGCTCTATTCGATCTTCACCGCCGCGTGCGGACTCGCCTCCACGGCGGTCGAGCTCGCGGTGTTTCGAATCCTGCTCGGGCTCGGGATGGGCGGTGAGTGGGCGAGCGGCGCCGCGCTGGTCTCAGAAACCTGGCCCGACAAGCATCGCGGCAAGGCGCTTGGTTTCATGCAGAGCTTCTGGGCGATCGGGATCGTGCTCGCCGCGATCGTCAACTGGCTCGTCCAGGACGTGTTCGGCTTCGACTGGCGGATGGTGTTTTTCGTCGGCGTGCTGCCGGCGCTCTTCACCGTGTGGGTGCAGCGTCGCGTCGAGGAGCCGGCGCGGTGGCGCGCCGCGCGTGCAAGCGGCCCGCCGGCGACGTTGCGCCAGGCAATCGGTGGCTCGAGACTCGGCATCACGACCGCGCTCTCGCTGATGAACGCGTGCACGCTGTTTGGCTATTGGGGCTTCAATACGTGGGTGCCGTCGTTTCTGCGCGCGCCCGCCGCCGAAGGCGGACCGGGCCTCTCCAACGCGATGATGAGCGCCTTCGTCATCGTCAACAACATCGGCATGTGGTTCGGTTACGTCAGCTACGGCTTCGTGAGCGATAAGTTCGGGCGCAAGCGCTCGTATCTCGTCTATCTCGTGCTCGCGGCAATTCTCGTGCTGGCGTACACCTCCACGAGCGATCCGAGACTCCTCCTTGCGCTCGGTCCGGTGACGACGTTTTTCGCGACGGGATATTTCAGCGGCTTCGGGGCGGTGACGGCGGAGATCTATCCGACGGCCGTGCGTGCAACGGCGCAGGGATTCACGTACAACATCGGCCGCCTCGTCAGCGCGTTCGCGCCGGCGATCGCCGGCTCAATCGCGCGCGCGCACGGCTATCCGGCCGCGCTCGCGATCGCGGCGGGCGCGTTTCTCGCGGCGTGCGTGTTCTGGATCTTCATCCCCGAAACGCGCGGTCAGAAGATTGAATGACGCAAATGGGCAGTGAGGATTTCACTTGCCGACTTCCCGACCTCCCGACTTTCAGTTCTTGGTTATGGAAGTGACCATGCCCATGACGTAGTGCATCGTGACTTTGTCGCCGATCTCGAGCCCGCGCGGCACGGCTTCGTTGCCGACGCGGGCGTGGCGCACTTCCTCTTCCGGATCCTCAGGATCGACCCAGAACACGTCGAGCGAGATTTGACCGTGAATCGACACTGGCTGAATGCGTTTGACGACCGCCGATCGCGTGCCCTTGAGCATGGGAGACGAGGTCCTTTCGCTCGCTGGTCCTAAAGATCTTAGAGGACTGCGTCCGATATGCAAGCGGGTATCCTTGGAACTATGAGACATGATTTTCTTCGCTCGGCGGTGCGCTTCCTCACGGTCGCCACGGGCATCGTCGTCCTGGGCAGCGTCTCGGCCGTGGGCCAGCAAACCGCGACGGGCGGTCAGCAGGCCACGCCCGCGGGCCAGCAACCGGCGACAGCGCCCAAGCCGGCGGCGCAGCTGCCGACCGGCCGGGAGCTCGTCGCCAAGCACGTCAAGGCCGCCGGCGGCGAAGCCGCGTTCAAAGCGGTCAAGTCGATTCACGCGAAAGGCACGTTCGAGATGGCGGCCCAGGGCTTGAGTGGTCCGCTCGACATCATGGGCGCCAGGCCAGACAAGATGCTGCTGCGCGTCGACCTGCCCAGCGTCGGCCATGTCGAGAGCGGATACGACGGCAAGAACGGCTGGAACATCGATCCCGCCTCTGGTCCATCGTTGCTGAAGGGACGCGCGCTCACCGAGATCGCCGAGGACGCCTGGTTCGACGCCGCGCTGCATGCACCCGACCGCGTCAAGGAGATGACGACGCTCGCGAAGACCGAATGGGACAACCGGCCGGCGTATCAGGTGAAGGTCGTCTTTGCGTCGGGCGCCGAGCAGACGGAGTACTACGACGCCGAGACGGGCTTCGAGATCGGCTCGGAAAGCGAGCGCGAAACGCCGATGGGCGTGCTCCCGATGAAGATGACTCTGCGCGACTACAAGAAATTCGGCGGGCTCATGCAACCGACGGTCGAGGTGCAGAGCACGATGGGCATCTCGCAGGTGTTCAAGATCGCGTCGTACGAGTACAACACCGTGCCGGCAAACGCGTTCGATCCGCCGCCGCAGATCAAAGCGCTCATCAAATGACACTTGAACGTCGAAAAGTCGGGAAGTCGGAAAGTCGGCAGGTCGGGAACTCGAAGAGTCGAGAGGTCGAGAAGTGAAAACTTCGCGAACCCTCGCGTCGATTGTCCTGCTGGCCGCCTTGGCTGTGCCCGGCGTTGCCGCGCGACAGGAATGGCGCGCGCAGGCCATCGCGAGCTTCGACGAGATCTGGCAGACGATCCACGACACGTACTACGACCCGACGTTTGGCGGGCTCGATTGGGACGCCGTGCGCACGGAACTGCGGCCGAAGGTCCAGGGCGCGGATTCACCCGAGAGCGCACGCGCTGCGATGCGCGACATGCTGGCGCGCCTGCATCACTCGCACTTCGTCCTGCTGTCGTCTGACTCCGCCTCGGAGGCGCTACCGGGCGAGGCGATGGTGCCGATCGAAGTGCGCGTGGCTCCGCCTGGTCTCGTGATCACGAAAGTCACGCCGGGATCGGCCGCGGAGCAAGCGGGGCTGCATCCCGGCGACGTCATCGTTGGCATTGACGGACAGACGACACAGGCGTGGACCGCCGAGCTCGCCGGACGTGACGAGCGCGCGCGGAATCTGGAGATGTGGCGCAAGGCGTATCGCGCGCTGCACGGCGAGGCAGGATCGAAGGCGGCGCTCAAGGTGCGCGCGTCTTCCGGCGACGAGCGGACGATCAACGTCACACGTTCGGCCGAGGCCGGACAAATCGTCAAGCTCGGGAACTTGCCGCAGCTCCATCTCACGATCGACACGCGCGAGATGACGACCGAGTCGGGCCGGCGCGTCGGGTACATCGGCTTCAATTTCTGGATGCCGGCGATCGACGCGCCGATCTCCGAGGCGGTCGATAAGTACCGTACCGACGCCGGGTTCATCATCGATCTTCGCGGCAATCCTGGCGGACTCGCCGGCATGATGTCGGGCGTCGCCGGACAGTTCATGTCGGAGCCGACGCTGCTCGGCAACATGCAGATGCGCGACGCGGCGCCACACTTCTCGGCGAACCCGCGCAACTCGACCCCGGACGGCAGACGCGTGACGCCGTTCGCCGGTCCGCTCGCGATCATCGTCGACGAGCTCTCGGCGAGCACGTCGGAGTGTTTCGCTGGCGCGCTGCAGAGCGTCCGCCGCGCGCGAATTTTCGGCCGGCCGTCGATGGGCCAGGCGCTGCCGGCGTCGACGAAGACGCTCGCCAATGGCGACGTGCTGATGTACGCCGTCGGCGACTTCGTCACCGCGACAGGCCATCGTCTCGAGGGCGAAGGGGTGACGCCCGACGAGGCGCAGCCTCTCTCGATCGAAGCGCTCGAGGCCGGGCGCGATCTTCCGATCGAGGCCGCGCTCGGCTGGATCGGCTCGAACAAGCAGGCCGGCAAGTAATTGAAAACAGGCCAGTTGTGAGGTCAGGTCGCGTTTTGGCTTGCCGAACGCGCCCGCTTGTTGCTATCCTCCGGTGACCTGCAAGAGCGCACTTCCTGCCGCTTCCTTCGGTGGCAACGGACCTGGGAACGAGCGCGCCCGAGCAAGCTGTGGCCCGCGATTGGCGAGGCCGGCGCATTGAGAGCGAATCGGAAATGAAGTTCCGTCGGGAGTTCTGAATGGAGCAGCGCCCGCTGCGTCTCGGCGACATCGTGGACGACTACTGTCCGCGAGAGCGTCGCATTACGAATCACGCGATCGTCGCCGTCGTTGGACAAACCATCAAGCAGACGCGTTGCCAGACGTGCGACGCGGAGCATGCCTACAAGGACGCCAAAGTGCCGCGACGCCGCAAGAAGGACGATCCGGAAGCGCTCTACGACGAGGTGCTCACCGATTTGACCGGTGGCCAGCTCGTCGCCAAGACCGACCAGCGCCCCATCGAGCCCGCGACTGGTCACGCTTCCGCCAACAGTTCCACACCCACTTCGAATGACACAAAGGCCCCGGCGCCCGAGCCGAGTGCGCCTGCGGATGAGCGGGTCGAAGATTCTTCACAGGATCATTGGCCAGCACATCGCACGCTGATTCGCGCGACGCTGCCGAAAGTCGAGGGCGGCGATCCCCCTCCACGCCCGATCCCCGAGTTCACGATGCATCAGCGTCAGGGACGCGGCAGCCACGGCTTCCGCTACGGCCAGGGTTGGTCGAACGGCAACGGGAACGCCAACGGCAACACGAACAGCGGTGGACATGGCCGCAACGGATTCCGCGGCGGCGGCCGTCACGGCGGCGGTCCCGGACAAGGGCCGGGCCATCCGGGTGGTGGCGGCGGTCGCCATCGTCATCGCGGCGGCGGCAAGCATCGTCAGCCGAAGTAGTCGTTCGATCCACCGTTCATGAGCACATCTACGCTGACCCATGGCGTCGGCCTGGTCGTCGGCGTTGCCAACAAGCGATCTATCTCGTGGGCGATCGCGCAGGCGGCTGCGCGCGAAGGCGCGTCGCTTGCGCTCACCTATCAAGGCGAGCGGCTCGAAGAGAACGTGCGCGAGCTCGGTGCGACGCTGTCCGCGCCGCCGCTCATTCTGCCGTGCGACGTGACCGACGATGCGCAGATCGATGCGGTGTTCGCGGCAATCGACCGCGAGCGCGGGCGGCTCGATTTTCTGGTGCACGGCGTCGCGTTTGCCGACCGCGAAGACCTCGATCGGCCGTTCGTTGAAACTTCGCGTGACGGTTTTCGCAAGGCGCTCGACATCAGTGCGTACTCGCTCGTCGCGCTGGCGCGCCGCGCCGCGCCGCTCATGGAGCGCAACGAGGGCGGCAGCATCCTGACGCTGAGCTTTCTTGGCAGCGATCGCGTCTTTCCGAATTACAACGTGATGGGTGTGGCGAAGGCCGCGCTCGAATCGTCCGTCCGCTATCTGGCGTCGGAACTCGGCCCAAAGAATATTCGCGTGAACGCGATCTCCGCCGGGCCCATCAAGACGCTCGCGGCCGCGGGCATCTCAGGATTCTCCGGCATTCTGCAGACGTACCGCGACCGCGCGCCGATGCGCCGCACGGTCGACACCGCCGAAGTGGCCGACGCGGCGCTCATGCTGCTCGGTCCGGCGGGTCGCGCGATCACGGGCGAAGTCATCCTCGTCGACGCGGGCTATCACGTCATGGGCGTCTGAGAAATCTGTCTGTCCGGGGTCCGAGGTCCAGCGTCCGAGGTTCCCCATCACGGACGGCGGACTGAGGACGGCGGACCCGGGACGACACCGGAACCTCGGACCTCGGACGTCGGACGACGATCGTCAGGTCGTCTTCTGCCCCGCCTTGTAGTACTCGGTCTGATATCGCTCGATGAGCTGCTTCATCTTCACGGCATCGCCCTTGGTGTGGCCGTGGCAGAGCACCGGGTCTTGACCGCCTGACGTTTCGATCAGGACATCCGAGAAGAGCGCGTGCGTGTTGATCTTGATCGACGCCACGTGTGCGAGGTGGATCGACTCTTCCTGCTTGCCGATCCATCGCGGTTGCACGAGCGTGACCGCCGACGGCGTGATGACGACTTGTGATGGAAACAGGCGATTGCCGCGCGTGAGACGGCTCGCGAGAAACACGTCGTCGCCCGGCACACGGCGTCCTTTCATCCACGCCCACACGGCCGCAATGACGAGCACGGCAATCACGACGCCGAGAGCGATGACGACGATGTTGGATGACGAGGTGTCGACGGTGTTCATGAGGAGGAATGGTAAGCTAACCGCGTGCCGCATCGTGCTCCCGGGTCGCCCGCGCGCGGCCCTCGTCAGTATCTGTCAGGCCGTCCCATCAAGTACTACCGTCCGACCGGCGATCCGGCGATTCGCAATCTGATCGAGCACGGCTTCCAGGCGTTCAACGCGGGTCGTCTCTCCGAGGCGTGCCGAATTTTCGCCGACAAGATGCTGCTGCCGAAGAACGATACGACGATCGGCCTGACGATTGCCGGCGCGATGACGCCGGCCGGTCTCGGTGGATGCGTGAACGAGATGATGGAGCGCGGGCTGGTGGATTTTCTCATCAGCACCGGCGCGAACCTCTATCACGATCTCCACTACGCGCTGAACTTCACGCTGCGCCGCGGCTCGCCGTTTCTGGACGACCGCGAGCTGTACAAAGCGGGCGTCATCCGCATTTACGACGTGCTCTTTCCGGCGACGGTGCTCCTCGAGACCGACGCATACATCCGCGACTTTCTCGTCCGGTCCCGCATGAGCGGCCCGGTGTCGACGGCCGAATTCCACTATCGCCTCGGTGAGGATCTCCTGAAGCGCCAGCCCGGCTGCGAGGAATACTCCGTCGTCGCGCGCGCGGCGAAGCTCGGCGTGCCGATCTACACCTCGTCGCCTGGCGATAGCTCCATCGGCATGAACATTGCCTGGCACGAGCTGATGAACGGCAGCAGCTTGATGATCGATCCGAATCTCGATGTGAACGAGGTGTGCGCGATCATCCTGGCGGGAAAGAAGAACGGCTGCGTGATTCTCGGCGGAGGATCGCCGAAAAATTTCTACCTGCAGGGCCAGCCCACGCTGTGGGAGGTCTACGGGATTCCCAAGGGCGGAAACGAGTTTTTCATCCAGATCACGACAGATCAGGTTGTGTGGGGCGGGCTCTCCGGCGCCACGCCGTCCGAGGCCGTGAGCTGGGGTAAGGTCAATCCCGGCGTGCTGCCCGACACGGTCGTCGCGTACGCGGACTCGACCCTCGCGTTTCCGCTATTCTGCGAGTACGCGGTCGGCAGCAAGTACGGCACGCGCAAGCGCAGGGAGCTGTACCACAAGCGCGAGAAACTTGTCGCGGCGCTCAAGGCGGAGGCCACCAAGCGCGGACGCAAGGCGCACAAGCACGCGTGACGCGGTAAAGTCAGGAGTCGGCGGTCGGGAGTCGGAAGTAACGCACTCACTCATTGCCTCATTGCCTCATTTCCCAATGGGCACGCTGTCCTCCGAACTTCGTCCGATCGCGATGGAGCTGAGCGCCGCGCCGCGTGTGTACGTGGACGCGAACGTGCCGCTCGGCGTCGTGACGGCGATGCGCCACGAGTTCGGCTGGGACGTTCTGTTCGTGCTCGAGCACGATGACTTGCGCCGCGCGCCCGACGTCGAGCACTTCCGCCGCGCGCTCGATCTCGGCCGCACGCTGATCACGCTCGATCACGACTTCTTCGACGATCGCCGTTTTCCGCCGGCCTCGAGTCCTGGCGTCGTCGTGTGCTCGGCGCCTGATGAGGCCGCGCTGCTCCGGCTGCTGCACCATCTCGATCGGCACGTGCTGCGCGCGGCGTCGGCGGGCGACTTGCCGCTTCGCGGACAAAAGATCGAGATGACGCTGTCGCTGTTCGTCGAGCCGAGCTGAGCGCGTCGCCCACTTCATGTCTCGCACGTACCTCTCGGGCGCCGATCTCGTCCTGCCGGACCGTGTCGCTTCTGGTCACGCGCTCGTCATCGAAGGCGATCGCATCGTCGACATTGCGAGCGGACCGCGCATGATCGCGACCGACGAGGTTCGCCTCGATCGCGCCGGCCACTTCGTCCTGCCCGGCTTTATCGACGTGCACGTGCACGGCGCCGCGGGCGGTGACGTCCTCGATGGCGACGGCGCGGTCGCGACGCTGGCCAAGCTGATGCCGCGTTGGGGGGTCACCGCGTTCTGTCCGACGACCGTCGCGTGCGCGCCCGAGGCGCTGCACACGTTCCTGACCGAGGTCGCGCGGCTGCGCGGCGGCCCGCGGATGGGCGCGCGGGTGCTGCCCGCGCACCTCGAGAGCAATTTCGTCAATCCGGCATTCCGCGGGGCGCAACCGCTCGCGTGCTTGCGCCTGCCGCCGACCTCATCGACGGCCGCCGTGCCAGCGCCGAAAGCATTCACGGCGCACGACGTGCTGGGCGTGATCGACCGCGCGCGCCCGGACGTCGGCATCGTCACGATGGCGCCCGAGCTCGAGGGCGGCGAGGCGCTCGTCAAAGCGTTCGTCGCCAGCGGCATCGTCGTCTCGCTTGGCCACTCGGGCGCGACGTTCGAGCAGGCGCAGGCCGCGATCGCGCTCGGCGCGCGACAGGCCACGCACCTGTTCAATCGCATGAGCGGGATGAATCATCGCGATCCCGGTCTGGCCGGCGCGGTGCTCGCCAGCGAAGACGTCGCAGCGGAATTGATCTGTGATGGTCACCACGTGCACCCGGCGGTGATGAACGTCGCGATCGCCGCGAAGGGCCCGTCACGCGTGATGGCGATCACCGACGGCACGGCGGGATCGGGTCTCGCGTCGGGCGCGCGTGCGAAACTTGGCGGCGCGACGATCACGGTTGGCGACGTCGCACGGCTCGACGATGGCACCACCGCCGGCAGCGTCCTGACGATGGATCGCGCGCTCGCGATGCTCGTCACGCAGTGCGGTCTCGACATCGTGCTCGCGGCGCGCATGTGCGCCACGACGCCCGCGCGAGAGTTGGGTCTCGGCGGGCACGGCGCAATTGCCGCGGGCGCGGTCGCCGATTTTGTCGTGCTCGACCCGCACCTTCGCGTCGTAGAGACCTGGATTGGCGGGCAACGGGCGTGGCCGGAACCCGCGGTGGAGTGAAGTCGTCTTGGTGAGTATGCGGCGTGTCCTTCTGGCCTCGTCCCTGGCGGCCCTCACGATCGGGGGCTCGGCCTGCGTCGTCAACGTCGATCGGCAGGGTTACATCGAGCACGACGAAAAACGCTTCGACGCGGAAGGTGTCGCAGACCTGCACCTCGACACGTTTGCCGGCAACATCGAAGTGCGCTCGTGGGATCGGCCTGAAATCGTCGTTGACGTCGAGAAGCGCGGCGCCGACAAGGCGGCCGTTGGGCGCATCGACGTCACGGCAAATCGATCTGGAAATCGCATCGAGATCACCGCGCGCCACAACGGTCCGCGCGGCGGCTTCGTCGGCATCGGGGCGATGAGCTCGCCGGCCGCGAAGCTGATCGCCACCGTTCCGCGCAAGACCGATCTCGTCGTGCGGACGAGCGACGGATCGCTGCTCGTCGAGCGCGTCGAAGGCAAGCTCGACATTCGCACTAGCGACGGCCGGATTCATGTCATCGAAACGTCGGGCGAGTTGCTCGCCGATACCAGCGACGGATCGGTCGAGCTCGAGGATGTCGCCGGCCGCGTCGACGCGCGTACAAGCGACGGCAGCTTGCGCGTCTCGGGAACGCCGAGCCAGCTCCGCGCCGAGACCGGCGACGGCTCCGTCGTCGTTCGCGTTCGGCGCGGTGCCGAGATGACCGACGACTGGCTCGTCACGACGGGCGACGGGTCGATTTCCGTCGAGCTGCCCGACGGCTTCAACGCCGAGATCGAAGCCGATCCCGGATCTGACGGCCGCACGCGCAACGATCTCGCGCTGATCAACGTCTCGGGCGGCACGCGCGAGCAGCGCCTGCTTCGCGGCCGGTCGGGCAGCGGCGGCCATCTCTTCAGGCTCCGCACCGGCGACGGCACGATTCGGCTCACGAAATACTAGGCGCACGCAGCACCAGGCACTCGCTCCGTGAGATAATCCGACCGTCCCCCGAGGAGCTGGTCATGAGCGGGCGTTTCATTCGCCTCGCGCCTGCTGTCGCGATCGCTGTCGCAGGTGCGACGACGCTTGCGGCGCAGCAGGGTCCGGTCGTGACGCCCACTGCCGCGTCGCCGGTCCGTCTCGGTCCCGACGCGCTTGGTGGCCGCTGGACGTTCGATGACAAGGATAGCCACGAAGATCAGCGCAACTGGCGGCGGCCGGTCGCCGATGACACGCAGACGCTGACCGGCCCGCGCGCCGCGCCGCCGGCCGTTGGCTTGTGGACTCCCGGTCCCGGCGTGCCCATGAACGGCGTCGGCCCGCGCAGCTCCGCCGGCATGTTCGACAACGACGTGCGCCGCGCCATGCGCGACCTGCTCGAGCTCGCGCCGATGTACGACATCGCCGTCGGCGACGGCACCGTCACGATTACCGACGACCTCCAGCACAAGACGACGTTCGCGACCGACGGCCGCAAGGAAAGACATGTGCAGGGTGCGACGGACTACGAATCGCACACCACATGGAACGCTGACGGTCAGCTCGTGCAGGACGTCGCGTGGACGAAGGAGCTCCGGCTCTCCGAAATCTGGTTTCCAGGCGACGACGGCATGTCGCTCTTCGTGTGGATCAAGGTGCTCAAGCCCACATTCACACCGCCGATCAAAGACATACGCCGGGTGTACACACGATCTCGGTGAGCGTTCCCGGCTAGCGCCGATCGGGGCCAGGCCCCGCGCTCAGTTGGACGTACTCCGTTGGATCGATCACGCCTGCCTCGAGAAACGCGTCGTGGCGCTCGCGACACTTGCTGCACTGTCCGCAGTGACGATCGCCCACGGGATTCATGCATGAGAGCGTGAGCTCGAGCGGGACGCCGAGCTCGAGCCCGAGTGTGATCACGTCCTCTTTGTGCATCGTGACGAGCGGGGTGACGACGTGCAGCTCGCGGCCGAGTCCAAGCGAGAGCGCGCGCGAGAGGGCCGCGATGAACTCAGGCGTCGCGTCTGGAAACGGATTACCCGCGAGCGGACCGAGCGCGAGGCGCTCGACGTGCAGCCGCGCGCAGAGGACCGCCGCTTTCGACGAGAGCACGAGGTTGCGTCCTTCGAGGTACACGTCTTCGTCGGGCGTGTCGTACGCCGGCGGCTTGCCCACGACTGCCCAGTGCGTCGGCGGATAGACGTCGCGCATGTCGAGCTGCAGCGTCGTGACGGGACGCACGCGCTCGGCAAGCGGCGGCACGGCCATCAACCGCGCGATGGCGCGCGCCTCGGCATCTTCCCACGCGAGTCCCGCGCGCACGTGAATCGGCCACACCGGATCGTGACTCCGCCGTTCGAGTGCGACGAGCACTGCGCTGTCGAGCCCGCCCGAAAACAACACAGCTGACGCGGACATTCCGGTAACTACGTTACAGTGGGACCATGTATCTCGTCACCAAGCGCATCGAGTTCTGCTACGGCCATCGCCTGCTCGACTACGACGGCATCTGCAAACACCCGCACGGCCACAACGCCATCGTCGAAGTCGACGTGCGGACGGATCGTCTCGACAGCCGCAACATGGTGGCGGATTTTTCGGATATCAAGCGCGTGGTCAAGGGCTGGATCGACGCCGAGCTCGACCACAAGATGATCCTCAGGCATGACGATCCTCTCGTCGAGCCGCTCGAAAAGCTCGGCGAACCCATCTACAAGCTCGACAGCAATCCGACCGTCGAGCGCATCGCGAAGCTCATCTACGACATGTCGCGCCACTACGGGCTCGACGTGCAGGCCGTGCGAGTGTGGGAGACGCCGAGCTCGTTTGCCGAATACGAAGAATAGGCCTGATAGCTACTGCGCTCTTAGCAACAGCACCGGCACCTTCACGAGGTGTCTGACCTTGTCCGCGGTCGCGCCGAAGAGGACGTCGGCGAGAAAGCGGTGGCCGTGCGTCGACATCGCGATCAGATCGACCTGACGATCGATAGCGACACGGACGAGCTCGCTTGCGGGATCGCCCATCGCGAGCTCGGTGTCGACCTCGAAGCCGCGGGCCGCCAGGTCGCGGCTGAGTGATTCGAGATACGCGCGGTCCTTCTGCATTTCTTCGGACTCGCGCAGGTCGAGCTGCTTGAAGTTGCGCGCAGCCCAGCCGTCGGCGACGTGCACGAGCAGCAGCTTCGCGCCGGTGAGTTTCGCGAGCGCGGAGACGTGATCGAGAATCGTGCGATCGGCAGGCGAGTTCTCGACGGCGACCAGAATGTGCCGGTACATCTCGGTCTCAGCCGAACGTCTGGACGAGCAGCCAGGCGTTCAGCACCACGATGATACCCGCGACGCCCCAGGCGATCGACCGGAGCCATGCGGGACTCACGAACGAGCCCATCATCCGCGTGTCGCTCGTGAAGAGGACGAGCGGGATGACCGCAAACGGCAACTGAAGGCTCAGCACGACCTGGCTCAGAATCAGGAGCACGCCCGTACCTCGCTCGCCATAGAGCAAGACGACGATGATCGCCGGCACGATCGCAACCAGACGCGTGATCAACCGCCGCAGCCATGGCCGCAAGCGGATGTTCATGAATCCTTCCATGACGATCTGCCCGGCGAGCGTCCCGGTCAGCGTGGCGTTCTGCCCCGACAGCAACAGCGCGATCGCGAACACGATGCTGGCAACGCCAGAACCGAGCAGCGGCGACAGCAGCTTGTACGCGTCGCCGATGTCGGCGACGTCTTGGTGTCCGGTGCCGTGGAATGTCGCCGCCGCCATCACGAGGATCGCGGCGTTGATGAGCAGCGCGAACATCAGCGCGACGGAGGAGTCGATCGTCGCGAACCGAATCGCCTCGCGCCTGCTGCCCTCCGAGTCGCCGTACTTGCGAGTCTGCACGATCGACGAGTGCAGATATAGATTGTGCGGCATCACGGTCGCGCCGAGAATTCCGACCGCGATGTACAGCATGCCGCCGTTCTGAACGATCGCGGCGTGCGGAATGAATCCGGCAGCCACCGCCGCCCAGTCCGGGCTCGCAAGCCAGAGCTCGAACGCGAATGCGCCCGCGACCGTGACAATCAGCGCGACGACCAGCGCTTCGACATAGCGGAAGCCGTGATGCTGCAGGTACAGCACGATGAGCACATCCGCGGCCGTGACGATGACGCCGGCGAGCAGCGGCAAGCCGAAGAGCAGGTTGAGCGCGATGGCCGCGCCGATCACTTCCGCGAGGTCGCACGCGGCGATCGCGATCTCGCAGATGATCCAGAGCGCGACCGCCGTCGGTCGCGAGTAGCGATCGCGGCACGCCTGCGCGAGATCGCGCCCGCTCGCAATGCCGAGCCGCGCGGCGAGCGTCTGCAGCAGAATCGCCATCAGGTTGGAGAGCCCGATGACGCTCAGGAGCGCGTACTGATATCGCGCGCCGCCCGCGAGATCGGTCGCCCAATTGCCCGGGTCCATGTACCCCACGGCGACGAGATATCCGGGGCCGGCAAACGCAAAGAGCTTTCGCCAAAAACCACCGGCGAGCGGCACCGGCACCGTGCCATGGACCTCGGGCAAGCTCACCGAGTTCGGCGGGAGCCGCAGGTCGCGCGGGGATGGCTGTTCGACGCTCATCGGTTTTTAGCCATGAGAATTACGATTTTGACTCATCAAAATCTCCTCGATTCTAAGGATTTCCGCCGCGTTCGTCAACCGCAGTAGCTAATCAGGCGGGAATGACGAGGATGCGCGACGCCGCGCGAGTCCCGAGCGTCGTTTCGTTGCCGTCTTCCGAGCGCAGGCGGACGGCGTCGGATCCCGGCTCGCGAGCGACGACGATGACGGTACGGCCCGGCATCAGTCGGCGCTGCTCGACGTACCGCAGAAAACCGGGTTCCTGATCGAGCACGCGCGCGACGACCAGCGGCGCGTCAACGGGCGCCGTGAGCAGATCGAGCGAGGCGTCCTGCGGCAGTGTGCCTTCAGATGTGGGAATCGGATCACCGTGCGGATCGACGAGCGGCCGACCGAGCATTGCGTCAATGCGATCGATGATGCGATCGGATACCGCGTGCTCGAGCCGTTCGGCTTCGATGTGCACTTCCGCCCAGTCCATGCCGAGCACCTTCACGAGGAAGAGCTCGATGAGGCGATGACGGCGAAGGACGCGGCCCGCGAGCCGCAGGCCAGCCGTCGTCAGGCGCACGCCCATGTAGGGCTCGTAGCGCACGAGGCCGGAGTCGGCGAGCGCCTTCACCATGCTCGTCGCCGTGCCCGGCACGACTCCAACCGCGCTCGCGATTTGTCCCATCGGCACGAGATCGGACGGTGAGGCGAGCGTCGATTCGGCGAGGTAGATCGCCTTGAGGTAATCCTCGACCGTGCGCGACGCTTCCATGGCGGCCCCATTATGATGCCACCATGTCGGGTCCGTCGCTCGAGCGCGCGCTGTCGACGCCGGAAGACAAGCGTCGCTACGTGCGGCGTTTGTTCGCGACGATCGCGCCTCGCTACGATTTCATCACGCGGTTCTTGTCGTTCGGACGCGACTCGCATTGGAAGTCGCAGCTCATCGCGGACGCGGGCATTCAACCGGGATCGACCGTGCTCGATCTCGCGTGCGGCACGGGCGATCTTGCCTTCGCGGCAGCGCACCACGGCGCGCACGTCGTCGGCCTCGATATCACGCCGCTGATGGTCGAGCTCGCGCGTGAAAAGCCCGAGGCGGCCGGCGTCGCCTGGCTGGTCGGCGACATGACGACGCTGCCGGTGCAGTCCAATTGTTTCGATGTCGTGACGACCGGTTATGGCTTGCGCAACGTGCCGGATATCTCGCGCGCGCTGGCTGAGATCCACCGGGTGCTGCGGCCTGGCGGCCGCATGTGCTCGCTCGATTTCGATCGGCCCGAGCGGCCATCGATTCGCGCGATCTACTTGACGTATCTGACGATTGTCGGGTCGACGCTCGGCTGGGTCCTGCACCGCGACCCGGATACGTACCGCTACATTCCTGCGTCGATTCGCCGCTATCCCGGCGCGCGCGGCGTCGTCGCGCTCATGGAGCAGGCCGGCTTTCGCGACGTGCGGCACACGCGCGTGCTCGGCGGCTTCATGGCGATTCACACCGCGCGCAAGTAGAATGGCGCGATGGACGTTTCCGATCTTCGCAAGCGGATCCTCCGCGCGCTCGATGAGGCACGCAAGGATTCGACTGCGCGGCGGCAAGTCGTGGATGCGGCGGCGGTCGCCTATCAGGCGTTTCTCGAAAACACCGCGGTGCCGCTCGTTCGCCAGGCGGTGACGGTGCTTCGTGCGGAAGGTCACCAGTTCACCGCGAACACGCCGGCCGGCAGCGTGCGGCTGACCTCGGACGCGTCCCCACAGACCTTCCTCGAGTTCGAGCTCGACACAAGCGGCGCCGAGCCACACGTCGTCGGGCGCGTCAGCACCACCCGCGGCCGTCAGGCCGTCATCGTCGAGGAACGTCCGATCGCGCCAGGCAAGGCGCTGCAGGACCTCGCTGACGACGATGTCGCAAGATTCCTGGTGACCGAGATTCCGAAGCTGGTGGTGCGGTAAATAACGCCGGGTGTTTTTTTACATAAAACGTAAAAAAACACCCGGCGTTATTTATTTGACTGCCCCGCGCGCGATCAGCGCGTCGATCTCCGCGTCGCTCAACGACAGGTCGTCTCGCAGCACGCGACGCGTGTGCTCGCCGAGCCGCGGCGGCGCGCTGCGGATGCTTCCCGGCGTCGCTGAGAGCTTGATCGGCAGCCCGAGCTGCTTGATGGTTCCTGCCGTCGGATGATCGACGGTCTCGATCATCGCGCGCGACACTGACTGCGGGTCGCCGAAAGCGTCCGCGACCGACCGCACGGCGCCGCACGGCACGCCCGCCGCGCGAACCGCCGCGACGAGATCCGCCTGTCGCCGCCTGGCGATCTCGGCTGCGACGATCGGCCGCAGTGTGTCGTAGTCGACGACGCGCTGCGCGTTGGTGGTGAAGCGAGGATCGGCCGCGAGGTCGGACCGATCCAGGGCGCGGCAGAAGCGCTGCCACTGATCGTCATTACCGACGGCGAGCACGAAGGCGCCGTCCTTCGCGTCGAACGAATCGTAGGGCGCGATGGCGAGGTGCCGGTTTCCCGTTCGCGGCGGCGAGTCGCCGGTCGCGAAGTACCGCCCGGCTTGATAGGTGAGCAGGCCGAGGACCGAGTCGAGCAGAGCGATATCTACGTGCTGTCCGTGGCCTGTGGCGTCGCGCGACCGGAGCGCGAGCAGCAGGCCCTGGAACGCGTACATGCCGGCCGAGAGGTCGGCAACCGCGACACCGACGCGCACGCCGGGTCCGTCGGACGTGCCGGTCACGCTCATCAATCCGCCCTCGGCTTGCGCGATCGCGTCGTACCCGCCTTCCTCGCGCCGCGGCCCGGTCTGGCCAAATCCTGAAATCGACACGTAGACGAGCCGAGGATGGCGCGCGTGCAATTGTTCATAACCGAGTCCGAGCGCGTCGAGCGTGCCCGGTCGGAAGTTCTCGACGAGTACGTCAGCGCGAGCGACGAGCGCGTCGAGCAGCCGCCGGCCGTCGTGAGTCTTGAAGTCGAGCGCCACGCTTTCTTTGTTGCGGTTGATGCTGAGGAAGTACGCGCTCTCGCCGTGCTGAAACGGCGGCCCCCACGCTCGCGTGTCGTCGCCGCGCACGGGATGCTCGATCTTGATCACGCGCGCGCCCATGTCGGCGGCGAGCATCGTGCAGTACGGCCCGGACAGGACGCGCGAAAGATCGAGGACCGTCACGCCCGCGAGCGGCGCGTCCGTCATAATCTCTCCATGGCCTGGCCTCGCGTCATTGTCTTCTCCGGCGACAGCTGACGGCCCTGCGAGCGGGTGAAAGAGTTGCTTTCACGAGCCGGCGTGCCGTTCGAGGTGAGAAACGTCGAGACCGACCTCGCGGCCTATCAAGACCTCATCGCTCGCGGATTCCGCACCGTGCCCGTGACGATTATCGGCGACAGCACCCCGCCCGTCGCCGTCACGGGCTTCAACGAGTCCGGCCTCAAGAAGGCCCTCGGGCTCGGCTGATAGAGCGGTCGTCACCTGCTCTTGTTCCTGACGCGCTGCGCCGCCGTCACGAGATCGCTCAACAACGCGTACGCCGTTTTCTCGAGTCCGCTGTCGCGCTGCGTGATGACGATCCGTCCCGCGGGCCACGAATCGATCTCGAGCGCGTTGCTGTCCTGATCGAGCACGGCGAGTGGATCGTCGGCCTCGAGCTCGACGAGCTCAACGGCCGCATCGACCGCGCCATCGCGGCGGGTCGCGCGCGCGACGACCTTCAGCCTTCGGCCCGAGGCGATCGCATGTCGCGCCACATCGGCGATGTCCGGTCCCACACCTTCGCGTCGGACGTCTCGCGGCGTCATGTTGGCGTCGAACCAGACGTTCGCGAGCACCGCGGTCTTCGCCGCCGCGTCCCAGCCGTCGAGATCGAGCGACGGATCGGCCTCCGCGATGCCCGCTGCCTGCATGGCCGCGAGCGATCGATCGAACGCTTCGCCGCGCTCGAGCGCGTTGATGATGTGATTTGTCGTCGTGTTCACGACGCCGCGAAATCCGCGAATGGTCGACGCGGGCAGCGTCTCGCGGACGAAGCTGATGATCGGAATGCCGTCCATCACGGCGCCCTCAAAGAGGAAGGACACGCCGGCGGCCTCCGCCTCGCGCGAAAGTGGTCCATAGGCAAACGCCGCTGGGCCCTTGTTCGCCGTGACGACATGCGCGCCGGCGGCGAACCCCGCACGGACGTGAGAGATCGCCGGCTCGCCCGACCGGATGTCCAGGGTCGTCGTCTCAACGAGTACGCGGGTCTCGGCGTGCTGGGAACGAAGCCGCGCGATCCACTCCAGCGTCGAAGGCAGGGACGCCGGCCCAACCGCGCCGCCTTCGGCGAGCATCCGCGCGGCTCGGACCGCGTCGAGACCCGCTGCTTCATACACACTGCCGTGACGCCGCGTCACGATGCCGACGATCTTCGGCTGAATGTCGAGCGCGTCGAGCGCGGCCCGCGACTCCCCGAGCAGCGTGACGAATCTTTGCGCCACATTGCCGAAACCCACGAGCAGAATGTCGATGGTCACGAGTGCCGCACGCCCGAATGCATTCGCGCTAGAGTGTATCGGAGGAGTCCCGCCTTGTCCCGACTTGCCCTGATCGCCGCCGCCATTGGCGTGTGCTGTGCTGCCGCGCCCGCGCACGCACAAGACACGATGCCGAACGATCCGCCATCGATCATTGCGACTGGCGAAGCGCTGGTGACCGTCGCACCCGATCGCGCGCTCATCGAGATTTCCGCCGATGGACACGCGAAGAAGGCCGCCGACGCACAGCGCATGGCCGCGGAGGCCATGACTTCGGTTCAAAATGCGCTCAAGAGCGCCGGCGTGGGCGCCGATGCGATCAAGACGACGGGATATTCGCTGGCGGCCGAGTACGATTACGTCGGCGGGCAGCAGCAATTTCGCGATTATGTGGCGCGCAATCAGATCGAAGTGCGCGTCGACGATCTTTCGAAGTTGAGCGCCGTGATCGACGCGAGCGGCGCCGCAGGCGCGGCCACCGTGTCGGGCTTGAAATTTGATTTGAAGGCGCGCGCGACCGTCGAGCAGAACGCGCTGAAAGACGCCGTCGCGGACGCAATGGCGCGCGCCAGCTCCATCGCCGCCGGCGCAAACAGGACGCTCGGCGCGATCATCCGCATCAGCGAACAGCGGATGTCCGAGCCCGTCACGATGCGCTATCTGCCGGCGGTGAGCGGCGGCAGAGCCGGAGGCGGCGCGCCGACGCCGATCGAGCCCGGAGAAATCACCGTCCGGGCTCAGGTGACGGTGACGGTGGCCATCAAGTAAGACGTTTCAGTTTGCCTTTTCCGTCCCCTGCCAGCGTTCCAGCGACGCCGCCAGATCGTCGGCCGGTGGCTGGCCGGTGAGCTCGTCCTTCGTCACGCGGCGCACCGACACATTGAGCAGGTCCGGAATCTCGAGCTCTTTCGTCGAACTGACGCCCAGCTCCTTGAATCGGCGCGCGCCGGGCACGACCTTGGATTCGAGCGAGCCGACGAATCGATCGTAGCTGTCGGCTGCGAGCTTGATGTTGCGACCCACGTTCTCGAGATGATCGACCATCGTCGACAGCCGGTCGTAGAGATCGCGCCCGATCTGCTGAATCTCCTCGGCGTTCTTCGCGAGCTGCTGTTGCTTCCAGCCCGACGCGACGGCCTTGAGCAATCCGAGCAACGTCATCGGCGTCGCGAGCACGACGCCGACGCTCGACGCTTGATCAAGAAGGGTCCCGTCCTGCTCGAACGCGGCTTGCAGCAGCGGCTCGAGCGGCAGGTACATCACGACGAACTCGGGCGCCGGCTGGAACTGCTTCCAGTATTCCTTCGCGCCAAGCGTGCGGATGTGATCGCGCACCTGCCGGGCATGTGCGGAGAGGTGCGCCGCGCGCGAGGCCTCATCTTTCGCATTCGTCGCGCTGATGTACGCGTCGATGGGTACCTTCGAATCGATGACGATCGTCGTGTCGCCGGGCAGCCTCACGACGAGGTCTGGCGTCTGGCGGCTGCCGTTCTCCGTCGTCGTCGATTCCTTCTCCACGAAGTCGCACTGTTCGAGCATGCCGGCGAGCTCGACGATGCGCTTGAGTTGGATTTCGCCCCACTTGCCGCGAACGTTGGGTGAGCGGAGGGAGCGCGTCAAATCGTCGGCCGCTCTACGGAGCGTTTCCTGCGATTCGCGCAGTATTCCGAGCTCGGATTGCACTTCCCGATACGACCCTTCGCGCGCCTTGTCGACCTGTGCAAGCTGCGATTGGACGCGCGACAGCGTGTCCTGCATCGGCAACAGCAGGTTCTGTGCGTGCTGGACGAAGTCGGCGCGATTCTCCTTCAACGCGTCGCGTGACAACCCGGCAAACGCGTCTTTCAGCTGCGCCTGCGTTTCGGCGACGACAGCGCGTTGCTCGTCGAGCGATTGGCGCGCCGCCTCGAGCTCGGCGCCGAGCCGCGCGGCGTCGGCCGCGAGGCGCGTCTGCCGCATCAGCATCACCACCATCGTCAGCGCGCCGCCGATGACCGCGCCTAAGCACGCCGCGGCGAGGAGGTTCGTCATGCCGGCGATTGTACGCCTCTCGGTGTGACAGGCGGGGACAGAGCTGCTCTGAGCACCCTGAGGCCCCGCACCGTAGAATCAGGGTGTGGCGAGGCCCGACCGCTACGCGCGGCAGATCGCCTTGCCCGAATTTGGCTCGGCGGGGCAGGAACGGCTGCGCGCCGGAAGCGTGTTGATCGTGGGCGCAGGCGGACTGGGATCGCCGGCGGCGATGTACCTGGCGGCGGCCGGCGTTGGTCGGATCGGTCTCGTCGACTTCGATCTGGTTGACGAGACGAACCTGCAGCGGCAAGTGATCTACGACACGCGTGACGTCGGGCGGCCGAAGCTCGAGGCCGCGTCGGCGCGGCTTCGCGCGCTCAACCCCGACATCCGAATCGACCTGCACGGCGAGCCGTTCGGCGCCGCAAATGCGCGCGCGCTCGTCACCGCCTACGACGTCGTCGTCGACGGGACAGACAATTTTCCAGCGCGGTACCTCGTGAACGATGCGTGCGTGATGGCGCGGACGCCCAATGTTTACGGCAGTGTTTCGCGCTTCGAGGGCCAGGCGTCGGTTTTCGCCACGTCCGGCGGCCCGTGCTATCGCTGCCTGCATCCCGAGCCGCCGCCCGACGGCCTGATATTGAGCTGCGCCGAGGGAGGCGTCCTCGGCGTGTTGCCCGGGCTCATCGGCATGATTCAGGCAACCGAAGCGATCAAGCTCCTGACGGCGCTCGGCGAGCCGCTGGTTGGGCGCTTTCTGCTCTACGACGCGCTGCGGATGCGATTCCGCGAGATCGAGCTCTCGCGCGATCCCGACTGCCCGGTTTGCGGCGACCGGCCGACGATTCGGGAGCTGGTGGAGTACACGCGCACGTGCGAGACTGAAGCGATGTCACACAAGCTCCCGACCGACATGACCGTTGACGACCTGAAGCAGTGGCAAAGCGAAGGCCGTAAGCATGTGCTCGTCGACGTCCGCGAGCCGGGCGAGCACGCCATTGGCGCCATCGAAGGCTCGATCCTCATTCCTCTCGGTCAGCTGGGTCAGCGCGTCGGCGAGCTTCCGACCGACACGCCTATCGTGGCCTACTGCCAGAGTGGCGGCCGGAGCGCGCGCGCGGTCGCGATGCTCCGCGCCAAGGGTCTCGATGCACACAACCTCGTCGGCGGCTTCCGAGCCTGGGACGCAGCGGAAGACTGATCGACTGTAAATTATAGTAAAATAATACGTTACGGTCTTTGCTCCGCGGCGACGCCCTGCGGCGTACGTTGCCCATTGCGCCCTTCTCGTTATAAAATGGACTCGTTCGGTCGGATATCCCCGCGGTGACCCATCGATGCTGAGGCTCTCGAAAAAGGCGGATTACGCGCTGCTTGCGGCGAGGCATCTGGCCGCGCATGCCGATGGCGGCGCAGTGTCAGCGCGGGAGCTCGCGGAGGCCTATGACATTCCGGCGGAACTGCTCGCGAAGGTGTTGCAGACGCTGGTGCGTGCCGAGCTGCTCGAGTCCCACCAGGGCATTCGCGGCGGTTACGGGCTGGCGCGGCCGGCGGCCAGGATTTCGGTCGCCGATGTGATCCAGGCGGTCGACGGCCCCTTCACGGTGACGGCGTGTTCGGAGGCCGATCACAGCTGCGATCAGTACGCGAAGTGCAACATTCGCGATCCGCTGTGGCAAATCAAGGATCGGATCGTGTCGGCGCTTTCCGCGACGTCGGTGGCGGATCTCGCGATGGATCTCGCGTCGGCGCCGCCGGTGGGCGCAGTGCCGGTCGTCGTGATGAAACGATGATCGTCCTTGGTCCGCGGTAATTAGAAATGATTAACGTCACTGACAACGCTGCGGTGCAGATTCAGAAGCTGCTCGAGAAACAGCACGTCGAGGCGCGCGGCTTGCGCGTGGGCGTCAAGGCCGGCGGCTGTTCGGGGTTCGAGTACGTGTTCGAGTGGGAAGCAGCGCCGCGGGCGGACGATTTGATTTTCGACGGGCCCAACGGCGTGCGCGTATGGATCGATCCGCGCAGCCATCGTCTGCTCGACGGCACGACGCTCGACTACGACACGAGCCTGATGAGCCGCGGTTTCACGTTCCAGAATCCGCACGCGAAGAGCACGTGCGGCTGCGGAACGTCGTTTTCCGTGTGAAGAAAGTTGATACCGCGAGGCTCGCGACGCAGGAGCGGCGCCGAGCGGCGAATGGGGTGGGGCCCCATTCGCAACTAATGAAGAAGACACATGTCCACTCCCACTGAAACAGTCGAACAGCTCGCGACACGCGAGTACAAGTACGGCTTCGAGACGACCGTCGAGACCGAGACGTTCGCGCCGGGCTTGAGCGAAGACGTCATTCGGCGGCTCTCGGCGATCAAGCAGGAGCCCGAGTGGCTGCTCGAGTTCCGGCTCAAGGCGTACCGCGCCTGGCTCCAGATGAAGGAGCCGACGTGGCACAACCTCAAGATCCAGCCGATCGACTACCAGGCCATCAGCTACTACTCGGCGCCGAAGAAGAAGCCGGAGCTCAAGAGCCTCGACGAAGTCGATCCGGAAGTGCGCAAGACGTTCGCGCGTCTCGGCATTCCGCTCGAGGAGCAGAAGCTGCTCGCGGGCGTCGCCGTCGACGCGGTCTTCGACAGCGTGTCGGTGGCGACGACGTTCAGATCGAAGCTGGCGGAATTGGGAATCATCTTCTGCTCGTTCTCGGAGGCGGTGAAGGATCATCCCGAGCTCGTCCGCGAATACCTCGGCTCGGTCGTGCCGTACACGGACAACTTCTACGCCTCGCTCAATTCGGCGGTCTTCAGCGACGGATCGTTCGTCTACGTGCCGAAGGGCGTGCGCTGCCCGATGGAGCTGTCGACGTATTTCCGCATCAACGCGCGCAACACCGGCCAGTTCGAGCGCACGCTCATCATCGCCGACGAGGGCGCGCAGGTGAGCTACCTCGAGGGCTGCACGGCGCCGATGCGCGATGAGAACCAGCTGCACGCGGCAGTCGTCGAGCTCGTCGCGCTCGATCGATCGACGATCAAGTACTCGACGATTCAGAACTGGTACCCGGGCGACAAGAACGGCAAGGGCGGCATCTATAACTTCGTGACCAAGCGCGGCACCGCGCACACCGACGCGAAGATCACGTGGACGCAGGTCGAGACCGGCTCGGCCATCACGTGGAAGTATCCGAGCTGCATCCTGCAGGGCGATCGCTCGATCGGCGAGTTCTATTCGGTCGCGACGACCAACAACTGGCAGCAGGCGGACACCGGGACGAAGATGATTCATCTCGGCAAGAACACGCGCAGCACGATCGTCTCGAAGGGCATTTCCGCCGGTCACGGGCAGAACACGTACCGCGGCGCGGTGCGCATCGGCAAGAACGCCCAGGGCGCGCGCAACTACTCGCAGTGCGACTCGCTGCTCATCGGCGACAAGTGCGGCGCGCACACGTTCCCCTACCTCGAGATCAAGAACACGTCGGCTCGGGTCGAGCACGAAGCGTCCACGTCCAAGATCGGCGAGGACCAGATCTTCTATTGCCGCCAGCGAGGCATTTCGACCGAAGACGCCGTCAACATGATCGTCAGCGGCTTCTGCAAAGAAGTCTTCCGCGAATTGCCAATGGAGTTCGCGGTGGAAGCTCAAAAGCTCTTGTCCATCAGTCTTGAAGGCAGTGTCGGCTGATGTGAGCAAGGGGTCTGGCCCCGCCTGGCGATAGCCGGGCCTGACTCCTTCGGCGCGTTCGGAGCGATCGATTGACTAAATCGCCAGACAAAGACACAGACAGGACGAGGACACGAAGTGTTGCTTGAAATCAGAGATCTGAAAGTCAAAGTCGAGAACAAAGACATCCTCAAAGGCCTGAGCCTGTCGGTCGATGCCGGCCAGGTGCACGCCATCATGGGGCCGAACGGATCGGGCAAGAGCACGCTCGCGCGTGCGCTCTCAGGACATCCGGCGTATGAGGTGACCGGCGGTACGGTCACCTACGACGGCAAGGACCTCCTGGCGATGCCGCCCGAGGAGCGCGCCTGCGACGGCGTGTTCATGGCGTTCCAGTATCCCGTCGAGATCCCCGGTATCAACAACACGTACTTTCTCAAGGCCGCGCTGAACGCGGTGCGCAAGCATCGCGGCGAGTCGGACCTCGACGCCGTCGAGTTCATGCAACTCGTGCGTCAGAAGGCGAAGCTGCTCGAGATGGATCAGGCGATGCTCGGCCGGTCCGTCAACGAGGGGTTCTCGGGCGGCGAGAAGAAGCGCAACGAGATTTTCCAGATGGCGGTGCTCGAGCCGCGGCTCGCGATTCTCGACGAGACCGACTCGGGTCTCGATATCGACGCGCTCAAGATCGTCGCCAACGGCGTCAACGCGCTGCGCAGTCCCGAGCGCGCCATTGTCGTCGTCACGCACTATCAGCGGTTGCTCGATTACATCGTCCCTGACGTCGTGCACGTCTTGAGCGACGGCCGGATCGTCCGCACTGGCGGCAAAGACCTGGCGCTCGAGCTCGAGGCCAAGGGCTACGGCTGGGTCGAGAAGGTGGCGAGCTAGACGTGGCGGCAGTTGCTGAGCGGTACGAGTCGCTGGCCGCCGCGTTCGACACGTTTCGAGCCGAGCCGGCGTTCCAGGCGGCGCATCAATCTCGCGAGTGGGCGTTTCGGCGGTTCCTCGACAGTGGATTTCCGACGACCCGCGACGAGGAATGGAAATTCACGAACGTGGCGCTCGTGGCCCGGACCGCGTTCGTTCGGGCCGCCACCGCGACCGCGACGCGCGCGGATGTCGATCGCTTCCGTCTTCCCGGCGTGCCAATGCTGGTCCTGGTGAACGGCCGCCTGTCAAGAGAGCTTTCGGCGCTCGACGCGCTGCCGGCTGGCGTCACGGTGCAGGTCACGAGCGAGAGTCTAGGCAACACGGCGACGGGCGCATTCGCGGATCTCAACGCTGCGTTCTATGAAGACTTCCTGATGGTGAAGGTCGCCTCGCACGCCGTTGTCGACACGCCCGTGCACGTGCTGT
>CAYQRM010000114.1:0-48932 GCA_964419785.1 uncultured Solibacteraceae bacterium | reverse complement strand
TGCAAGTCGTACATCCGATCGTCACCACAGGCCGGGTACGAGGCGCCCGGGAACGTGCTTCGCATATTCCCGGTAGCCTGGCAGTTCCGTCGTGAGCAGGCGATCTTCTAACGAGGTCCGTAGTACGAGCAGGACGGCGTTCAAGGCGGCTGGGACCAGTGCGATCCATGACCCTAAGGTCAATGCCGCTCCTGTTATGAGGATAACGCGCGCCGCGTACAACGGATGCCGGACGAAACGATAGGGACCATGCTGTACGACCCTATGCCCACGTTCGCTCTGGATCCGAGAGCTGGCCGCCAGGAAATGATTCGCAGCACCGCACCACCAGATGACACCGATCGCTGCAATGACGGCTGCCGTCCCGATCGCCCGTACGATAAGTGGCATGGCGGACCATCCGAAGCGCCCGGCATCAAGAGCCGCGGTTGCAAGAAATATCGGTAACAGAATCCGATTGCCTCGCTTGATCAGTCGGTCCCAATGTGGAACATTCGACGCCGTTGTCAGCCGTTCTTCGAGCAGCTCGGGATCATGACGAATCAGCCACCATCCGCTGAGCATCAGATGACCGGTCAACAGCAACATGATGAGCCACGCGGCAGGGCAATCGACGCGTCCAGCGATGCCGAAGAGCACACCACTGGCGATCCCTAAGTCCACGACGCCCTTCACAAGGCTCTTTACTAACAACGTTTGCCCTTCAGAGCTCGCGAAGAACGCGACTCGTACCACGGCCTGCTAGGCGCGCAGCAGGGTGTCGAGTGCCTGCTGGAACGTGTCGACGATGACGTCGATTTGCGCCTTCGTGATCACGAGCGGGGGCGCGAAGCGGAGAGCGTTGCGGCCGGCGCCGAGGATGAGGACGCCGCGCTTGAACATCTCCTGCACGATGCGGTCGCGCTCGGTGGTGGCGCGCTCCTTGGTCTGGCGGTCGCGGACGAGCTCGACGCCAACCATGAGCCCGCGCCCGCGCACGTCGCCAATCAGCGGATACGCCGGCATCAGCGCGCGCAGTCGATCGAGCAGGTGTTTGCCGACTTCGTCGGCGTTGCGCACGAGGCCGTCCTTGAGCACTTTGATCGTCGCGAGCGCGGCCGCGGAGCTGACGGGATTGCCGCCGAACGTGCTGGCATGCGCGCCGGGAGGCCACGTCATCACGTCAGCGCGTGCGCTCATCACGCCGAGCGGCAGCCCGGAGGCGATCCCTTTGGCCACCGTGACGATGTCCGCGTCGAGACCGAAGTGCTCGCACGCGAACATCCGTCCCGTGCGCCCCATTCCCGATTGCACTTCGTCGACGATGAGCAGAATGCCGTGCTTGCGGGTGAGCTCGCGCAGGCGTTGATGAAACTGCGGCGCGGGCACGATGTACCCGCCCTCCCCTTGGATCGGCTCGACGAGCACGGCGGCTACTTCATCGGGCGAAACGAGGTGCACGAAAATCTGATCTTCGACGTAGCCGAGGCATTCAGCCTGACAGGACTCGGGCTTGAGGCCGACCGGACAGCGATAGCAGTTCGCGTACGGCGCGTGATACATGCCCGCCATCATCGGACCGAAGCCGCGGCGCTGGACGACGCGGCTCGAGGTCGCCGCGAGCGACCCGAGCGTCCGGCCGTGAAACGAGCCGAGGAACGCGATCATGTTCACTCGCTTGGTTGAATAGCGCGCCAGTTTGATCGCCGCTTCGTTTGCCTCGGTGCCGGAGTTGCCGAAGAACGATTTCACTTCGCCTTTGATCGGCACAATCGCCGCCATCTCTTCGGCGAGGCGCACCTGCGGCTCGTAGTAGAAGTCCGTCCCGGACATGTGCAGGTACTTGTGCGCCTGATCGACGATCGCCTGCACGACGTCGGGATGCGAATGTCCGGTGCCCGTGACCGCGATGCCGGCGGCGCAATCGAGAAACGTGTTGCCGTCGACGTCCTCGACGACCGCGCCCTCGCCACGCGCCATGACGAAGGGGTAGTCGCGGGTGTACGACGGTGACACGCGCGCACGATCGCGCTCGATGATCGCCTTGGCCTTCGGCCCGGGCAATGCGGTCTTGATGTCAGGACCCTTCAACATTGCCCCATTGCCTCATTGCCCCATTGCCTCATTTCCTCTTCCACCGTGTGCCCGTTGCCTGATCTTCCAATACGATGCCGCGGCTGTCGAGGTCGCGGCGGATTTCGTCGGCGCGGGCGAAGTTGCGCGCGTGGCGGGCTGCGCGGCGCTCGACTATCAACCGCTCGATTTCGTCGACCGGCACCGGCGGCCGCTCTTCTTCCGCGCGCCGAAGGGACATCACGCCCAGGACTCGGTCAAAGTCCGCGAACGCCTCGTTGATGAGCGCGGCGTCGGGTCCGCTGACCTCGTGTCGATCCATCGCCGCGTTCATGTCGCGCACGAGGTCGAACATCGCGCCGAGCGCGCCGGGAATGTTCAGGTCGCTCGCGATCATCGTGCGGAATTCTTCTTGCGCCTGCACGACGCGCGCGCCAATCGCCGGGTGCGCCGCTCCACCTGTCAGCGAATCGAGCCGCGCCAGAAAATCCGCGAGCCGCGTGAGCGCCGCCTCCGCCTGATCGAGCACGTCCCAGTTGAACGTGAGCTGCTTGCGGTAGTGCACGGACAGCAAGAGGTACCGAAGCGCCGACGCGCGATGCCCCTTGTCGAGCACGTCGCGAATCGTGAAGACGTTCCCGAGCGACTTCGACATCTTCTCGTTGTCGAGGTTCAGGAACTCGACGTGTACCCAGTGGCGCACGAACTGACGCCCGGTCGCGCCCTCGGACTGCGCGATTTCGTTCTCGTGATGCGGAAAGATCAGATCGATGCCGCCGCCGTGAAGATCGATCGGCGGCCGGCCGAGCAGGCGAAGCGCCATCGCCGAACACTCGATGTGCCAGCCGGGCCGGCCCGGACCGATCCCATAGTCCCACGTCGGCTCGCCGGGCTTGGTCGCCTTCCAGAGCACGAAGTCGCGCGCGTCCTGCTTCGCGTAGGAATCGCTGTCCACGCGCGCACCGGCTTGAATGCCTTCGTGATCCAGCCGCGCGAGCTTGCCGTACTCGGGCAGCGTCGAGATGCGGAAGTAGATCGATCCGTCGGACGAGTAGGTGTGACCGCGCTCGCCGAGCTGCTTGATCATGTCGACCATCGCGCGCAAATTCGCCTCGTCGGTCGCGCGCGGATTGTCCTCGACCGGCTCGAGGCCCATCGCCGCGGCGTCCTCGCGGAACGCCTCGATGTAGCGATCGGTGTACTCGCGCAGCGACACGCCCGCCTGCGCCGACGCGTTGATCGTCTTGTCGTCGACGTCGGTGAAGTTCATCACCTGGTGGACGCCGTAGCCTTCCTGATACTTCAGCGTGCGGCGGAGGGCATCGAGGCTGACGAACGTCCGGAAGTTCCCGATGTGACCGCGGGCGTAGACCGTGAGTCCGCAGGTGTACATGCGGACGGTCTTGCCGTCAGCAGGCGCGAACTCTTCCTCGCGGCGCGTGAGAGTGTTGTACAGGCGCATGAGACGCGGCCAAGCCGATCGCGCGGGTCAGCGCCTGGCCGGCAGCGCCACGCGGACAACGGTCGATCGCCCTCCAGAAGCCAGCGTGACTTCGACGTGTCCGTTCTTCGCCGTGAACGACAGGTCGATGACGTCCGCCTCGCCCATCGCCATCTTGCGCAAGGCCGCGTTCAGCTCATCGGCCAAGACCTGGCCTTCGGCCGCCGATCCGCCCGAGAGCTCGACGTACTTACCGGCGACTTCTGGCGCCAGCCCGCGGTAGCGTTCGTCGGCGGGCACCTGCAACACGAAGGGATGCGACATGAGCTGGGAGGATTCTATCAGCCCTACACGGCGATCTGTCGAAACAGCGCCGCGGCCTGCGCGCAATCGGCGCGCATCTGGACTTTGAGCGGCTCGAGCCCGTCGAACGCGCGCTCCTCGCGCAGCCATTGCACGAACGCCAGGCGAAGCTCCGCGCCGTACAGGTCGCCTCCACGGCCGAGCAAGTGCGTTTCGATGGTGACCCGGCCGTCGCCAATCGTCGGCCGCACGCCGACGCTCGTGACCGACGCATGATGCCGCCCCGCCACCGTCGCCATCGTCGCGTAAATGCCGTACGCGGGCAGCAGCTCGTTGGTCGTCGCAAGATTGGCGGTGGGCACGCCGAGCGTGCGCCCGCGGCCGTCGCCATGCACGACGGTACCGTCGAGAAAATAGTGGTGCCCAAGCAGCGCGCCGGCCTCGTCGACACGCCCTTCCGCAATGAGATGACGCACGCGCGTGCTCGAGACGACAAAATCCTTGAACCGCACGGGCTCAATTTTCTCGACGCGGAAGCCGCGATCGTCGCCGAGGGCGCGCAAGAGCGTGAAGTTGCCCGACCGCTCGCGGCCGAAGAGAAAGTTCGCACCGACACACACCTCCGCGGCGTGCAGCCAGTCGACGATCACCGTCTCGACGAAGAGCTCCGGCTCCCAGCGTGACAGCTCGTGCGTGAAGCGCACGATGGCGACGCCCTGCATCCCGGCGCGCTCGAATCCTTCGAGCTTCTGCTCGAGCGTCATGAGCTGCGGCGGAGCCTTGTCAGGCCGCAGCACCCGAGGTGGATGCGGATCGAACGTGACCGCAATCGGCGTTCCGCCACGCTCGCCGGCTTCGCGGCGCACACGTTCGAGCAGCTTCAAATGACCACGATGCAGGCCATCGAAGTTGCCGAGGGCCGCGATCGGCTGCGGCCACCTGGGACGAGGAGAATCGGGGAAATAAACAACCTGCATCGCGCGTCAGGCCACCATGAGCGTCAGCCCATCGTACGCGAGCGCCATCCCGGCGGGAAGCGAGGCGCAGGTCTCCGCGTGACCGAGGTCATGCGCGATGTGGGTGAAGTACGTCTGCTCCGCGCCGATTCGCCGCGCCATCGCGACGGCTTGGTCGAGCGTGAAGTGGGTCGGGTGCGGGCGTCGGCGGAGTGCGTCGAGCACGAGCGTGTGCAGCCCGCCGAGCCGTGCGAGCGAGGCCTCGGGAATCGCATTGCAGTCGGTGAGATACGCGAGGCGGCCGACGCGAAAGCCAAGCACCTTCCACGGACCGTGCATGACGGGCACGGGCACGACTTCCTGACGCCCGAGGCAGAACGGCCCCTCGATCGGCCATAGACGAAGCTCCGGCACGCCACCGCCCTTCGGCGCGGTCGGATCGAACGCATACCCGAATGTGCGTCGCAGATCGGCGAGCGTCGCCTCGTTCGAATACGCCGGGATCGGCGCCTTGCTCAACATGTTGAAGCGACGGACCTCGTCGAGGCCCATGACGTGGTCTGCGTGCGCGTGCGTGAAGAGGATGGCGTCGAGCCGGCGGATGTCGTGACGGAGCGCTTGCGCTCGCAAGTCCGGCGTCGTATCCACGAGCACCCGCACGTCATCGTCCATCTCGAGGTAGATCGACGGACGAGTGCGTTTGTCGCGCGGGTCCGTCGATCGACAGACGTCGCAATCGCAGCCGATCATCGGCACGCCATGCGAGGTGCCTGTCCCGAGGAAGACGACGCGCACGAACTCCGGATGCTAGCATTGCTGACGCATGAAGAGCATGAAGAAGATGAAGAAGTTCCGCAGGCCGTCGAGAGTAGCGGCGGCGCGGGCGTTCGCGCGCCTCGTTGACGTGATGGCGACGCTGCGATCGCCGCATGGCTGTCCCTGGGATCGCGAGCAGACCAATGCCACGCTCCGACCGTTCTTGCTCGAGGAAACCTACGAGGCGCTCGAAGCGCTCGATCGCGGCGATTTCGACGCGCTTCGCGGCGAGCTCGGCGACGTGCTGTTCCAGTGCGTGTTTCAGTCGCAGATCGCGACCGAAGCGGGCCGATTCGATGTGATTGACGTGCTCGACGCGATCACGGCGAAGCTCGTACGCCGCCACCCGCACGTGTTCACGCCCGCCGGCCGGCCGCTGACCTCGGGCCAACGCCGCGCGGCGCGCGCGAAGACCGCGACCGCCGTGCTCGAGCAGTGGGAACAGGTCAAAGCGAGAGAACAGGCGGCCGCCGGCGAGAAACGTCGTCTGCTCTCCGGCGTGCCCCGGTCGCTGCCCGCGCTGCTGCGCGCGCACGAGATCGGCACGCGCGTCGCTGCGGTCGGGTTCGATTGGACGCGCCCCACGGACGTGCTGGACAAGATCGACGAGGAAGTGCGCGAGCTGCGAGAGGCGCTCAACGAACATCCGGACCGCGCGGCCGAGGAGCTCGGCGATTGTCTCTTCTCGATCGCGAACCTCGCGCGTCATCTCGGCCTCGAGCCGGAATCCGCGCTGCGCCACGCCAACGACAAGTTCACCGACCGCTTCGATCGGCTCGAGGCGCACTTCGAGCACGACGGAGGATCGATCGGTGAAGCGACGGCGGCCCAGATGAACGAGGCATGGGAGAGCGTGAAAGTCGAGAAGTCGAAGAGTCGGGAAGTCGAGAAGTGAAAGTCGAAAAGTCGAGAAGTCGGCTGCGCGTCACTTGGCGCCGGACGTCCACTTCTCGCCCCGCAGGCCTGCCACTTCTCGACCTTTCGACTTTTCGACTTCCCGACTTATCGACCTCCCGACTTATCGACCTCCCAACTTATCGACCTCTCGACTTCCCGACTTCTCGACTTCCCGACTTCTCGACTTTCAAGTGTCCAGCTCACCCCGGTCCACGTCTCGAACCGAACCGACCGGCCGTCGGTCGTCACGCTGATCGCGCCGTCGCGATCGGTTCGAAAGATTCTCGTCCCGTGCGCGTTCAAGCGCGCGAGAACGTCGGGCGCAGGGTGTCCGAACAGGTTGCTCCGCCCGACGCTGATGAGCGCCGCTTGCGGACGCAGCGTATCGATGAAGCGTGCGGAGCTCGATGACCGGCTTCCATGATGCCCAACCTTCAGCAGCCTGAGCGGCGGCAACGGCGGGTCCGGCACGAACTGACTCTCGAACTCCGCGCCGGCATCGCCCGTGAGAATGATCGCGACGTCGCCGAACTGCACGCGCAAGACAACCGAGTCGTCGTTGCGTGATTTCTGGCGCTCCCAATCCGGCCGCGGCGGATGCAGCACGTCGATGACGAGCGCACCGAGCACCAGGTGATCGCCGGCCTGCAGCTGGCGCCACGCGACGCCGCGCGAGCGCGCCGCCGCCTCGAACTGCGCGCGCTCGGCGTTCTTCGGGACGGGCACGCCTTCCCAGATTTCGCGCGGTCGCAGGTCCGTCGCGACCGACAACGCGCCGCCAATGTGGTCCGCATCAGGGTGTGTGAAGAGGAGCCAGTCGAGCCGGCGCACGCCAAGCGCCCACAGTGCCGGCGTGACGATGCGTCCGCCGATGTCGAACGCGGCGCCCAATCCCCCGCTGTCGACGAGGAGCGTCTGGCCGTTTGGCGCTTGCAGCACCAGCCCGTCGCCCTGCCCCACGTCGAGCATCGTCAGTCGCGCTTCACCGGTCGATGGTCCACCGCTCGTGAAGGGCGCTGAGGAGATCAGAATCGCCGTGGCGACCGCGACCAACGTGGCGACTGCGCGATGTCGAGGCCGCGCCATCCACAGCGCTCCCGCACAGGCGGCGTAATACAGCACTGTCCAGCCGATCCCGACTGGCGCGACGCGCCACGAGAGCCACGGCATCACGTCGAGCAGCCGGGTCGATCGAACAATCGCCCGCGCCGCAACATCGACGATGACCGCCGAGACCGTCGCACCGGCCGGCCACCAGCCCGCGCATCCGACCATCACGAAGCCCGCGACCTCCACGATCGACATCGCCGGAATCGCGACGAAGTTCAGCGCCAGGCCGGCGACGCTCACGCGCGAAAAAACGCCGGCGCCGATCGGCAGGAGCGCGATTTCCGCGGAAAGCGTTGCGGCGACGAGCGCTGCCGCGGCGGAGAGCGTCTTCGCCGCCAGCGCTCGCAGGCCTCGCACGTCGTTCGCCCAGACGGGTCGCAGATGGGCGGCGATCCTGCTGGCGCCCACGATGATGCCGAACGTCGCGCCGAACGACAGCCAGGCCCCGACGTCCATCGTCACGAGCGGATCGACAATCGCGATCACCATGGCGACAACGGCGAGCAAATCGACGGCGTCAGGCACGAGACCGGCGAGGCTGAGGGCAAAATAGAGCGTCGCCGCCGCGACGGCTCGCTGGATGGACGGATCGTCGCCCAGGATCGCGCTGTACCCGAGCACGACCACGATCGTGACGATCGCAGGCGCTCGCGCGGCACGGACAATGACGCGCGTCAGCACGAAGCACAGCGCCGTCAAGAGCGCGACGTTGCCACCCGAAATCGCAATCACGTGGTACGTGCCGGCCGCTTGCAGCCGGCGCTGGACTGACGCGTCGAGACCGGCGCGATCGCCGATGAGGATCGCCGTCACGATTGCCGCCGACTGCGGGTCGCGCGGCTTGACGAACCGCTCGGACGTGTCGCGAACGTACGCGCGCACCGCAGCCTCGACCTCGCGCCACCACGGTCCCGCGCGAACCGTCACGAGCGCGCCACTTTTAATCGATCCGCTCACGTCGAAGGCGCGATGAAGGCGCTGCCAGCGCTCGCTCGGACTGCCGGGGTCGCGCCATACGTCGAGCATGCGGAGTGCCACGGGCGCATCAATTGAGCGTCCCGCCGTCCACTGGGCAGCGCGGCCCCGAGAGATTGAGCCTGCCACCCCCGCCTGCAGCCTTCCACGAAGCACGTAGGGGCGGCCGTCGTACTCGATCCGGTCGACATCGATGACGACGCGCACGTCCTCGGAGGAGACCGAGGCGTCTTCCGCGATCGTGCCGACCACGCGGACAGGTTCGTCGAGCCGACCCTCCGGCGCGTGGTCGTCGAGCCAGACGGCGAGTGGCGATCCGAGCGCGCGGTCGCGAGCACACGCGCCGTCGGCGGCGGCCGCGGAGAAAATCGCGGCGGCGACCAGACATCTCCGGCCGCGGCCCGCCGAGGTGGCGACGGCGATCGATGCGGCGGCGATCGCCACCGACGCGGCGTCAGCTCCGCCGACCGGCGCGAGCACACCTCCGGCCACGGCGCACACGACGCCGCTCGAAATCGCGAGTCCCAGGCGCACGCGTCAGGTGGTGCAAGAATCGGGACGCGTGAGCGTGGCGATTTCCGCCCAAACGCCGCGAGCGATGGCAGAATCTGCAACGTCACGTCGCGGTCGACATCGCTCAATCTGCTATCCTCGGCGCCATGAAGACAGCGCTCACCGCCGTTGTGATGGCCTCGGCTCTGGCCGCCGTTCCCGCCGCCCAGAGCCGGCTGCAGGCCGGCGACATCGTGATCACCGGCGGCAATCTCTTCGACAGCGTTCGCGACACCGCGGTGCCCAACTCGGGCATCGTCGTGCGCAACGGCGTGCTGCTCGAAGTCGGCGCCACACTCGACGGCCGCGACCTGAACGGCGCAACTCTCGTCCGGCTGAACGCCGACGAGTTCGTCCTGCCGGGCCTGTTCGACCTGCACGCACACTACGCGGTCGATCTGTTTGGCGAGGGCCGCGTCGATGACTACACGGCCAACCCGCTGGTGTTTCTCGGAAACGGCGTGACGTCAACGTTTCCGGCCGGAGAGGTCGATCCCGAAGGCATGATGGCGGCGCGTCGCAGGATCGAGCGCGGCGAGCAGGTCGGGCCGCGGATTCTCAGCTCAGGCCCCTACTTCGGCACGGCCCGGCCCGGTTGGAAGCCCGCAGACGAAACGCCCGAGCAGATCCGCAAGGAAGTCGATACCTGGGCGGCACGCGGCGTGCTCGGCTTCAAGGCCAAGGGCATCCAGCCGCCGCAGCTCTTCGCGCTCATCGACGAAGCGCATCGTTACGGCCTGACGGTGACCGGCCATCTCGATTCGGGTTTCCGCAACTCCGTCAACCCGCGCGACGCGATCGACATGGGGATCGATCGCATCGAGCACTTCATGGGCGGCGACGCGATCAGCGGTGACAAGCCCGCGTACTCGTCGCTCGAAGCGCTCGACGTCAATTCGCCCGAGATGCAGAAGACGTTCGAGCAGTACTTACGCCGTCACGTGTATTACGACGCGACCGTCACGGCGTACGGCTACTGGTACGACCCGAAGGACGAGCGCGTGTTCACGAAATGGGACGATGAGATGAGCTACCTCACGCCGCACGCGCGCGAAGTCGCCCAATCGCACCTGCCCCGCCGGCCGAACGAACAGTTCCACCGAATCTACGACGTGAAGATGAAGGAAGTGAAGAAGTTCTACGATGCGGGCGGCGCGAAGCTCATCACGGTCGGTACGGATCATCCGAGCTGGGGTGAGTTCCTCTCGGGCTTCGGATCGCACCGCGAACTGCTCGCGTTCGTGCTCGCGGGCATCCCGCCGGCGGCGGCGATCAAGATGGCGACCATCAACGCGGCGCATGCCTTCGGCATGAGCGATCGGCTCGGCACGATCGAAGCCGGCAAGCTCGCCGACCTCATCGTCGTGCACGGCAATCCGCTCGACGACATTCGCCACACGCGCGATGTCGAGCGCGTGATGGTGCGGGGCCAGCTGTACGACGCGCGCGCGCTGCTCAATCAGGCGCGCGGCACGCTCGGACCGAAAACTCCGGCCGACGACGACTGGTGGAAGGGCAACAAGCGGTTCGCGGCGGGCGGCGGTGCTCGGTAGGACTTTGGTCGTATCGGGTCGCTCGGGACTGGCGTGCTAGTATCGAAAACATGACGATAACAGCGAGGATCCTTCGAGTGTTCGTCGCCGCGGCAATCGCGGTCGTCCTTCTTCCCGCACCTGCGCTCGCCGACGGCTTCGGCTGGGGCGCCAAGGGCGGGTACACCTATTCCAACCTCAGTTTTTCGAACACCAGCGACCTGACCAACGGCAAGTCCGGCTGGATGGCCGGAGTGTTCTTCGGCGGCAAGCGGCCGGTCGGCGCGCTGGTTGAGCTCAACTTCCTCGACCAGAACTTCACGGACGCCGCCACCGGCGCCAAGACGTCGCTGCATTACCTGGACATCCCGGTGATGCTGAAGATCAACATCGGGTCGACGCACGCCAACGGCGTGAGCTTCTACCTGTTCGGCGGCCCGGGATTCGATTTCAAAATCGGCGACACGATCGAGAGCGTTGCCCAGGTCCAGAACTTCGAGAACTTCAACTTCAATCTCGTCGGCGGCGCGGGTCTCGAGCTGACACGCTTCATCATCGAGGGCCGCGGAATGTGGGGATTGAAGAATATCGCCGTCAATCAGCTGGCCGCAGGCGATTTGCACACGCGGACGTTCGCGCTGCTGTTCGGCATCAGGTTCAACTAACTAATCGTCGGCGCGGCGATCGGTTCTCAGCCGTTTCTTGTCGCCGTGTCGGCGCTTCGTGTCCAGGCGCTGGCGCTTCGCCGATGACGAGGGACGCGTCGGCCGGCGCGTCTTGGGACGCCGCGCGGCCTGCGCGACGAGCGCGGCCAGCCGCGCCCGGGCGGCCTCGCGGTTGCCCGCCTGCGTCCGATGCTCGCGCGAGTCGATCAACAGAACGCCGTCGGTCGTCATCCGATGGCCGGCGAGGACGGCGAGCCGCGCCTTCACGTCATCGGGCAGCGTCGATCGCGATACGTGGAAGCGCAGCTCGACGGCCGTCGCCACCTTGTTGACGTTCTGGCCACCGGGTCCCGACGCGCGCACGAAGCGCTCCTCGAGATCGCCCTCGTCGATCGTGATCGCGTCGTTGATGCGCATGGGAGAACACCATACGACGGAAAAGACGCCGGGTGTATTTTCCCGGCGCCACCTCGGAAAATACACCCGGCGTCTTTTTCGCTCGTGTTAGCGAGGCTCACCAGCCGCGAGTGCGGCGTGGTACTCCTGCAGCGACTTGACCTTCAAGCCTTCCGCTTTGAGCGCGCCGATGGCGCTCACCGCGGCGGCCGCGCCGGTGAGCGTCGTGATCGCCGGCACGCCTTGCAACATCGCGACGCTACGCACGGTTCGATCGTCGAAGAACGACTCACGGCCGAGGGGCGTGTTGATGACGAGCGAGATGCGGCGGTTCAAGAGCTCGTCGCCGACGTGCGGCCGGCCTTCGTTGATCTTGTAGAGGATGTCGACGTCCAGCCCGTGCGCGCGCAGGTACGCCGCCGTGCCGCGCGTCGCGACGATCTTGAACCCGAGCCGCGCGAGCTCGCGCGCGATGGGCACGACGCTCGCCTTGTCCTGATTGTTGACGCTGATGAACGCCGTGCCGCCGTCGGGCAGGTGCTGGCCGGCGCTCATCTGCGCTTTCGCGAACGCCGATCCGAACGTGTCGGCACCGCCCATGACCTCGCCGGTCGACTTCATCTCGGGCCCGAGCAGCGTGTCGACGCCCGGGAAGCGAACGAACGGGAACACCGGCGTCTTCACGAACACGCCGGAGACCGTCAAGTCCTCGGTCAGACCCAGCTCGGCGAGCGTGCGGCCCACCATGAGCTTGGCCGCGATTTTCGCGAGCGGCACGCCGGTCGCCTTCGAGAGGTACGGCACCGTGCGCGACGCGCGCGGGTTCACCTCCAGGACGTACACCACATCATCCTTGATCGCGAGCTGCGAGTTCATCAGGCCGACGACGTTGAGCGCGCGCGCGATGCGTCGGGTGTAGTCGCGAATCGTCGCGAGGATGCGGTCGCTGAGCTGGTAGGGCGGCACGACGCACGAGCTGTCGCCGGAGTGGATGCCGGCCTGCTCGATGTGCTCCATGATCCCGCCGATGACGACGGCGCCCTTCTCGTCGGCGAGCGCGTCGACGTCGATCTCGGTCGCATCCTCGAGGAACTTGTCGATGAGAATCGGATGCTCGGGCGACGCCTGCACGGCGTGCCGCATGTAGCGATCGAGCGCGGCCGTGTCGTACACGATCGCCATCGCGCGGCCGCCGAGCACGTACGACGGACGCACGACGACCGGAAAGCCGATGCCGTTGGCGACGTCGCGCGCCTCTTCGGGTGACGACGCGGTGCCGCTCGGCGCCTGCGGGATGTTGAGCTCCTCGAGCAAACGCGCGAAGCGCTCGCGATCCTCCGCGAGATCGATCGAATCCGGCGACGTCCCGAGAATCTTGACGCCTGCCGAGTGCAGCGGCAGCGACAGCTTGAGCGGTGTCTGGCCGCCGTACTGCACCACGCAGGCAACCTCCCCGCCCGCGCTCTTCTCGCGCTCGATCACCGCCGTCACGTCCTCGAACGTCAGCGGCTCGAAGTACAGGCGATCGACCGAGTCGTAGTCGGTCGAGACGGTCTCAGGATTGCAATTGATCATGACCGTCTCGAAGCCTTCGTCGCGCAGCGCGAACGCCGCGTGACAGCAGCAGTAGTCGAACTCGATCCCCTGGCCGATGCGATTCGGCCCGCTGCCGAGAATCACGACCTTGCGCTTGGGCGTCGGGTCGGCCTCGCATTCCTGCTCGAATGTCCCGTAGAGGTACGGCGTGAAGGACTCGAACTCCGCCGCGCAGGTGTCGATACGCTTGTAGGCGGCAACGAGCTTCGCCTCGCGCCGCCGCGCCTCGACGCGCGATTCCTTGATGCCGAGAAGCCGCGCGATGTCGTGATCGGAGAATCCGGCGCGTTTGAGCTCGCGCAGCCGTTGGTCGGTGAGCCCTTTCGAGCCGCCCTCGACCACGGCGCGCGCCATGGCGACGATCTGCTGAAACTGTGTCAGGAACCAGCGATCGATGCGGGTCAGCCGGTGCACTTCCTCGAGCGACCACCCGCGCTCGAGCGCTCGGAACACGGCCCACATTCGACGATCGGTGGGAATGCCGAGCGCCTGCTGCAGCGCCGTCTCGTCCTCGGGCTTCTTCGCCGCGGGGCCGACGAGCGTCTGCCCCACGAGCTGACCGCTCGATCCGAGCTCGAGCGATCGGAACGCCTTGAGGAACGCTTCCTTGAACGTGCGCCCGATCGCCATCGCCTCGCCGACCGACTTCATCTGCGTCGTGAGCGTGCGATCCGCCTGCGGGAACTTCTCGAACGCCCAGCGCGGCACCTTGACGACGACGTAGTCGATTGTCGGCTCGAAGGACGCCGGCGTCAGGCGCGTGATGTCGTTCGGAATCTCGTCGAGGCGGTATCCGAGCGCGAGCTTGGCGGCAATCTTCGCGATCGGAAAGCCCGTCGCCTTCGACGCCAGCGCCGACGACCGCGACACGCGCGGGTTCATCTCGATCGCGACCATCCGTCCGTCGGCGGGATTGACCGCGAACTGAATGTTCGATCCGCCGGTCTCGACGCCGACGCGCCGGATGATGCGCCGCGCCGCGTCGCGCATGCGCTGGTATTCCTTGTCGGTGAGCGTCAGTGCCGGCGCGACCGTGATGCTGTCGCCCGTGTGCACGCCCATCGGATCGATGTTCTCGATCGAGCAGATGACGACGAAGTTGTCCGCGCCATCGCGCATCACCTCGAGCTCGAATTCCTTCCAGCCGATGACGCTTTCTTCGACGAGGATCTCGTGCACCGGGCTCAGGCCGAGCCCGCGTGTCGCGATCTCGCGGAACTCTTCGACGTTGTACGCGATGCCGCCGCCGACGCCGCCGAGGGTGAACGACGGCCGGATGATTGCCGGAAAGCCGAGCCGCTGCGCGGCGTCGAGCGCCTGCTCGATCGTCTTCGCGTAGACGCTGTCGGGCACCTCGATGCCGATCGAGCGCATCGCGTCTTTGAACTTCAGCCGGTCCTCGGCGACTTTGATCGCCTCGATCGACGCGCCGATCAGGTGCACGTTGTGGCGCGCGAGCACGCCCTGCTCGTCAAGCTCGACCGCGAGGTTGAGCGCCGTTTGCCCGCCCACGGTTGGCAGGAGCGCGTCTGGCTTCTCGCGCGCGATGATTCGCTCGAGCACGTCCACCGTCAATGGCTCGACGTAGGTCCGATCGGCGAGCTCGGGGTCGGTCATGATCGTCGCCGGATTGCTGTTGACGAGCACGACTTCGAGCCCCTCGGCGCGAAGCGCTTTGCACGCCTGCGTGCCCGAGTAGTCGAACTCGCAGGCCTGCCCGATGACAATCGGCCCCGAGCCGATCACGAGAATGCGTTTCAGATCAGTGCGTTTCGGCATCAGCGTCGCGCTTCCATCGCCTCGAGGAAGCGCGTGAACAGGTAGTCGGCGTCGTGCGGACCAGGCGAAGCCTCAGGATGATACTGCACGCAGAAGACCGGTCGGGTCGCGTGCTTGAGCCCCTCGATCGTGCCGTCGTAGAGATTGAGGTGTGTGACTTCGACGTCGGACGGCACGGTCGCCGGATCAACGGCAAAGCCGTGATTCTGCGAGGTGATCTCGACCTGACCCGTTCGCAGATCCTTCACCGGGTGATTCGCGCCGCGATGGCCGAACTTGAGCTTGAACGTACGCGCGCCCATCGCGAGTCCAAGAATCTGATGGCCCAGACAGATGCCGAAAACAGGAACGTCGCTCTTGAGGAGCGACTTCGCGTTGTCGATGGCGTAGTCGAGGACCGCCGGATCGCCCGGACCGTTGCTCAGGAACACGCCGTCGGGCGACGACGCCAGCAACTCGCTCGCGGGCGTCGTGGCCGGATACACCTTCACGTCGCAGCCGTGCGCGACGAAGCGCCGCAGGATGTTCCACTTCATCCCGTAGTCGTACGCGGCGACTCGCAGCGTTCGAGCTGCGCGGCGTCCTGGCGGGAGCGCGAGCTCGGCGTCGTTTTCCGGCACACCCGGCATCGGCCAGTCGAAAGCCGTCTGACATGTGACGTCCTTGACCAGATCGGCGCCTTCCATCTTTGGAATCGCGCGGGCTCTCTCGACGAGATCGGCTGGTTTGACGTCGCCCGTCCCAATCATGCCGCGCATCACGCCGCTCGATCGCAGCACGCGGGTGAGCGCGCGCGTATCGATATCGGTGATGGCGACGATCTTGTTGCGCACGAGATAGTCGTGGAGCGAGTCGTCGGCTCGCCAGTTGCTCGCGACTGGTGATTCGGATCGGATGATGAAGCCGGCCGCCTGCACGCCGCGCGACTCGACGTCGTCAACGGCGACGCCGTAATTACCAATCTCCGGGCAGGTCATCGTCACAATCTGACCGGCGTAGGAGGGATCGGTGAGGATTTCCTGATAGCCGGTCATGCTCGTATTGAACACGACTTCGCCGGCCGCCATGCCGGACGCCCCCGCGGCCTTGCCCCGAAACACCATGCCGTTTTCAAGTGCGAGAAGTGCGTCCACGCTCACCTTCGTCGAACCTCCTGGGACCTCTTGGAACCCTCGGGAACCCCCTGGAACCCCAATCCAGAAAGTTCCAACGTCACCGCCACCGGCACTTCCGTGCCTGGTTTGACGTCAACCGTCGTCACGACCGGTTTGTAACCATCCATCTCGATCCGCACCGCGTGCTGGCCGGGCGCGAGCGCGCGTGCGCGCACCGGCGTCGTACCGACCGAATGACCGTCAATCGTCACTCGCGCGCCGCGCGGCCGTGTGTCGACGAAGATCGATCCGGGCTGCGCTGGACGAGCGTCGGCGCTCGCCTGAAGCTCGACGTTGATGTCCTTCGACGGCTGCGAGCTCGTCAGCACGACCGGCTGCGAGTTGGGCACGTAGCCGGGTCGCGCCACCTGAAGTGTATGTGAGCCGAGCAACAATTCCCGCACCGTCGTTGGCGTGGTGCCGTGCGCCTTGCCGTCGATCGTCACGAGCGCGCCTGATGGCGACGAGCGCACGACCAGCGAGCCTTGTTGCGGCGGCGGTGTGACCACCGGCGCTGGCGCGGACTTGGGGGTTGACGCACCCGAGGAAGGATGCGGCGTCACGGGCTCCGGCAGGGGCGTCATCACGGGCGCGGGCGGCACTTGCACGTCGGTGTCGGCCGTGGGGCGTTCCGCCGGCGCTGCCGTCTGAACGGCCGTCGACGCGCGGTGCACACCGATCGCATATCCGCCAACGCCGCCGCCGAGGATGCACGCGACCGCCACGGCGGCGAACGCGCCCCAGGGAAACGACGGCGCCTGGGGCGTCGACATCATGAATGGCGGCGGCACCGATCGCGCGCGCGTCGTGAGGGGCTCGGGCCGATGGATCGTTGCGCTGGCCGCGACTGCGGGTTCGCTCTCTTCGCGGATCAGCGGCGTTCGCTCGATCGCCGGCAGGGGTGCCGGAGCTGGAGGTGGAGGCGGCGGCTCGGGCTTCGTCTCGCGGACCGCCGCGGGCACGGGAGGCGGCTCCGGTTCGCGTGGACGCTCGCTACTGAAATGCGAGAGCGGCGTGTCCGTCGGATTGTCAGGAGACGCGTGAGGAACCGCGGGGACCGGAACGATCGCGACGGGCCCCGAGTCCGCTGGCGGTTCCATCGTCTCGAGCAATGGCGTCGGCGCGGGGCCGCGCTTGCGTGCGGCCGCGGGCTTCTCGGACGGCGGCGTCGCGATGGCTTCCGGCTCGGGCGGCAGCACGGGCGACTCGCCGCGCGCGACGGCGGCCAGCGCCTCTGCGAACGCTTTCGGCGTCGCGAAGCGAAACTCAGGACGCTCCGACAATGCGGCCGCAAGAATCTTTCGGACGTGCACACGCTGCTCCGGCGTCAAGCCGGTCGCGAGCGCGCCGTCCTGCTCGCCGGGACCGGCAGGGCGGCGGCGCGTCAAGAGCTCGTGCGTGATGGCGCCAAGCGAGTACACGTCGGCGCGCACGTCCCAGGGTTCGCCCGCCGCGCGCTCAGGCGCGGTGTACGGCCGACGCACCGGCGCCTTCACGCCTGTGGCCTCGAGCGCCGGAACGACACCGACGCCAGTCACGCGCACGTCGTCCGCACCGGCGGTCAGAAAGACGTCGCGAGGATGCAGCGCGCCGTGGCCCAGCCCAGCGGCCCAGCCGGCTTCGAGCGCGTCGGCGATTTGCGTGAGCACCGGCAGCGCCCGATCGAGCGGCGCGGGCGCCAGGTGACGAAAGGCGACGTCGAGTGTTTCACCGGCGACGTAATCCATCGCGAGAAATGCGGTCGCGCCCTCGAGGCCGCCGTCGACGGCCGGCACCAGGCTCGGATGCGACAGGCTTGCGGCCGCGAGCCGGCGAAACGCTTCGGCCAGGCGCGCCACGTCCTCAGGCACGAGATCGAGGCGGAACGCCTTGACGGCGATCAGTCGATCCCGCTGCGGGTCATACGTACGAAACACCGGGCCAAGAACGCCGCTGCCGATCTGGTGGAGCACCCGGAAGGGCCCGAAGGCGGATGGAGCGGTGAAGCTGGCGGACTCGTCGAGAGACAGCGCGAAGGCTCCTGCGGTACGTCTGAGATCGTAACACGTCTCCTGACCCGACTTCCGGCTCCCGACCCCCGACTTTCTGTCGGATACAAGGGAGTGGCTGCAGCTGTAGTAGATTGGCTCGGTGCCCAGTCACTCGGAGACGCGTCCGATGAGCAGCGCCGTGCGCGAGGCCGTCGATCTCAGCCGTCTCCCCTGGATCCGCCCGCTCGTCAAGGCCTACACCGAAGATTTCGCGAGCGTTGCACCACTCTTTGCCGGCAACCCGGCCGATCCGCGCGCGTGGACCACTACGATCGAGCGAGTACAGCGGGCCCCGCGCGATCGCCAGGCTATCGGCACGCTCGTGTTGCAGCAGCTCGACGAACGCGGCGCACCGGCCGAGGCGCGTCGCGCGGCCGAGCGGCTCGCCGACGCCGCGTCAGTCGCGATCATCACCGGGCAGCAGGCCGGACTCTTTGGCGGGCCGCTCTACACGTTGCTCAAGGCCGTGACCGCGATCCAGCTCGCGCGGAAGGTCGAACGCGAGCACGGCGTCCCGGCCATCCCGGTCTTCTGGGTGGATTCCGAGGATCACGACTGGAAAGAAGTGCGGACGGCGACGGTGCTCGACGCCGACTTCGGGCTGAAGGAAATCACGCTCGGGGATGTGCCGCATGCCGGCACGCATCCGGTCAGCGCGCTCGCGCTGGGCGACGATGTCGTCGACGCGGTACGCGCGCTCGAAAGAGACCTTGCGCGATCGGAGTTCACCGCCGAGGTCATCGCGGCGCTCGGACGCCACTACCGCCCGGGCAACGGCATGGCACGCAGCTTTGCCGGGTGGGTCGAATCGCTCCTCGGCGCGCAGGGACTCGTCGTCTTCGAAGCCGCGGATCGCCGCGCCAAGCCGCTCGTCGGCGATCTGTTCGTTCGCGAGCTGACCGAGCCATGTAGAACCGCGACGCTGGCGCGCGAAGCGGGCGAAGCCATGACGAGGCTCGGTCACGCGCCACAAGTCGAAACCGCCGACGACGTCGTCTCCCTCTTTTACCTGGACGACGAAGGACGCCGGGCGGTACGACGTCGCGACCACGATTTCCTCATCGGCGACACCGTCCATCCTGGCAACGCCCTTCGCGATGAGGCCCGGACCCACCCGGAACGATTCAGCCCCAACGTCCTCTTGAGACCTGTCGTGCAAGACCGGCTCTTCCCCACCATCTGTTATGTCGGGGGACCGAGCGAGCTCGCATATCAGGCGCAGCTTGGGGGCGTGTACCGCTGGATGGGAGTCGAGGCGCCGCTGCTCTACTCGCGCGCGACGGCGACAATTCTTGATTCGGCGGCGCTTCGCTTCGTTGAACGCCATCACGTGCGGCTCGAAGACCTGCACGTCCAGGACGATTCGGCGCTCAACCGATTGCTCGAGAGCCTGCTGCCGCCCGAGGTCGAGCGCGCGCTCGATGAGACCGATCGGCAGATGACCGAGCGCACGGGCGCGCTTCGTCAGGCCGTGCGTCTGGTCGACCCGACGCTATCGGGCGCGGTGGACACGACGCTCGAGCGCATGCGCGAAACACTCAAGAGCCTCAGCACGAAGATCATTCACGCGACCAAGCGCAAGGACGAAACGCTTCGCCGGCAATTCCATCGCACGCGTGCGCTGGCGTTTCCCGGCGGCCACCCGCAGGAGCGCACGCTCAGCCTGCCGTTCTTCCTCAACCGTTACGGCCTCACGCTCGGCGAGCGCATGCTCGAGGCCGTACCGCTCGAGACGGACAAGCACTACGTGCTCTCGCTCTAGCGAGCTCGAGCCGTCCGCTCCCGCACACTGCACCGAGCTCGAGGGACATTTGCGGCGTTTTCCCCTTGACTTCCGCGCGAAGCCGTCCAAAATCTACGGTATTCGACTTCCTTAAGCGTCCGAATGAAGTCTGGCCGTCAGCAAGACTGAGCGACTTTCGCGCCCGGGCCGCGCTCCGTCCCGTGCGCCACACATACTCTGTTGGAGCGGGAGGTCATTCATGAAGCCGCGGCAATTACTGGCGTCGCTGGTGGTGGTGTGCTGGGCGTGGGCGGGATCGGCCTTCGCGCAATCGAGCGCCATCAACGGCACCATCGAGGGGACCGTCCGGGATATCCAGGGCGGCGTACTTCCGGGCGTGACGGTTACCGTCGTCAACGTCGACACCGGCACGCAGCGCGTCGTCACGACCAACACGTCAGGGTTGTTCCGAGCGGCGACGATGCCGCTCGGGAAGTACAAGCTGACGTTCGATCTGAACGGCTTCTCGAAGCTGGAGCAGACGGACGTCGACCTCGAAGCCGGCCAAACCGTCGTGTTGAACGAGACGATGAAGGTGGCGACGGTCTCGGAGGCCGTGACGGTCACGAGCGAAACGCCGGCGGTCGATCTGGGCAAGATCGACATGGGCCGCAACATCAACGAGCGCGAGATGAAGAACCTGCCGCTCGTCTCGCGCAATCCGTACAACTTCGCGCTGCTCGAGCCGGGGGTCATCGGCAACGAGAATTCGGAGTTCGGCGTCCCGCGCTTCAGCGCGAACGGCGCGCTGCTGCGGGTGAACTATCAAGTCGACGGCAATACGAACACGCAAAAAGATCGCGCCGGCCTGCGCCTCATGCCGATGTCGGAAGTCATGATCAGCGAAGTGAAGGTGGTGACGTCCGGCTACGCGCCGGAATTCGGGCAGACGACCGGTCTCGTGTACAACGCGATTACGCCCTCGGGTACGAACACGATTAAAGGCGACGGCGCGTATCGCTTCCGCCGCACGCCGATGACCGCGACGCCGTATTACCTGGCGGCCGGAGCGGCCAAGCCGCAGGAAAACCTCGACATCTTCACCGGCGACATTGGCGGACCGATCATCAAGGACAAGCTGCACTACTACGGCGGGTTCGAGCACACCTACCGCGACATGCAGCGCGTGATCACGATCGATCCGGCGGTGGCGCAATCGGTCGGCGTCGCCGCGCAGCCGGGCGCCGTGCCGGCGTATCAGTCGGTGACGTTCTTCATCGGCAAGGGCGATTGGCAGATTCGGCCGGGTGAAGCGTTCTCGGTCCGCCTCAACACGTTCAAGAACAACAACCCGTACAACATGGGCGGCGGCGGCAACACCGCGATCGAGCGGTCCGTCGACTTCTACGACAAGATGTTCTCCTTCGGCGGCCAGCTCGTGTCCACGCTCGGACCGGACAAGCTGAACGAAATGCGCGTGCAGTGGGCGCAGCGCCACAACGATCGCTTCGCGAGTCCGGGCGCGGCCGAAGGCGAGGCGGTCAACATCTCGGGCTCGATCAGCTTTGGCGCGCCAGTCGACTCCGGGTCGGAGTTCCAGCAGGACATCTACCAGTTCATCGACAACTTCACGTTGATGCGCGGCAACCACAGCTACAAGGCCGGCGTCGATTATCAGTACGTCAAGGACTTCCGTGGCGTGAACCAAACGCCGACGTACACGTTCACGACCACCGCGGCCTACAACGCGGCGGCGAGCGGCGCGGCGCCGTTCGGCTACTCGACGTTCTCGCAGACGACCGGCGTGCCGACGCTGAACTTCAACGACGCCCTCTTCAGCGGGTTCGTGCAGGACGACTGGAAGGTCTCGCCCGACTTCAAGGCGCTGTACGGCGTTCGCTACGATGTGTACCTCTACCCGAGCGGCGTGCCGGGCTCGACCTATCCGTTGCAGCAGCACTTCAACATCGACAAGAACAACTTTGCGCCTCGCGTGGGCATCGCGTGGACGCTGGGCGATGACAAGAAGACGGTGCTCCGCGCGAGCACGGGCATCATGTACGACCAGCCGCTGCTCGCGATCGTCGAGCAGGCGTTCACGCAGAGCGCGAATCCCTCGCGCGTCACCGTCAACCTGAACGGCACCGGCAACGCGAGCGGCGCCAGCCCGGGGGCGCCGCCGTTCCCGGCGTCGCTCAGCAACCCGCCGCCAGGCTTCTCCATTCCGCTGTCGTCGCGAACGATCTTCGCGATGGACCCGAACTTCGTGACGGGCCGGACGTTCCAGAACAACATCCAGCTGCAGCGAGGCATCGGCCGCGATTACTCGGCCTCGGTCGGCTTCATCTACAGCAAGGGCTACAACCTGCCGGTCGTGCTCGACACGAACCTGCTGCCGACGGGCCAGTTCCTCGCCGACGGACGCAACATCTTCTCCACGGCGGTGAACGCGTCGACGCGCGTCGATCCGAACTACAACCACATCAACGTGGCGCAGCCGATCGGCGTTTCGACGTATAAGGGCTTTACGCTCGAGTTCGGCAAGCGCTGGTCGCACAACATCCAGTACGACCTCAACTACACGCTGGCGCGCGGCATCGACAACGCCGTGATGACGACGACGCTCGCGCAGCAGGGCGACGACCCCGCGTCAGATCCGCTGAACCTCAACCGGGACACGGGCCCGAACGCGCTCGACATCCGTCACACGTTCAACGGCAGCATCGTGGCGATGTCGTCGTGGCATCGAGGGAGCGCGTTCTGGCAGCACTTCCTCAGCAACAACCAGGTGGGCGTCATCCTGCAGTTCAACAGCGGCAGCGACTTCACGGTGCGCAGCAACACCGACTTGAACAAGGATGGTCAGGGCAACGATCGCCCGCTCAACGTCGGACGCAACTCGATGTATCTGCCGCCGCGCTACAACACGAACCTGCGGTACTCGCGCTTCTTCACGATTTCCGGCGCGCGCCGCATCGAGTTCCAGGCCGAGTTCCAGAACCTGTTCAACACGCTCCAGGTCTCGGGCGTCAACCGTACGATCAACGTCGCGGCCGACGGCACGCCGCTCACCGCGATTCCGTCGGACGGCAGCGGCTTCCCGGGCACGAGCGCATACGAACAGCGGAAGTTCCAGATCGGCTTCAAGTTCTATTTCTAAGGGCACCTGATGGGGGCGCTTTGAGCGCCGGCGCAAGCCGGCGCTCAGAGCGCCTCGACGGCCTGACGACGGCGAACGTCGGCTGACGCGAGCGCCTCCCGGCGCCGCGAGATTTCCACCTCATCGTCCGCCAGCTTTCGCCGCGAGGCGACGATTGCCGCGCTCGTGATGTCGGGGGCGGGACCGCCGAATGTTCTTCTTACCTCGACGAAGTGTTCGGGGCTGAGCACGCGCGAAAGGGCGTCCGGCGTCATTCGGATCTCCTTGCCGGTGACTTCGCGCGAGGCTGCGGCGAGACGGACTGCCATGTCTTCGGCTGACGCGGCCGCGCCGCCACGGGCGAGGTTTGACGCGATCGCGTGGCCGGCCCTGAACGGCACACCGTGCTCGCGTGCGAGCGTGTCGGCGAGCTCGGTGACGGTCACCCACCCTTCGGTCGCGCGCGCCCGCATCTTCGCGACGTTGAACTCGGCCGACGTCATCGCCGCGGCGACGAGCGCCACCGCGCGCATGGCGTCGCGGAATGCCGTCGCAACAAGGGGCTGCAAATCATCCTCCGTATCGACGATGTCGCCGAAGGGCGTGTTGTGGACGGTCGCCGGCACCGCCGACAGCTCCGCGAACGCTTTCGACGCCAGCGCGCGCGCGTGCTCGAGCGCGACGGGATTCCGCTTCTGCGGCATGATGCTGCTCACCTGCACGAACGCATCGCCGAGCCGCAAGTAGCCGACTTCCGCGGTGCACCAGAGCAGCAAGTCCTGCACGAGCCGGCCGAGGCCGAGGACGAGCGTAGCCGCGGCCGACGTGCTCTCGACCAGATAGTCGACGGTCGCGATGCTGCCGTAGGTGTTGCCGGTGGGCCCATCGAAGCCGAGCAGATCACTCGTCCGCTCGCGATCGATCGGAAATCCCGTGCCGGTAATCGCGCACGCGCCGAGCGGATTGACGTTGGTCGAACGGTACGCGGCAACGAGCCGCGCCGTGTCGCGTTCGAGCTGCTCGATCGCGCCGAGCAGATAGTGCGCCACCGTGGACACCTGCGCGGGTTGGGTGTGCGTGTGCGCAGGATAGACCGTCTCGCGGTGCGCGCCGGCGAGATCGACCAGCGTGCGTCGCAACGCGAGCGTGGCGCCCGCGAGCTCGAGCACGTACTCACGCAGACGCATCCGGTACATCGTCATGTCGATGTCGTTGCGGCTGCGTGCCGTGTGCAGACGCCCGGCGACCTCGTCACCGCACGCCTCGGCGACGAGCCGCTCGATGTGAAAGAAGAGATCCTCGCACGTGCCGTCGTACCTCGCCGCGCGAACCTGCGCGACGTCGATCCGATCGAGCGCGGTCCGAATCGCCCGCGCATCGGCTTTCGACAGGATGCCGGTCTCGGTCAGCATCGCGAGGTGCGCGTAGTCGATCGCCAACATGGGCGACAGAAACAGCGCTTTGGCGTCTTCGAAGTTGTCGTTGAGGACGAGGCGGATGTAGTCCGGAGAGAACGCCATCTAATCTCTGGGCGGCCTAACGCGACGCGGCTCGCGTCATGACGGCCGACGTCCCAGGGCTGCCGGCAATCGCGAACAGGCGCGCTTCGGCCGCCTCCATCGCCGAGTACACCGCGCCGAGCAGCTGCGCGTCGTCGCCGAGCGCCGAGATCTCGAGCGCAGGCACGTTCGGAACGATGCGTCCGACGACGCGCCGCACGGGATCGAGCAGCAGGTCGCCGGCATGACTCAAGCCGCCGCCGAAGACGACAAGGCCGGGATCGAGCACGGCGACGACGTTCGCGACCGCGCTGCCAAGAAACACGGCGAGCTCTTCGACGACAGACGCCGCTTCCGCATCACCGTCGCGCGCCGCGTCGATGATGACCCGCATCGCCGCTTCGCGATCCGCGCCCGAGCGTTCGAGCAGCGTCCGCGCGTGCGACCACTCCGGAATCGACGCGGCGGAGATGCGGCTCTCGAGATACCCGCGCTCGCCGAAATCGACTTCCCACTCGCGATAGTCGAGCGTCATGCGGCTGATCTCACCCGCGTACCAGTGGTGGCCGCGATGCAGCCGTCCGCCAATGACGACGCCCGCGCCCACGCCAGCGCCGAGCGCGAGGAACACGAAGTCGTTCGTCTGACGCGCGACGCCCTGCCACCGCTCGCCGAGCGCGGCCATGTTGGCGTCGTTGTCGACGAGCACCGGCACTTTGAACCGCGCTTCAACGACCTCACGCAGCGGCACGTTGGTCCAACCGGCGAGATTCGCGGCCTTGATGACGCGGCCCGTCGTCACGTCGGTCATGCCCGGCGCGCCGATGCCAATCGCGAACAGCTTGCGTGCGTCGCGGCCGGCGCGCTTGAAGATTTCCTCGATGCCCTGCAGCACTTGATCGATCGCGGCGTCGAACGAATCGGCGCGCGTGCGCTGCTGGTCGCGCGCGATCATGCGTCCCTGCAGGTCCGCGAGCGCAAAGCGCACCGTGCGCGACCCGAGGTCCACGCCAACGAGGCTGCCATAGTCAGCGTTGAATTCGAGCAGGATCGGCGGCCGTCCGCCGCTCGAGACGCCGATGCCCACCTCTCTCAGCAGTCCGGCTTCACCCACCAGCTCTTCCACCAGGGCGGAGACCGTCGGCGGCGACAAGTGGGTACGCTTGGACAAGTCGGCCCGCGAGATGGGACCGAGCCGGCGAATGGCCTCGAGCAACCGCTGTCGGTTCAACCGTCGAGTGTTGAATGCGCCGGAGTCAGGGCCGAGGACGAGGACGGGTGGCATGGGCACGTTCGTTCGCGTCTCCTACTTAATTCAGTATCCTAAGAAAGTGAAAATAGCCGCCGAACTCTCGCCTGTCAAGCCGAACTTCGGCACCGCTGGCGTAGACTGAATTAAGGGAATGGCCACTCGTCCGCCCGCTCGCCCGGGCCGCTCGTCGTCCGGTGCTGGCGCCCGAAAGAGCTTTCGGATGGCGCTATTTGGCGGGGCCCGGCCGTGGCTTCGGCTCGCGGCGCTCACGCTCAGCGTCCTGGCCGGCCTCATGCTCGTCGTCGGGAGTTTCTATTGGGTGCGATATGGCCGCCTGATCGACTCCAAACTTGGCGGCGAGCAGCGTCCCGTGCCGCGAATTTTCGGGCGGCCGCTCACCCTCCACGCCGGCCTGAGCCTGTCGCCGGCGCAGCTCGTGCAGCGGCTGAACGACGTCGAATATGCCGAGCGGCCCAAGGTCGACGGGCCCGGGGAGTTCACGGTCGCGGGGACGACCGTGACGATTGGCGTCCGCGCGGACGGACAAGCGAAACCGCAGACGGTGCGCGTCGACTTCTCGCGCGGCGCGACGCCGGTCGTGACGAAGCTCACGGCGGCCGGCGGCGCTCCCGTTGAATCGGTCTCGCTCGAGGCGCCGATGCTGGCGGCGCTCGCTCCTGGCGAGCGGAGGCGTTACGTCCCGCTTGCGAGGATCCCGAAGATGATGGCCAACGCCGTCATCTCGATCGAGGACCGGCGGTTCTACGAACATCCCGGCGTCGACGTCATTCGCGCCGTAGGCGCGCTCGTCACGAACCTGCGTGGCGATAAGCCGTATCTGGTCGGCGCCAGCACGCTGACCCAGCAGATCGTCAAGAACACGTTCCTGACGCCGCAGAAGACGCTCAAGCGGAAGTTGCAGGAACAGTTCATGGCGCTGGTGCTCGAATCGCATCTCAACAAGGATCAGATTCTCGAGCTGTACTTGAACGACGTCACGCTCGGCCAGCGCGGCCCGTTCGAGATTCACGGCGTCGCCGAGGCCGAGCGCATCTTCTTCGGCAAGGATCTCAGCAATATCACGCTCGCCGAAGCGGCGACGATCGCCGGGCTGATTCAGGCGCCGTCGTATCTCTCGCCGTTCCGCAATCCCGATCGGGCGCGCGAGCGGCGGAATCTCGTCCTCGCGGAAATGGCCTCCGCGAATTACATCTCGAAGGAGGACGCCGACAAGGCCTCCGCCGAGCCGCTTAAAGTCGCCACGCGCGCGCTCGAAAACGAAGCGCCCTACTTCGTCGACTACGTGAGCCAGGTCGTCGACGACGAGTACGGCAACGTGTTGAAGAAGGACGCCGCGGTCGACGTCTACACGACGCTCGACCTGCAGCTCCAGCGCATCGCGCAGGAGGCGGTCGACGACGGGATCACGCAAGTCGACAAGCAGCTGGCGGCACGCAAGAAGGCCGGACAGGCGGAGGTGGCGCTGCTTGCCGTCGATCCGCGCACGGGCGAAATACTCGCGTTCGTCGGCGGCCGCTCCTACAGCCAGTCGCAGTTCGATCGCGTCGTCGCCGCCAAACGTCAGCCGGGATCGGTGTTCAAACCGTTCGTGTATCTGGCCGCGTTCGAGCGCATGGCGAGCGAAGGGCGCGCCGATCTCACGCCCGCCACCGTTGTCGTCGACGAGCCGACGACGTTCAAGGACGGCGAGACTGACTACACGCCGTCCAACTATCAGAACGAGTACGACGGGCCAATTACGCTGCGCACGGCCCTCGCGCGCTCGCGCAACATCGTGGCGATCAAAGTCGCGGAGCAGACCGGCTACAACCGCGTCGCCGACTTATGGAAGCGCATCGGCGTCGGCACGCCCGCGCGCGCGTATCCCTCGATCGCGCTCGGCGTGTTCGAAGCGACACCGCTCGAGATGACGTCGGCGTACACGATCTTCGCCAACGGCGGACAACTGCGTCCGCTCCAGGCGATCACGACGGTCGTCGAGAACGGCAAATCGCGGCCGATCGTGCCCGCCGAGACCCGGCTCGTCGCGCGTGCGGACACCACCTTTCTCGTCACCAACATGATGCGCAGCGTCCTCAATGAGGGCACGGGCGCCGGCGCGCGCGCGGCCGGCTTCGCGCTGGACGCTGCCGGCAAGTCGGGCACGACCAACGATCTCCGCGATGCCTGGTTCATCGGATTCACGCCGGAGCTGCTCACGGCGGTCTGGGTCGGTTTCGACAACAACCAGCCGATCGGGTTGAGCGGCTCCCAGGCGGCGCTGCCAATCTGGACGACATTCATGAAGCGCGCGCTCGCGGGCCATCGCGACGTGCAATTCAAGGCGCCGGACGACATCGTCTTCGTCGCGATCGACAAAGACACCGGCAAGCTCGCGCGGCCCGAGTGTCCGAAGGTGATCTCCGAGGGCTTTCTGATGGGCACCGAGCCAAAGGAGTACTGCGACGTCCACGGCGGCAGCCCGCTCGGCTGGTTCGCCAGGCTGGGGCACGCCATCCAGCGGATCGTCCGCTAGCCGCCGCGCATGTCCGCGCTGGTCCGCAACGCCACCATTCTGACGATGAACGACGCGATGGATGTCGTGTCGGGCAGCGTGTGGATTGTCGATGGGCGGATCGCGGGCGTAGGCACGCCTCCGCCCGACTTCCAACCCGCGACGACCATCGACGCAGGCGGCGCGATCGTGCTGCCCGGCTTCGTGCAAACGCACATCCACTTGTGCCAGACGCTGTTTCGCGGGCTCGCCGATGATCTGCCGCTGCTCGCCTGGCTCAAGACCCGCGTCTGGCCGCTCGAGGCCGCCCACGACGAGCAGACGCTCGGTGCGGCCGCGCGGCTCGCCGCCGCCGAGCTTTTGATCGGCGGCACGACGACCGCGCTCACAATGGAGACCGTGCACGGCACCGACGCCGTGTTCGACGCGCTCGTACCCACCGGGCTGCGCGCAATCGTCGGCAAGTGTCTGATGAACGTCACGGGCGAGGCGCCGGCGCGGTTGTCGCAATCGACGCGTGAGGCGATCGACGAGAGCCTCGCGCTCGATCGACGATGGTCCGGTGCGGCCAACGGCCGGCTGCACGCGGCACTCGCGCCGCGGTTCGCGATTTCGTGCACTCGCGATCTGCTCGAAGCGACCGCGGCCGCCTCGGCCGATCGCCGTCTGCTCGTGCACACGCACGCGTCCGAACAGCGCGAAGAGGTCGACCTCGTCAGGAAACAGACGGGACTCGACAACGTCGCGTATCTCGCGTCAGTCGGACTCGCGACCGAGCGTCTCTGCGCCGCGCATTGCGTGTGGGTCACCGACGCGGAACAGGCGCTCATGGCCGAGCACCGCGTGAACGTCCTCCACTGCCCCGGATCGAATCTCAAGCTCGGATCGGGAATCGCGCCGATTGTCGAGATGCGCCGCCGTGGCATTTCCATCTCGCTCGGCGCCGACGGCGCGGCGTGCAACAACACGCTCGACATGTTTCACGAGATGCGCCTTGCCGCGACGCTGCAGGCCCTGCGGCACGCGCCCGGTGCGCTGACCGCGCGCGACGTCGTCCGTATGGCCACGCGCGACGGCGCACGCGCACTCGGCCTCGACCGGGAAATCGGATCGATCGAGCCCGGCAAACGGGCCGATCTCGTCGTCGTCGGCGCCGACGCCCTCCATCAGACGCCGGGCGGCGATCCCTATTCGCTCATCGTCTACACGAGCGGTCCGAGGGACGTCCGGCTGACGATGGTTGATGGCGAGATCGTCGCGCGGGACGGCGAGGTTGTCTGGGCCGATCGCCGCGCGGTGGCGGCCGAGGCGCGCACGGCCGCACGGTTGCTGATGACGCGCGCAGGTTTGGCGTAGCGCGCTCAGTTTGCGACGCGATCAGCTATACTAGCGAGGATTAGCAGTCTCGAACGGAGACTGCTAGCGGGCCGGAAAAGCCGGACGCATTTCCGGCCGAATCTCTAACATGACCGATCTGACCGAACGCCAGCGGCGCATTCTCGCGCGGCTGGTGGCCGAATACATCGAACAAGGCGAACCGGTGTCGTCGGCGTGGCTTGCCGAACACAGCGCGCTCGGTGTGTCTTCGGCCACAGTGCGCAACGTCCTCGCGCGTCTCGAAGAGCACGGGCTCGTACATCAGCCACACACGTCGGCCGGTCGCGTGCCGACTGACTCCGGCTATCGGTTCTACGTCGACAGCCTGCTCGAGTCGCGCCGTCGGCCGCGGTCATCGTCGGAGATCGAAGCCCGCCTGCGCCGTCACGGCACGGTCGGCGACCTGTTGGAAAACGCGTCGCAGGAGCTCTCGCGGGCCTCGCACCACATTGGGTTCGCCCTGGCTCCGGCGGCGCCGACGGCCAAGCTTCGGCACGTCGACTTCGCACCGCTCGAGGGACGCCGCGTGCTCGTCATCGTCGTCGCGAGCGGCGGCGTCGTCACGCACCGGGTGATCGAAACCGACGACAGCACGACGCCCGAGCTCCTCGCGGCGGCCGCCAACTACATCAACCACGAGTTCGTCGGCCTGACGCTGCACGAGGCCCGCAACGCGATCGTCGAGCAGATGCGCCAGGAGCGCATGCTGTATGACGCACTGATGGCGCGCGCGCTGCAACTGGCGCGCGCCGGGCTCGACGATCTCGTGCCGGAAGAGACGCTGCACGTGCAGGGCGCGTCGTACCTCATCGATGAGCTGCTCGGCGAGCCGGGCGAGCGCGATCGCATGATGGAGATGCTGCGCGCGCTCCTCCGGATGATCGAAGAAAAACATCAGCTGATCGAGCTGCTCGGCCGTTGCCTCGAAACCAACGGCTTGACGATCGTCATCGGCTCCGAACACGCGTCGCCCGATCTGCACGCGTTCAGCCTCGTCGCGTCCACGTTCAGCGACGGCGCCAAATCGGGCACGGTCGGCGTGATCGGTCCAACACGCATGCGGTACCAGCGGGCGATTTCCGTCGTCGACAGCATGTCGCAGGCGCTGACTCAACTCTCAAAGGGCCTGTAGCCATGTCCGACGAACTGAGAAACGAAACCGACGAGCTCGGCGCGACGATGGCCGACGATGAGCTGGCCGCGCTGCGGCGGGAGCGCGACGAGCTGCGCGATCGCCTGCTCCGCGCCTCGGCCGAGTTCGACAACTATCGCAAGCGCACCGATCGTGAGCGCCGCGAGCTCAGCGAGGCCGCGTCGATCGACTTGATCAAAGAGATCCTCCCGGTCGTCGACGATTTCGAGCGCGCGCTTGCCGCGCCCGGTTGGGACGCGGGCACGCGCCGAGGCGTCGAGTTGATTCATCGTCAGCTGCTCGAAACACTGCGGCGGCGCGGTGTCGAGCGGCTCGACGTCGTTGGCAAGCAGTTCGATCCCTCGTGGCACGAAGCCGTCGCCGCCGAGCCCGCCGGCAGCCGTCCTGATGGCGAAATCACCGCGGAAGTTCGCCGCGGCTACCGTCTGGGACAGCGTCTGCTGCGCCCGGCCCAGGTCAAGGTGACGCGAGCGTGACGCAGCGCGACTACTACGAGATTCTCGCGATCAAGCGCGACGCGACCGAGCAGGACATCAAGAGCGCGTATCGAAAGCTCGCGCTCAAATACCATCCTGACCGCAACCCCGGCGACAAGACCGCCGAAGACAAGTTCAAAGAGGCCGCCGAAGCGTATGCGGTGCTCGGCGATTCGGACAAGCGCGCGCGGTACGACCGCTTCGGACACGCCGGTGTCCAGGGTGCCGCCGGCGGTGGTCCCGGATTCAATGCCGACATCTTCTCGGATTTCTCCGACATCCTCGGCGACTTCTTCGGCTTCGGCGGAGGCGCGCGGCGCGGCGGCCCCGCGCGCGGCGCCGATCTGCGCTTCGATCTCGAAATCTCCTTCGAGGAGTCGTACGCCGGCACGGAAACCACGATTCAGATTCCGCGCGACGAAGCCTGCGACACGTGCAAGGGCTCGGGCGCGGCTCCTGGGACGTCGCGCGAGACCTGCCCGCAGTGCCGCGGCGCAGGCCAGCTGCGCTACCAGCAGGGATTTCTCGTCGTCGCACGCACGTGCGGCCAGTGCGGCGGCTCGGGACAAATCGTCCGCACGCCGTGCACGACCTGCCGCGGGACCGGTCGGGTCACGCGCGATCGCCGCGTGACCGTGCGGATTCCCGCCGGCATCGCCGACGGACAGCGCCTGCGCATGCACGGCGAGGGCGAGCACGGTGTCGGGGGCGGTCCCACCGGCGATCTGTACGTCGTGATCCACGTGCGCGCGCACGACGCGTTTCACCGAGAAGGGGACGATCTCTACGTCGACGTCGCGGTGCCCTTCCCGATCATGGCGCTCGGCGGATCGTTCAAAGTGGACGGCCCGTCCGGCCCGCTCGACGTGAACGTGTCGGCGGGTACGGCGGCGGGCACGCTCATCGACTTCCGCGGAAAGGGCATGCCGAGCGTCGCGGGACGCGGCCGCGGCACGTTCTACGTGCGGCTCAGCATCGACGTGCCCCGCAAGCTGACGAAGGATCAGAAGAAGCTCGTCGAGGACCTTCGCAAATCCATGCCGGTCGAAAAGATCGACGCGCGCAAGCTCGACGACGAGCGCGACCGGCCGTTCTTCGACAAAGTCAAAGACCTTTTCGGGTGAGCCGGCTCTACCCCGCGCTCGATGTCGTCTCGACGCGCCGGCTGGATGACGAGTCTGTCGATCGTTTGCTGGCGGAAATCGACGAAGAGCATCCAATCGCCATCGAAGGCAGCGACGATCGGCTGAGACTCTTCTTCACGACAGCGGAAACGCGCGCCCGCGCCGCCGTGAGACTCATCGCGCTCGACCCCGATCTCACGTGCACGCCGGTCGATGTCCCCGACGAGGACTGGGCCGAGCGCAGCCAGGCCGCACTCGAGCCCGTGCGCGTCGGACGGGTTGTCGTCACGCCGCCCTGGCGCGACAACGAGGCGCGACCCGGCGAAGACGCCGACGGCCTGTCGCCGATCGTCGTGCGAATCCAACCGTCGATGGGATTTGGGACCGGCCACCACGCAACGACGCGGTTGTGCCTCACGCTGCTCCAGGCGCATGACATCTCGGGCGCCCGCGTGCTCGACGTCGGCACGGGCTCGGGCGTGCTCGCGATTGCGAGCTGGCGGTTGGGCGCCAGAGCGGCGCTGGCGATCGACTACGACCCGGACGCCCTGCAGTCAGCCACCGAAAACATCACTCTGAACGAGGCCGGAGCCGCCGTCCGAGCGGCCGCCGTCGATCTCGATCACGGCTCCGCTGCGCTCGCGGAATTCGGCACGTTCGAGATCGTGCTCGCCAATCTCACGGGCGCGATGCTGAGCCGGCACGCGACGACGCTCGCAGGCGCCGTCGCGCCAGGCGGACGTCTCATCGCGAGCGGCCTCATGACCGACGAGGTCACAAACGTCCAGCGCGCGTGCGAGTCCGCGGCGCTTCAGTTCGACGCGCGGATCGACGAGGACGAATGGGTGGCGCTCGCCTTCACCAACCCCAGCGCGTCCATAGGGCGCTGAGCGCGACGAGCGGGGCAAGATCGGCCCGAAGCGTCCGCGGCCCAAGAACGAGCGGGCGCGCGCCGTGTCCCGTCGCGACCGCGACCTCCTCGTCGGACCATCCACCTTCGGGCCCGACGAACACCAGCGCGGACGCCGGCCGCCGATCGTTCGCGTCGCCCGCCGCCGAGCCCGCGCGCGCGGGTTCGAGACAGAGGTAGATCGATGACGCGGCCGCGGCCTCGACGGCCGCACTGAATGGCGTCACGCTCGCAATCGCTGGCACGACCGCCCGTCGCGATTGCTTGGCGGCGGCGATCGCGATGCGCCGCCAGCGATCGATCGCGGCCTCGGACTTGCGCACCCTCGCGGGCACGGCGACGTGCGCCGAATCGATCGGCACGATCGCACTGACACCAAGCGCGGTCGCATCGCGCACGACCGCGTCCATCTGATCGCTCTTGAGAATCGCGATTCCGAGCGTGACAGGCACTGACGGTTCGGACACGGGGGTGATCGCGGTACCGAGCTCGATCGTCGCTGCGCGACGGCCAGCCGACGCCACTCGTCCGCGCCACTCGTGCCCCTCGCCATCGAACACCGCGACCTCGTCGCCCACGGCGAGGCGCAGCACGTGCGTCAGGTGATGCGACTCGTCAGGCGGCAACGTGACGACGCCGCGCTCAACGTGCGTGCCGGGCGCGAAGAATCGAGGAAGCACGACAGACTATACTTCGCCCGTGGTCTTTCGCGGCCAGACGCTCGGCAAGTACCGCATTCTCGAGCCGCTCGGGAGCGGCGGGTTCGGGACGGTTTATCTCGCCGAGGACACGTGGATCGACAAGCGCGTGGCGATCAAAGTGCCGCATCGCCAGGGGCTCGATTTCGGCGAGCTCCTGCGAGAGCCGCGCCTGCTCGCTTCGCTCAACCACCCCAACATCGTCACCGTCATCACCGCGGAAAAGCAGGACAACGTCTTTTTCATCGTGATGGAGTACGTGCCGGGCGAGACGCTCGAGAACATCATCGCGAATCGCGGCGCGCTCGAGCTCAATCTCACGCTCGACTACACCTGTCAGATCCTGAACGCCGTCGAACACGCGCACAAGCAGGGCGTGATTCACCGCGATTTGCGGCCGGCGAACGTGTTCGTCACCGACAAGGGCCTGCTCAAAGTGGGCGACTTCGGGACGTCGCGATTCCTGGAGCTCGCCGCGCACGGCACGACGGTCATCGGCAGTCCGCCGTACATGGCGCCCGAGCAGTTCGAGGGCCGGGCCGTGTTCGCGTCCGATCTGTACTCGCTCGGCGTGTCGATGTACCAGATGCTCACGGGCGTGCTGCCGTACGACACGCCGGCGCCGTCGGACATCGAGCGGCTTCGCCGCGGTGAGCTCGTCGTGCCGCCGCGCTCGAAGAATCCCGCCGTCCCGTCCGTGATCGACGAGATCGTCCTCAAGGCGCTCAAGGGCGATGTGTCTGCCCGATACCAGCGCGCCGAGCAGCTCCTGAACGACTTGCTCGAAGCGCGGCGCGCCATCGTCAAGCGCCCGGCCGGCGATGCGCCGCCGCTCACGCCGGATGCGCGTCCGCGTCCTGCGGCCGTGCGGCATCCCGCCACCGCTCGCGTGCGCACGCGCGAGTTCGCGGGCGGCCGGTTTTGCTGGAACTGCCGCAAGCCGCTGCCCGCGCGCGGATCCCGCTGCCCGTTTTGTGGTGAAACGCAGTAAGGCGTACTGGTAGGATCGGGCCAGTTGCTCGCACGAGGAGATCCATCATGGCCTTTCCTGCCACCCTCAAGGTGTGGATGAATGGCAAGATCGTCGACTGGAAGGACGCGCACATCCACGTCGCCACGCACGTCATCCACTACGGCTCGGCGGTTTTCGAAGGCGCGCGCTGCTACCAGACCCCAAAGGGCTCGGCATTTTTTCGGCTCGACGCCCACATCCGGCGCCTCTACGACTCGGCGCGCATCTACCGGATGGACTACGAAATGGATCCGCCGGCGTTCACGCAGGCGATCGTCGACACGGTGCGCGCGAACGGTCTGGCCGCCTGCTACATTCGGCCGATTTTCTATCGCGGGTACCACACGCTCGGCGTGAACCCGCTGCCCTGCCCGGTCGACGCCGCGATTCTCGTCTGGGAATGGGGCGCGTATCTCGGACCCGACGCGCTCGAACGAGGCGTCGACGTGCGCGTGAGCTCGTGGACGCGCAGCGCGCCGAACACGTTCCCGGCGATGGCCAAGTCCGTCGCCAACTACGCGAACTCCGCGCTCATCAAAATGGAAGCCGTCGTCGACGGCTACAGCGAGGGCATCGCGCTCGACACCGACGGCCACATCAGCGAAGGCAGCGGACAGAACCTGTTCCTCGTTCGCGATGACGTGCTCTTCACTCCGCCGCTCTCGGCGTCGGTCCTGCCGGGCATCACGCGCGATTCGATCGTCACGCTCGCCGGCGATCTTGGCTTGACGGTGCGCGAGATGGATCTGCCGCGCGAAATGCTGTATGTCGCCGACGAGGTGTTCTTCGTCGGCACGGCGGCCGAGATCACGCCGATCCGATCCGTCGATAAGGTCACGATCGGCATCGGCGCGCGCGGGCCGATTACAACCGCGCTCCAGCGCGCGTATTTCGACTACATCAACGGCGTGCTGCCGGACCGGCACGGCTGGCTCACCCCCGTCGACATCCCGGGTGCGGCGCGACCCGTGCCCGCCGCCGCACGGGTCCAGTAGACCCCGCCAGACCGGCGACGGCGGTCGGCTCGCCTTCAGTTTTGCGCCTGAATTCGGGCGTTTCCTCGCCCGACGGCCCTTCTCGCATCGTCCGCGCGCCTTCGCCGGGACGGCAAGCGATTTGCAATAGTGAAATCGCTCTCCGGGGGTGTCTCCAACGCCCGGGAGGACGAGGACTGAAGGCATGACCTTCGATCAGATGGTGCGCACCGCCGCCGCGGCGACTGCGTCGGACATTCATTTGCGCGCCGGGCACGCGCCGCTCGTGCGCATCAACGGCTCGCTTCAGCGGTGGGCCTCGGTCGCGCCGGTGAGCGCCGCCGATCTCGAAGCCATCGCGCAGCGACTCCTGCCGCCCGCGCACCAGGAACGGCTGCGGACGCACCTCGAAGTCGACGTGGCCTGGCAGGCGCCGGGCGTCGGCCGCTGCCGCGCGAGCGTGTTCCGTCAGCGCGGCACGATCGCCGTGTCGATGCGTCTCATTCCTGACAAGATTCCGTCGCTCGAGAGCCTCGGGCTGCCGCCCTCGGTCATCGCGCTCTCGGAAGAGTCGCGCGGCCTCGTGCTCGTCACCGGCGTCACGGGCAGCGGCAAGAGCACCACGCTTGCCGCGATCATCGATCTGATCAACCGCACGCGCCCGATGCACATTCTCACGATCGAGGACCCGATCGAATTCGTGCACTCCGACGTGCGCGCGGTCGTCACGCAGCGCGAAGTCGGATTCGACACGCCACACTACGCGTCGGGCTTGCGCAGCGCGCTGCGTCAGGACCCCGACGTCATCCTCATCGGCGAAATGCGCGACCCCGAAACGATCGAGACCGCGCTCACCGCCGCTGAAACCGGACACCTCGTCTTCTCGACTCTGCACACCCTCGACGCGCCGGAAACCGTCAACCGTATCGTGGGCGCGTTTCCGCCGCACCAGCAGGGTCAGATCCGCCATCAGCTTGCCCGCGTGCTCAAGGCCGCGGTGTCGCAGCGCTTGCTCCCCCGCGCTGACGGCCAGGGCCGGGCGCTCGCCGCCGAAGTGCTCATCGCCACCGCGTACATTCGCGACTGCATCGCCGAGCCCGACAAGACGTCGCTCATGGCCGACGCCATCGCCGCCGGCGGCTCGCAGTACGGCATGCAGACCTTCGATCAGGCTATCCTGGGCCTCTACGAGCAGGGGCTGGTGACGATGGAAGAAGCGCTGCGCTGGGTCACCAACGTGGAAGAGTTCAAGATGCGCCTGCGCGGCATCACGACGGGCACGGCCACGGCGTTGGCCGGCGCGGCGACTGCCGATATTCAGCGCTACGGCAACTAAGTGGGGCGCCGGCACCGACCGGCCGGCGAGACGGCTCCCCCACCCGCCAGCAGCGCGTGGCCAACCGCCCTGCGCCTGCTCATGCGCCGCGAGTACACGGCCGCCGAGCTTCGAGCGCGGCTGCGCGATCGCGGCTACGCCGAAGACATCACCGACGACTGCCTCCAGCGCCTGACTGCCGACGGCACACTTGACGACCGCCGCGTCGCGGCCAATTACATCCGCACGGCGCGCGACATCAAGACCCGCGGCCGCCTGCGGATCGAGCGCGAGCTCGTCGCTCGCGGCATCGCACCTGCGCTCGCGCGGGAGCTTCTCGCCGACGTGCCGAAGGAAGACGACCAGGCGCAGATCGCCCGCGTGCTGGCGCGCAAGCACTTGCCCGAGCGTCTGTCGCTCGCCGAGCGCCGCCGCATCTTTCAGCACCTGCTCAGACGCGGGTTTCCGGCGGAGGCGATCAGCAAGGCACTTCGGCAGCACCTTCAAGACGACCAAGAATGAGGGCCCCATTGCCTCACCGCCTCATTTAGTACAATTGCCTGTTCATGACATCTCGCGAGGTTCGCAAGAGCTTTCTCGACTATTTCGCCCAGCGCGCTCATCGCGTCATCGCGTCGTCGTCGCTCGTGCCGGCCGACGATCCGACGCTGCTCTTCACGAACGCGGGGATGAACCAGTTCAAGGACGTCTTTCTCGGCAAAGAGCGCCGCGATTACGCGCGCGCGACGACCGCCCAGAAGTGCATGCGCGTCAGCGGCAAGCACAACGACCTCGACAACGTCGGGCCGTCGCTCCGCCATCACACGTTCTTCGAGATGCTGGGCAATTTTTCGTTCGGCGACTACTTCAAGAAGGACGCGATCCCGTTCGCGTGGGACCTGCTGACGAAGGCGTGGAAGCTCTCGCCCGATCGCCTGTTTCCGACCGTCTTCAAAGGCGAGGCTGGCGTCGCGCGCGATGACGAGGCGTTCGGCATCTGGATGACACTGGTGCCGCCCTCGCGGATCGCCGAGCTCGGCCTCACTGAGAATTTCTGGCAGATGGGCGACACGGGACCGTGCGGCCGCTGCTCGGAGATTCATTACTTCCGCGGCAACGATGTCCCGTGCCCCGAGCCGGTGTGCCGCGGCGTCGAGTGCTCGTGCGAGCGCTACGTCGAGGTCTGGAACAACGTCTTCATGGAGTTCAACCGCGACGAGCGCGGCACGCTCACACCGCTGCCCGCGCCTTCCATCGACACGGGGATGGGCCTCGAGCGCGTCACCGCGGTCATTCAGGGCAAGCTCTCGAATTACGATACCGACCTGTTCACGCCGATCCTCCACGCGATTGGCGAGCGTGCCGGCCGCCGGTACACCGCGGTCGCGGATGAGACCGATCATCCTGATGTCTCGATGCGCGTGATTGCCGATCACCTGCGGGCGATGACGTTTCTCATCGCCGACGGCGTGCAGCCGTCGAACGAATGGCGCGGTTACGTGCTGCGCAAGATCATGCGGCGTGCGATGCGACACGGCAAGAAGCTCGGGCTCGCGGATCCCTTCCTTCACGCGCTTGTCGACGTCGTCGTCAGCGAGATGGGTGGTCAGTATCCCGAGCTCGTGACGATGCGGGACCAGGTCGTGCGGACGGTGAAATCCGAGGAAGACCGGTTCGACGCCGTCCTCACGAACGGCCTGCCGAAGCTCGAGGACCTGCTCAACCGGACCACGGCGAGCGGATCGAAGACCGTGTCAGGCGATGAGGTGTTCCGGCTCTACGACTCGTTGGGCGTGCCGCTCGATTTCGCCGAGGACCTCGCGGAACAGCGCGGCTTGCGCGTCGATCGCGAGGCCTTTGAGCGCGCGATGGAGGGCCAGCGCGAGCGGGCGCGCGCGAGCAGCAAGTTCGGATCGCCAGCGGCCGGCCAGGCGACTGGCGGGACGGGTTGGGCGATCGCTGATCACAAAGGTAAAGATCAATTCACGGGCTACGACCACGTCGTCGAGGCGAACGCGCGGGTCGAGGCCGTCGAGCCCGTGGCCGACGCGCCCGGCACGTTCGCGGTGTGGCTGACGCCAACGCCGTTCTACCTCGAGGCGGGCGGACAGGTCTCCGACACCGGCACGCTGACGAGCTCGAGCGGATTGCGCGCTGACGTCGTCGGCCTCAAGCGCGGCGGCGCCGACGCGATGCGCGCGCACATCGTCAAGGTCACGGCGGGAACGATCAAGATGAACGACGTGGTCACGGCGCACGTCGACGAGGCGCGCCGCAACGCCACGCGACGCAATCACACCGCGACCCATTTGCTCCACGCGGCGCTCCGACAGCGACTGGGCACGCACGTGCGCCAGGCCGGATCGCTCGTCGCGCCTGATCGTTTGCGCTTCGACTTCACGCACGCGCAGGCGCTCACCGACGACGAACGGCGCGATATCGAGCGCGTCGTCAACGAGCAGGTCTATCGAAATGTCGCCGTCGGCACCGAAGTGAAGCGCACCGAGGACGCGATCAAGGGCGGCGCGATGGCGCTCTTCGGCGAGAAGTACGGCGACACCGTGCGCGTGGTCACGGTCCCGGGCTTCAGCGTCGAGCTGTGCGGAGGGACGCACGTGCGCGCGACTGGCGATATCGGTCCGTTCGTCATCACGGAGGAGAGCGGCGTCGCGGCAGGCGTTCGCCGCATCGAGGCGCTCACCGGCGCCGGCGCGGTGTCGCACATCCAGAACGATCAGAGGACGCTCTATCGCACCCTCGCCGCCCTCGGCACGACCGGCGATCACGCGACGGAGAGCGTCGCTCGCCTGCAGGCGGAGGCGAAACGGCTCCTGCGTGAGAACGAGCAGCTCAAGATGAAGATCTCGCTCGGCGGATCGTCGCGCGGCGCGGAGGACGACTCGGTCGCCGTCGGCGACGCCAGGCTCGTCGCGCGCCGCGTCAGCGGCCTCGAGAAAGGCGCGCTGCGCGGCTTGTCAGATTCGTTGCGCGATCGTGTCGGCCGCGGCGTCGTCGTGCTCGCCGGCGAGCACGAGGGCAAGGTGCAGCTGCTCGTCTCGGTGACGAAAGACCTCACCGATCGCGTCAAGGCCGGACAGCTCGTCAAAGAGCTCGCGCCGATCGTCGGCGGCGGAGGCGGCGGACGACCAGACTTCGCCGAAGCCGGCGGCAAGGACGCGTCGCAAATCGACGCGCTCCTCATCCGCGCCCGTGAGCTCGTGACTGCCGCGCTTCAGTAGTTACTGCTGCGCGCGATCGTAAATCGCCTTGATCGGCGCCCCCGACGACGGACCGCTCGTCTGACCTCCGCCGCCTGATCCGCCACGGGAATTCGCGCTGCCGTTTCCGCCGGGAGAGCTCGCGCCGCCCCCGCCGCCACCGTTGCGCCCCGGCATCCTCACCGCGACGATGAGCTGGTTGCCCTGATCGGTGACCTGGAAGGTGCGCTCGATCTTGAGCGAGCCGATTGAGATGTCTTGCGTCAGCTTGCCGTCGCCCCAGCTGCTCGTGGAATCAATCTTGGCCGTGCCGAGATCGACCTGTTCCTTCTTGCCGTTCGTCGTGAACTTGCGGACCGTCCCGTCGTCGGACGTGAGCTGAATCGAGTCCGGCGACGCGACCACGTTGAGCACCTGGGGTGGATCGGACATTTCGCGCAACACCGCGCGCGCTTCGAGCATCTGATCCTGGCTCATGCCCGATCCACCGCCGCGTTGGCCGCCGCCACCCCCGCCGCCACCCGAGCCGCCGCGCCCGCCGTACCCACGACGTCCGCCGCCACCATAAGAGCCACCGCCACCAGAGCCGCCGTACCCGCCGCGTCCGCTGCTGCCGCCGTTGCCCGAACCGGACAGCGACTCCGGCGACGACGGCAAGCTGCTGAGATCCTTGTCGAGCTTCCACTGCGCGGACATCCGCTCGGCTGCGGCGGCGGGCGTCATCGGCGGCGTCGCTGTTGCCGGCGCCGTCGACGCCGCGGGCGTCGCCGGTTGACCGGCCGCGCCGGTTGATTGACCTGTTGAGCCCGTCGTGCCGGCCGCTTGTCCGGTGCTCTGACCCGTCGTCTGACCTGTCGCCGGTGGCGGCGTCTGGCTGGTCTGCACCTGGGCCGCCAATGTCACAGCCACCGCGGATGAAAACAGAATGCTGCCCGAGAGTATGAATCGTCCCATGAAGCCTCCGGAACGCTGGCTCACTCAATATGACGCTGACGGAGGCGCTCGCGCTTCAAAAATTGCGCGCTGTATCAGATTCTGATATATCTGATTCTGAGCTATGACCGCTGGTCCGTCCGTCGACACCTTGCTGCCGCTCTCGCCCGCCGTTTTTCACATCCTGCTGGCGCTCGCCGACGAGGAGCGGCACGGCTACGCGATCATGCGCGACATCGAGCAGCGCACGGACGGCGTCGTTCGCGTCGGACCCGGCATGCTGTACGGCTCGATCAAGTGGCTGCTGCGCGACGGATTCATCGAAGAGTCGCCGCGGCGCGGACGGCCTGACGACGAACGTCGGCGTTATTACCGGATGACCACGAATGGGCGCGAGCTGCTCCGCGCCGAAGCCGCGCGACTCGATGCGGCGGTCGGCCTCGCGCGCGCCAGACGCGTCCTTCCGCGCAAGGCCTGACGCGCCATGCTTGCTGTTCGACTGTATCGCCTGCTGCTTCTCGCCTATCCGGCCTCGCTGCGGGCCTCGCACGGCGACGAGATGACGTCGGTCGTCGCCGAGCGCTGGCGCGAGCGTCCGGGCCTCGTCGCGCGAATGAGTTTGATTCGCGACATCATCACCGACTTCGTGCAGAGCCTGCCGCGCGCGTGGCGGCTCGAGCGCGGACAGCCGTCGAGCGATCGTTCTCCGCGCGGCGGCGGCCGCGGGCTCGGCACGGATTTCCGCCAGGCGGTGCGCGGATTGGCGCACGCACCGCTCTTCACGCTCGGCGCGACCATCACGCTCGCAATCGGCATCGGCGCGTCGACCGCGATCTTCAGCCTCGCGCGCGCGACGCTGCTGCACCCGCTCGACATTCGCGATCCCGATCGCGTCGTCGAGCTGGGCACGACGTTCTCGCACCCGGTCCTGCGGGGACTCGAGAGCCGGAGCCAATCGTTCTCGGGCCTCGCGTCGTGGACGAACCTGAGCATCGGCCTGGATCGCGGCGGCCGAACGATCAACCTGACCGGCGTGGCGGTCAATGGCCGCTATTTCGATACGCTCGGCTTGAAACCCGGCGCCGGCCGCCTGCTCCAGGACTCCGACGATCAGGTCGGCGCGCCGCCCGTGGCCGTGCTCGGCGACGATGCGTGGAAGCGAGTGTTCGGCGCCGATCCAGCCATTGTCGGGTCGACCATCCGCCTCGGTCGAGGCGTGCCGACGACGATCGTCGGCGTGGCGCCGGCAGGATTTCGCGGGCTCACGCTCTCCAACACGGCACAGATTTTCATTCCGGTGCGCGCGCTGCCGCGCGTCGCCACGGGGTTCTTCGCGAAGCCGGAGACGCTGGAGCGCACCAACATCACCTGGATCGCGGTCGCCGCGCGGCTTCGCGATGGCGTCACGTTGACCCAGGCGGCGGATGAGACGAACGCACTCCGTCGCGCGATCGATCCGCCGAAGAGCGGCGACGCGCCCGAGCCGACCAGGCTCACGCCGATCACCGCGTCGGCGCTGAGTCTCACCACGGCGGACGATTTGCGGCGGTTCCTGATGGTGCTCGCCGGCGCGACACTTGTGACCTTGTTGCTCGCGTGCGCAACCGTCGCCAACCTGCTCCTCGTGCGTGCGGAACGTCGGCAGCGCGAGCTCGCGATTCGCGCGGCCCTTGGCGCGGGCCGCGCGCGGACCATGCGGCTGCTCTTTGCCGAGAGCGTGCTGCTCGGACTGTGCGGCGCGCTCGGGGGCGTGGCCGCCGCGAGCGGCGCGCTGGCGCTGCTCGGCCGGTTCCAGCTGCCCGGCCGCATCGCCATTGGCGAGCTGCATCTCGCGATCGACGGACGCGTGCTCGCGGTGGCGGTCGGACTCGGCGTCCTCACGAGCGTGATTTTCGGTGCGGCGCCGATCTGGCAATCCATGCGGCTCGATCTCATCGGCGCGCTCCGCGAGGGCAGCCGCGGATCGTCGCGACAACCGCTGCGGTCGACGCTCGTGACGCTGCAAGTCGGGCTCGCGGTGCTGCTGCTCGCCGGCAGTCTGGCGTTCGCGCGGGCCGTCCGTCACGGCATCGGCGTCGATCTCGGCTTCGACACGACACGCACGGCCATTGTCACCATGGACGCGACGCTGGGGGGCTACCAGCAAGAGCGCGTCGGCGAGTTGCAGAACCGCGTGCTCGACGCGCTCGCGGCGCGCCCCGAGGTCGCCGGCGCGGGCTGGTCGGCGATGCCGCCGCTCAGTGGTTTCCTGAGCTGGGGCGTTGACATCGAAGGCCAGCCGGTCACGAAGGATCACCTGTCCATCGAGGCGAACATCGTCTCGCCCGGCTACTTCAGCGCGATGAACATCCGGCTCCTGGGCGGTCGCGTGTTCACGCGGGACGATTTGCCCGGCGCCGAGACGCTCACCATCGTGAGCGAGGCTGCCGCGCGAAAGTACTGGCCGGACGCGAGCGCCTTGGGCGGCCGCGTCGATCTCAACGCAGGCGACGCCCCGGCGCGCTGGGCGCGCGTCATCGGCGTCGTGGGTGATGTCTCCCGCTCAGTCGGGGGGCACGCGGAGCCGATGCTGTACCTGCTCGACGTCCAAATGCCGCAGATGTTCGACTTCGGCGGTCAGCACTTGATCGTGCGCGACGTCTCGGGCGCGGACCTTGCCGCGCGCGAAGGCGTTACGGCCATCGCAACGGCCGACCCGCACCTCCCGATTACTTCGGTCATGACAATGGCGGATCGGCTTCGAGGGACGCTCGAACCCCAGCGACTTGGCTTCATGCTGTTCTCGCTCTTCGCGGGACTGGCGATCGTCCTCACGGCGTTCGGGCTCTACGCGCTCGTGGCGTATGCCGTCGCGCATCGCACGCGCGAGATCGGGATTCGCATCGCGCTCGGCGCAAACGCGAGGACCGTCGTCACGCTCGTCGTGCGTCAGGGGCTCGTGCCGGTCATCGTCGGGCTCGTGGCGGGATCGATGGCGTTCCGGCTGAGCGGCTGGGCGATCCAGCGCTTCCTGTTCGCGCTACCGCTCTTCGGCGGCTGGGCGTTCATCGCGTTGGCGCTGGCGATCGCCGCAGTGGCGGTGGTCGCGATGCTCGCGCCCGCACGGCGGGCGCTCGCGGTCGATCCGGTCGCGGCGCTCCGGAACGACTAACAAGGGTCAGTTCTGAGGCCTTCGTGCACCAGGCACTATCTCGTCATTTCCTCACCGCCGACGGAATCATCTCGGGTCGCATCGCCGCCTGATAGACGAAGGCCGCGAGCACGATCGCGTTTTGTTTCAGGTCTTGAAGCGTGACGCGCTCCGACGTATCGCCGTTGGTGTGATGCAGCCGCACGTCGTAGTCCGTGTAGTCCTGGATCGGGTTGAACCCGGGGACGCCAGCGGCGATGAAGCTCAGATGATCGGTGCTGCCGATGCCTTGCGCGACGTTGCGCTGCGCGCCAAGGTCCTTGAACGGCGCCATCCATGCGTCGAAGATCGGCCGAACCGCATCGTTGTACTCGAGGTACCAGCCGTAGATCGGTCCCCTGCCAGGATCGATGTTGAAGTAGACGTCCATCTGATCGCGCTCGGCTTTGTGCGCGTCGCCTTCAAGATGATCGCGCACGTACGCTTTCGATCCGAGAAGGCCTTCTTCCTCGCCGCTCCAAATCGCGAGGCGCAGCGTGCGCTTCGGCGCGACGCCAATCGCCTTGAGGATGCGGAATGCCTCGAGGACGGCGACGGCGCCATCGGCGTTATCGGCCGCGCCGGTGCCGGCGTGCCAGGAATCGAGGTGGCCGCCCAGCATCACGATCTGGTTCTTCAGTACGGGATCGGTGCCAGGAATCTCCGCCAGAACGTTATACGACCGGCGGTCCTCGAGAAATCGCGACTGTACGTTGACGCGCAGTTTCACTGGCACGTTTGCCTGCAGCAAACGCGCGATGAGATTGTAGTGCTCGCCCGCAAGCACGATTTTCGGCAGCGTGTCGGTCTGACTCTCGCGGCTCGCGCCCTGGACGAACACGGTGCCTTCCATGCCGCGGCTCGGCTTGAGCAGAACCGCCGCACCCGCAGCCTGAAGGTTGGCTGGCGTTGGCCCGCCACCGCCACGCCCCGCGCCTCCACCCCGTCGTCCGGCGGCGGGATCGGGCGGTGGCAGATCGGGCTGTGAGGTGGGCGCTGGGCGATCGCTCGTGATGAAGGTGGTGACGAGCGGCTGCTGCAGAACGATCGCGCCCTTGATCTGCGCCTGCATGGCGCTCACATCCTCGGCGGATTTTCCCGCGAGCAGAATCGCCGGCGCCACGATCTCGCCTGAGGTCGACGGACTCCACGCCTCGGCGTAGCCGAGCAGCGGCATGTAGCGCGGCTCGACCATCTCGACGGTCAGCTTGTCGAGCTCCCACCCGCGGCCGAATTCCCACGGTTCGAGGCGCGCGTTGGTGAGGCCGTCTTTCTCCGCGGTGTCGCGCATGAAGTCCGCGGCGCGCTTGTGCGCGGGCGACGCGGTGAGGCGCGGCCCGATCGTATCGACCAGCATGTTGAACACCGGCCCGACCTGCGATCGATTCAAGCCTTCGTCGCGAATCTTGGCGATGACGCCGGTATCCACCGGCTCTTGTGCGTCGCGCGCACCAAACGCTGCGGCTGCGAGCGCCACGACACCGACGAGCAGTAGGGGGACGGGGGATTTTTACACAGGATGTGGCAAAATGGGGACGGAGGTCGACGTCGACCTCCGTCCCTATTTTGCCTCATTCTGTGGAAAAATCCCCCGTCCCCCGCCTCGACGTCTGGCTCGACGTCTCGTGCCTGTTCAAGACTCGATCGGAAGCTCAGAAGGCGTGCCGCGGCGGCAAGGTCGATCTCAACGGCCAAGCCGCCAAGCCCCATCGCGAGATCAAACCTGGCGACGTGGTCGAAATCACGCGGACGCTCGGCCGCCGTCAGCGCGTAAAGGTTCTCGGACTCGCCGACCGTCACATCCCGAAGGCGGAGGCCCGAGCGCTCTACGAAGACATCACGCCACCACCGTCAGCCGAAGAACAGGCGCTGCTCGATCTGATACGCCTCGCCGGTCCTCGCCGGCCGCGCGGGCCAATCGCCGCTCCCGATCGGGACGAGCGGCGCCGACTCCGGCGTATGAAGGAAGGCGACGGTCGCTGAGACGGCAGCCGCTACCGGCCGAGCAGCCCAACGGCGACGCCAACCGTCCGACCGAACCTTCGCGGCGAAAGGCCCATCAGCCCCGGGCGGGACCGTCAAGTCCGGGTGATATACTTTGGTGTTTCTGGCCCGACGAGCGGGCCGCATCGAGCGGGACTGCACCCGCCAGTAAGGACACACGAGTGGCAACGCGACACGCTTCGGCGGTGAAGGCGCACCGTCAAACTCTCAAGCGGACCCAGCACAACCGTGAGCTGCGGGCCAAGCTGCGCAGCGGGCTGAAGCAGATTCGAACCGCGATCGACGCCGGAGACACGGCCAAGGCCAAGACCGCACTCAGCGAGACGTTCTCGCTCATCGACAAGATGGCGGGCAAGGGCATCATTCATAACAACGCGGCGGGCCGCTACAAGTCCCGCCTCGCCCGCCGGCTCAGCGCCAAGAAGTAGCGCTACCTGCGCCCGCCCCAGCGCCGATCGGGCAGCGGCCTTCCGGTCAACTCGACAATCAATCGCTCGACGAGCACGCGCTCGTCGCCGCCCGAACTCTTCAGCGCGAGGTCCGTTCGCATCAGCGCATCGACGGCGGGCCGCACGCGCGCGGCGTCCGCTTCGGACAAGCGTGACGACACCCACCAGCGCAGCTGTCCGATCAGCTGATGCGGCGAGTCGCCGCGGTCCAGCCGCGCGGCCGCCGCACGCAACGCCGCCGGCGCATCACCCGCCGCAATCGCGTTCACCACCGCCCACTCGTCCTCGACGACGACGTGCATCGTCACGATCTCGTCGACGTCTTCGCGGGAGATCTTGCTCTGCCCTTCCGTGTAGAGGAGCAGCCGCTCCACGTCGTCTCGCAGCCGGCTGACGTCGCCGCCGGCGCGGTCGACGAGCGTGTGCAGGATCCGCGGATCGATCGTGCGATTCTGCGCCGACAGCTCGCGCGTGATCTGCTCCATCACCGCCGCGCGCGCGGTGCCGCGTCCCGCTGGCCCGTCACCCGCAAGCCCGGCAAACTCCGTCACGCTCGCCTTCTCGAGCAGGCGCTTCGTAAACCGGCGCGTCCTGTCGATTCCCGACGCGACGAACACGAGCGTCGCGTTGCCCGCCGGCGCGCCGACGTACTCGTCGAGCGGCTCGAGGTCGACCGAGTCGCCACTCTCCGCACCCTCGCTCTCGACCGTCTCGCCCGCTTTCGACGCGCGCTTCGGCTTCAGGAATCGTTCCGCCCGCAGGACGATGACGATGCGGCGATCGCCGAGCATCGGGAATACACGAATCGCCGCGGCGATGTCGATCGGCATGCCGCCCGGCTCGGCGGCGTAGACGCGCTCAACAGCAAACGGACGGTCGCCCTCGTCGATGGTCGCTTCGACGGCATCCACCATGCGATCGACGAGCTTCACGTCCTCGCCGACGAAGACGTGGATGGCGTCGAGCTTTCGGGATTTGATGCGAGATTCGAGCGCCCGGAGATCGAGTGACGGCACGTCGCGTCAGAACCCCGAGAGAATCGACGTCACGACCGAGCGGGCAAAGTTCTTAGACAGTCGATCGAGCGCGTTGGCATCCGACCGGAAGAACGACGCGGGATCGAGGCCGGCGTCGTTCGACGTCACGTCGTACTCGTCGCGAAATTGCAGCGCTGGATTGCTCCACAGAATCTTGTTGTCGTCCTTCACGTCCTTGAACTCGACGTTGGCGGTGACGATGACCGCGTAGCGCGTGGCCTGATGGTTCGTGTTGAAGTTCGTGACGATGTACTGCACCGAGACGATGGTCGCCGTCAGAATCGCGTCCGCTCCCTCGATGTCCGGATTGACTGTGAACCTGCCGTGGTTGCCGAACTCCTCGCGCACGGCGCGCGTGAACACCTGATCGATGTCGGGCGTCTGCGAGTGGTTGGTGAACAGCGGAATGCCGATGATCTTGAGCGTCGCCGGCAGCGTGTTGCCTAGCCCTTCAAGCGCGTAGCCGCACGCGGTCCCGCCAAGCGCGGCCCAGATCAGCGCCATCGCCGCCACCGCCCGAGAGATTCCCCGCGTCATATCCGCGTCCTTCTCGTCATTTCACCACAATGCTGACCAGCCGGCCACGGGCCACGATCACTTTGACGACGGTCTTGCCCGAGAGGTGCGGTTGAATCTGCGCCGAGCCGAGGGCCGCCGCCTCGATCGCCGAATCAGCGGCGCTCGCGGGCACGGTGACGCGG
>CAYQRM010000113.1:0-66261 GCA_964419785.1 uncultured Solibacteraceae bacterium | reverse complement strand
CGATCCTCGTCGTGTACATCGTCCTCGGCATTCTCTACGATAGCTACATCCACCCGCAGACGATCCTCACGGGTCTGCCGTCGGCGGGCTTCGGCGCGATCGTCACGCAGCTCCTCTTACGCATCGACCTCTACATCTTCGCGTTCGTCGGCATGATCATGCTCATCGGCATCGTCGAGAAGAACGCGATCATGCAGATCGACTTCGCGCTCGAGGCCGAGCGCAGCGGCATGTCGCCGCGCGAGGCGATCTACAAAGGCTGTCTGATTCGCTTCCGTCCCATCATGATGACGACGATGGCGGCGCTGTTCGGTGCGGTGCCGATCGCGCTCGGGTACGGCGCGGGCGGTGAAGCCCGCCAGCCGCTTGGTCTCGTCGTCGTGGGCGGGTTGATTTTCTCGCAGCTCGTCACGCTCTACCTCACGCCGGTCGTCTACACCTACATGGCGCAGTTCCAGACGTGGCTCGGGCGCAAGCCCACGGCCGAGCTCGCGCCCGCCGAAGGCCAGTAACCGTCTCCGAGTCCGAGGCGCTCAGCGCCGGAAGATGAAGCTGCCGGTCGTTTTGATCGTGCTGAGGAGCGTCGTCGTGTCGCCGTTGGCGAACACGTTCCATGTCTCGGCGGTCGTGCCCTGAATGATGGTGGCGGTGGTCGCATTGGTATTGCCCGACAGCGAGCGGGACAAGATGTAGACGTCGCGCAAGTTGCCATTGCACGAGATCGTGAAGCCGGCCGGCGTGCACGTCGACATGTTGAGCGTCATCTGGCTCGTGTTGACGGTGCCGGTGTAGTTGCATTGCTGGCCGGAGTTCACCGAGGCGGCCGACGCGGTCAGATCCGTGTTGTTTTGATTGATCTGGATGGTCCAGTTGTCGGCCTGGCCGTTGGCCGACTGGAAGGAAAGCAGGCACTCCTGGCCGCCGCTCGCGGTGGTTTGCGTCACGGTGGCACTCCAGAGAAAGCCCACCTGCGCGGTGCCCGTCCCCGAGGGGCTCGAGCTGCTGCCGCCGCACGCGGCGGCGGTCAGAACGCCGAGAAGCAGAAGTCGTCTCACGCCTCGATCCTAGTGCAAGGACGCGCGTCTCTGCTATCCTCCGAGCCACTCTCTGTCGTTTTTCGTCACATCCCCGGGAGGCCCCAGATGGCTCCTCTCGTTCGCCGGATGCTCGCGTCCGTCTGGGTATTGGTCGCTGCGTCCGATCTTCTTGCCCAGTCGCCAATCGGATCGCAAAAGGACTCGCCGCCGACGGGCATGCTCGTGGGGCAGACGGTGGACGGCACGACGGGCAAGGGGCTTGGCGGCGTCATCGTCACGCTGGCCACTGTGCCGGTGCCTGCTGGCGGCGCAATCGGTCCGACACCGCCCGCAAGGCTCAGCCGGCTGCCGATGAAACTGCTGACGGACGTGAACGGACGGTTCGTGTTCCGCGACGTGCCGAAGGGCTCGTTCACGATTACGGCGAGCAAGCCAGGGTACGACTACGGCCTTTTCGGGCGTCGCGCGCCGACCGATACGGTGCCCGAGACGATTGTTCTCGGCGATGGCGAAAAGCGTGGCGATCTGGCGGTGCCGCTGTGGAAGTTCGGCGCGATCAGCGGGACCATCGTCGATGAGACTGGCGAGCCTCTCATCAACGTGCAGGTCAAGGTGCTCAGACGGACGATCGTCAGCGGGCGTCAGAAGTTTCAGCAGATTGGCAACACGGCTTCGACCGACGATCGCGGCGTGTATCGAGCCGCGTCGCTCGGGCCCGGCGATTACGTCGTCGGGATCGTCACGACACAGACCACCGTCCCAACGACGCTGATGACCGCGTTCGCAGCGGCCGTCAAGAGCGGGCGCACCGAAGACATGCAGCGCGACCTCGATCGCTCCGCCTCACAGGCGTTCTCGCTACTCGGCGGGGGCCAGCCGGTCGGACCGTGGCTGCTGCGGCCGGCCTCGGGCGGCCCGGTGGCTCCGCCCGCCGCCCAAGGGAAGGTGTACGTCTATCCGTGCATGTTCTATCCGACGGCGGGATCGATTGGCGATGCGACGATCGTCACGCTCGCGCCTGCCGCGGATCGCACGGGCATCGACTTTCAGCTGCGACCGGTGGTCGCGAGCACGGTGTCCGGCGTGCTGACCGGGCCCAACGGTCCCGAGGCGCAGACCGCGCTCGAGCTCGTCGCCGGCAATGCCAACGATCCGCAGCGCGACTACGAGATCGTGACGGCGACGACCGTCAGCGATTCGAACGGCGCGTTCGCGTTTCTCGGCGTGACGCCTGGCCTCTATACGATTCGCGTGACGAAGATGCCCCTCCGGCCGCAGATACCGTCGGGCGCGGTCACGGTGATTCAGACCGGCTCCGGAATGATCATGAGCAGCACCGGCCCGAGCGTGCCGCCGCCCATTCCCGACGGTCCCACGCTCTGGGCGAGCACCTCGGTGTCAGTCGAGGAACATGACATCACTGGTGTGAATGTCATGCTGGCGACGGGCGCGCGCGTCGGCGGCCACGTCGAATTCGAGGGAGCGACCGACAAGCCCGCGCCGGATCGGTTGCGTCTCGGCACAGTGACGATCGATCCTGCGGACGGCCGCACGGGCTCGTTCAATGCTTTTTCGATCAGCCAGTTCACGCTGTCCCGCGCGGTGATCGATGCGCGCGGTCAGCTCTCGTCCTACGAGCTGCCGCCCGGCCGCTACGTCGTGCGGGCGAACGGGCCGTGGCAGGGCTGGTGGTTCAAGGGCGCGTTCGAGGACGGGCGCGATGTCAGCGATTCGCCGTTCGAAATCGGCGGCAAGGACGTGCCCGATCTCGTCGTCGTGTTCACCGACAAGCCAACGGAGCTTTCCGGCGCCACGCGGAACAGCAAAGGCGTCGATCCGACGGCGACCGTGCTCGTGTTTCCGGAGCAGGCGAGTCTGTGGAAAGATCACGGGCCGACGCCCCGACGGCTGAAGACCGCGCGCGTCGGATCGGACGGCAAGTACAAACTCACCGCGTTGCCTGCCGGCGACTATCTTGTCGTCGCGGTGAGCACCGCCGTGCCGAATTGGATGGACGTCACGTCGCTGCAAAGACTTTCGGCGCTCGCCACGCGCGTTACGATCGCCGATGGGGAGAAGAAATCGCTCGATCTCGAGACGAAGGAGGTTCGATGAGCGCGAGCCCTCGCACGATCGTCGCCGCGGCGCTCGTCGCGCTGTCGACCGCGGTCCTCGCGCAGCAGGTGCCGGTGCGCGACGCGAGCGTTCCGGCGATGGCGGGCAACGGTCTGCTCGCCGGCACGGTCGTCAACGATCTCAACGGTCGTCCACTGCGTCGTGCCTCGGTCTCGATCTCCGGCGTCGAGAGCGGTCTGCGAGTGACGGCCGTTACCGACGACACCGGATCGTTCTCGTTTGCGGACCTGCCCGCGGATCGCTACAGCGTCACCGCATCGAAACCCGGATTCGTCAACTTCACGTACGGCGCGAAGCGTCCGGGACGTCCCGGCGCCACGCTCGCCCTCGCCGGTGCAGAGCAGAAGAAGGATCTGACGCTGAAGCTTCAGCCGGGCGGCGTCCTCACGGGCACGATCCGGGACAGCGCCGGCGAGCCGATGCCGGGAGCGCGCGTGGTCGTGCTCCGCTCCTCCTTCGGCTTCGACACGGGCGAGCGAACGCTCACGGTCGCGGCGGGCGGCCTTGGGTCGGTGTCGGATGATCGCGGCGTGTATCGCCTCTACGGTCTGCCGCCCGACGACTATTTTGTCGTCGTGACAGCGGGCGAGGTGATTCGAAGCGAGATCGAGATGCGCGAGACGACTGCGTCCGAGGTGGACTGGGCCGACCGTCTGCTGCACGCCCCTGCCGGCTTGCCGATGGCGACCTCCGCGGCGCCCGAACAGGGACGTGCGATTGATTACGCGCCTGTCTTCTTTCCCGGGGTGTATCGCGAAGACGAAGCCACCCTGATCTCGCTCAAGGAAGGTGAGGAGCGTTCCGGTCTCGATGTGTCCGTGCGTTGGACGCCGACCGCGCGCATCTCCGGCAACGTCGTGTCGCCCGACGGCGTGCTGCCGTCGAACATGCAGGTCACGATCATGGCGCACGACACGATTCCTGGCGTGCCATTCAGCGGGTTTGGCCACGCGCAGGCCGCGGCCGACGGGACGTTCTCGAGCGCCGGGTTGCTGCCGGGCGACTACACGGTCGCCGTGCGGCCGGCGCCCGACGCGCGCAGCGGTCCGCTCACGCCGGCGATGTCGGCGCTCTTCGGCGTCGCGGTCGTCGCCGTCAACGGTACGGACACGACGACGACGATCACCCTGCAGTCGGGAGTGACGGTGTCGGGTCGTCTGGTCTTCGACGGAGATTCGATCAAGCCGCCGGCCGATCTCACGAAAGTGCGCGTCGCGCTCAACGCGGTGCGGACCAAGGCGCCGACGCTCGTGACCACGCCGAGCGTGAATGCCGACGCGAGCGGCGCGTTCACGTTCACCGGCGTCACGCCAGGACGGTACCGGATCATCGGAACGGCCAGCGGCGGCTGGCAATTCCGAAGCGCGAACGCGCAAGGCCGCGACTCGGCCGATTTTCCGCTCGAGGTCGCGGGAAGCGACGTGCGCGACGTCGAGGTCGCGTTCACCGATCGGCCGACGGAGATCTCGGGCGATCTCCTCGACGCCGCCGGTCATCCCGCGAGCGACTATGTCATCATCGTGTTTCCAGCGGACAAGTCGTTCTGGGGGCCGCAGTCCCGTCGAACCGTCTCGACGCGGCCGGCGAGCGACGGGCATTTCCGGATACCGAATCTCCCGCCGGGCGAGTATTTGATCGCCGCGGTCAACGACGTCGAGCAAGGGCAGTGGTTCGACCCGTCATTTCTCGCGCAGCTCGAACCCGCGGCACGCCGCGTGACGCTCGCGGATGGCGAGAAGAAAGTGCAGAGCTTCAAGATCGGAGGAGAGCATGGAGACCGCGTCTTCCGCCGTTAAGAAGGCCGGCGGCTGGCTGGTGATGCTGGCCGTCTCGTTCATCGTGCTCGGCATGATCGCGATCGTTGAGCCCGCGATCGCGGGATTGGCGGTCACGATTTGGGTCGGCTGGTTGCTGATCATCGGCGGCGTCATTCATGCGATCGGCGCGTTTCGCGCCGGCGATGTCGGCCGGGCGCTGTGGCAGGTGCTGCTCGCGGCGATCTATCTCGTGGGCGGCTACTACTTCCTGTCGCATCCGCTGCTCGCACTCGGCACGCTCACCTTGTTTCTGGCGGGCATCCTCTTTGCGGAATCCGTGCTTGAGCTGATCGCGTTCGCTCAGACTGCGGGTGAGCCAGGACGAAACTGGCGATTCGTGAATGCGGCCATCACGCTGCTGCTTGGCGGCATGATCTGGCGCCAGTGGCCGTCGAGCTCGATCTGGGCGATCGGTACGATCGTCGGTGTGAATTTGATCATGACCGGCTTCTCGCGGCTCATGCTGGGCATGATGGCGCGCCGCGTCGGAAGCCTCGCGGGCGCGTGAGACTACGCGCCGCCGTGCGGCGCTCGATACACCACGGTCGTCACTTTGAATGCGCTGCCGATTGCGGCGCCTAAGCCGGCTCCGAAGGCGGGCCCTGCAAACACCCAGGTTCCGGTCCACTCACCGCATGAGGCGGTTTCGGTGTTCCAGTGAACGCCGCAATCGAGCGTCATGATCGCGACTCCTACGACGGCGCCGACCAGCACGCCCACGACAAGTCCTCGCTTCGCTGCGCGATGCCTGTAGCTGATTTGGGCGACACGCGGTCGCGCGACCTGCTCGACAATGTCCGCCAGATCGATCACCTTGTTGCCGTCCAGAAAGACGCTGCCGGCCTCGACCTGCACGTGACGGTTCAGACGCATGCCGCCTGGAGGTAGCGGCCTGAGGAAGCACTCCGAATGCCACCAGGCGGCGCTGGCCAAGGCGTCCCGCGCTTGGGCTGGCAGACGCGGGTCGGTCAGATTCAACACGGTGAGGCCAGAGTCGCTCACGCTGTCCGCCACGATGTAGCGCGTGACCGCGGGCATGCCGTTCAGGGTGAGCGTAATTTCCTCGCCTTCGATCTCGCGCACGCGTGACCAGTCACTGTCGCTGGCCGAACGCGGGCTGTCGGTATGATCGACGCCGGGCCACGCAGCGTCTACGGCGCGCCGCACGGCATCGTTGGTGATCGTGCGGATGCGCGGGGCCGGTTGCTGGCCGCTCACCGCGACGGGAAGGATCGAAATCGCGACACCGAGACTCGCGGCAACGCGCAAGGCGGACGTCATAGCAGGCTCTCCTGCGCGCGTCGCCGCGCGCGGCACCGGCGCAGAAAGTCGTCACGCAACACGATCGATCAAGGGATCTCGAGGCTCGCGTGCGTTCATCGCATCCTCTCCCAGCCTTCGTGCGCCTCCGCTTGAGCGCCCGGTCCGCTACCTTCAGATTGTAGACTGCGGGATTGCCAAGGTTGACATCCGTCGCGCCAATGGCAATAACGAGGATGTCCACGACGAGCCACGCTGTCGCTGGTGCGTGTCGAATGCGAACCTCTCTCAGTCTCGGATCGCTCGCGCTCGTCGCGGCCGTGTGCGCCGCGGCGCCGGCCTTTGCGCAGACCTACACCTTCGAGCGAACGTTCACCGGGGCGATGCGTCTCGATGTCTCGACCCACCGCGGCAAGATCACCGTGACGGCTGGCGACGTTGGACGGGTCGTCGTCACGGGCACGATCACGGTGAGACGCCAGCTGAACATGCCGCCCAACAGCGGACAACTCGCCGCGGGCGTTTCCGATCATCCGCCCGCGCGGCAGCAAAGCGCTACGGTCGAGCTGCGACCGCCGGCCGACCCGCTGGTCGATCGCGCCGTGACGGTCGACTATGACGTGCGCGTACCGCCTGGCGCGTCCGTGGTCGCGGCGAGCGATTCCGGCGCGGTGACGATCAGCAACGTCGAGGGCAGCGTCTCGGTTCGCACCGGGTCCGGCAACATTGACGTGACGCTGCCGCCCGCCACCCCGGTGACGCTCGATGCGACGAGCGGATCGGGCGCGATCGACGTCGATCGCGATCTCCTCGAGGGCCACGTCGACCAGGGCCGCGCGCAGGGAACGATCCACGGCGGGGGAGTGCCGCTTCAGCTGACGAGCAAGAGCGGCACTGTCCGCGTGAGAGCTCGGTGAGCGGATCGGTACGTCCTTCGACGACCGGGTTGACATCTAACCCGAAGGCGCTTAGGGTCTAGGGTAAGATGTCAACCCAAGAGCCGCGAGACGACTTCGACGCGGAGATCGACGCGCATCTCGCGCTCGAAGCCGAGCGCCTTCAAGAAGAGGGGCTGACCCGGGAGGAGGCGCGCCTGGCGGCGCGTCGCGCGTTTGGCAACGTGACGCGAGCGCGCGAGCGCTTCTACGAATCGCGCCACTGGATGTGGTGGGACCACGTCTGTCAGGACGTCCGCGTGAGCCTGCGGATGTTGCGCAAGAGTCCGGGGTTCGCGGCCGTCGCGGTCCTGTCGCTGACGCTCGGCGTCGGCGCCAGCACCGCCATGTTCAGCGTCATCAACGCCGTGCTGTTGCGCCCGCTGCCATTCGAGGAGCCGGCGCGGCTGGTGCGCCTCCAGTTCAACCAACCGGGCCTGACGCTCACCGACGTCCCATTCTCGGTGCCTGAGCTCCAGGATCTCCGAGACCGCGCTGGCGTCTTCGACAGCGTGACCGGTATCGCCGGCGGCAGCATCAACCTGACCGGCGCCAGCCGCGCGGAGCGGTTCGAGTTCGTGGCCGCGACGCCCGACTATTTTTCGATGCTCGGTGCGACGCCCCAGCTTGGCCGGCTGTTCGGGCCACGCGATTTCGTGCCAGGCTTCGCCCCGATCGCCGTCATCAGCGACGGACTCTGGCGTCGCTCGTACGGCGCCGACCCCGCCGTGATCGGCCGCACCGTCCGGCTCGACAACGATCCGTACACGATCATCGGCGTCACCCGGCCTGACTTCCGCCATCCGGGACCGACGATTTCCGGGTACGTCGACATCTGGCTCGCGTGCGGATTCTCCGCCGATCCGGCGCCCAAACCCGCGCGGAGCACGCGCGTCATGGCGACCGCAGTCGGTCGGCTGAAGGCCGGGTTGACGATCGAGCACGCACAGTCGCAGCTCTCCGCCATGGCGACGCAACTGCGCGCCGAATTTCCGAACGACTATCCGGCCCGGGCGCAGTGGACGATCCAGATTCGGCCGCTGCAGGACTCGTTGATCGGCAACGTCCGCTACACACTGCTTGTGCTCTTCGGCGCCGTCATATTGATTGTCTTCGTCGTCTCGCTGAATCTGGCCAACCTCTTGCTGGCACGGGCCTCGAGCCGTCAGTCCGAAATGGCGGTTCGCATCGCGCTCGGCGCCAGCCGCGGTCGTGTGATCCGCCAGATGCTCACCGAAACGATGGTGCTGGCGGCTATTGGCGGTGCGGCCGGCGTGCTCGCGACCTTTGGCGTCCTCGATCTCATCACGCGACTCGCTCCGGCGAGCGTCCCCCGGCTCGACGAAGTGCGCGTCGACCGCTTTGTCTCGTGGTTCGCCCTCGCGATGTCCGTCGCGACCGGGCTCGTCTTTGGCCTCGCGCCGGCGTTTCAGGCGGCGAAGGTCAGCGTCGTGTCGGCGATTCGCGAAGGCGGGCGCGGATCAGGCTCCGGCAGGCGGACGACGCGGCTGCGCGATGTCTTGATTGCTTCCGAGCTGGCGATCGCCATTGTCTTGATGGTTGGCGCGGGGCTGCTGTTCCGCACCATTCATGAGCTGCTGCGCGAGGATCCAGGCTTCAATCCGATGCAGGTCGTGACCGCCCAGCTCTGGCTGCCGGTGCCGAACGACGTCGCGGCCGATCCGTATCTTGGAAATGGACCGAAGACGCTTTTCGATCGCGAGCTGCTGCGGCGTTTGCGGGCGGTCCCGGGCGTCGACCTCGCGGCGCTCACCTCCAACCTGCCGACGACCACGCATTTCGATCGCAGAAACTTCGACCAATTCGCCATCGAGGACCGCCCGAACGAATCGTCCGAGGACATGCACGCCGAGAGGATTCGGATTAGCCCGGACTATTTCGCGGCCCTGCACGCTCCGCTCGTCCGCGGCCGCTCTTTCAGCGAAGACGATGAGGACGGCAAATCGCCGGTCGCCATCGTGGAGGAGGGCACCGCGCGCAGATTCTGGGGGAACAGCGATCCCGTCGGCCGGCGCCTTCGCTTCGGACAAGATCCCGCGCAGCCGTGGCTGACCGTGATTGGCGTGGTCAAGGACATCAGGCACAACGGACTGGACGTCACCGACGTGCCCCATATCTACGTGTCGATCTATCAGAGCGGCGATCGCACGCTCGGCATCGTGCTCCGAACGGCCTTGCCGGCCGGCGCGTTGGTCCCGGAGATCCGCAAGGCGGTTCAGGCGGTCGACGCCGACGTTCCGGTATTTGGCGTCGCCTCGATGAACGAGTTGCTCGATCGCTCGCTCGGCGCCCGGCGCTTCTCCGCCACGCTGGTGAGCGGATTTGCCACGATCGCGCTCTTGCTCGCCTTCGCGGGAATCTACGGCCTCGTGAGCTACATCGTCCGCCAACGGTCGCGCGAGATCGCGCTGCGCATGGCGCTCGGCGCGAGCCCCGCGAATGTTCTTGGACTCTTCGTGCAGCGCGGCGTCATGCTCGCGACGATCGGCATCGCGTCCGGCGTGGTCTTCGCGCTCGCGGCCAGCGCGTCGATGTCGAGCCTGCTGTATGGAGTTCGACCGCGCGATCCCGTCGTGTTCGTGACCGTGCCGCTGGTCCTGCTGGTCGTGGCGATCGTCGCCAGCTATCTTCCGGCGCGCCGTGCGACGAGAGTGGACCCCATTACCAGCTTGCGTGAGGCGTAAAGTGCGGCTCGATCAATGCAAATGCAGCGCGATGAGCTTGCGCTTTACGTCGTAGGCGTCCTGTCCGCCGAACGCGCCGACGCGCAGGCGGTCGGGCGTGATGAGTTTCAGCTGACGATCGGCCTCTTGCCACTGGCGGCAGTCGACGAGCGTCATGACGTATCGGCCCCGATCCCACGAGGCGTTGGGATAACGCTTGAGGAGTCCCTCGTACACCGGCAGGATGTCGTCGCACGCGCCCGGCAAGTCGAGGAGCGATGTCGATTTTGGGAGATCCACGGCGGCCCGCAGCTGGTCGTAGAGATCGACGACGAGCAGCGGCACGCGGACGTTCCAGCTGCCTGTCTGCTTCGCTGACGCGACGTAGTCCATGGCCTGATCGATCGAGCCGACCCACTTCGGCATGATCCAATCCAGTTTGACTTCGTACCAGGATCGATCGCCGGGATCGACCGCAACGCCGAGCTTGAACCAGGCCTCGAGCTCGTCGACGTTGCCCCGCAGTCCCTTGACGACCTGCGTCATGCTGACCGGAATGGCCGGATCGCTCGAGCCGAGCGCGACGGCTTCCGCCGCTGCCGCTTCCGCCTGCCGCAGACGTTCTTTGAATGGCGCCCAGGCTTCGTCTTTGACCTTGTCGGCGTACGACGTCCCGCGAATATCCCAGGCGTAAAGCTGATAGAAACGCGCGTGGAGGAGCGGCAGCAGCGGATCCTTGGCATCTCGATGCGCGGCAATCGCCGCGTACGCCGGATCGAACGCGCGGCGGCGATCGCTTCGCATCGTGTTGACCCAAGTGCTGTTGTTGCTGTTCACGTACTGCATCAGCACATCGTCCGGAATTCGCTTGTCCTGGGCGATCTCGTCGACGAGCGTCAGGGATCGATCGAGAAGCCGATCAATTTCTGGCCACGTCTGGTTCCAATCGTCTTTGCTCAGCCCGGAGCCGGCCGTGTAGAGCGCGGAGGCAGCGCCGATGAGCGCGCTGCCGCGTCGAAATGCCGAGTAGCGCGATCGTTCGAGGCGCAGCGCGGCGTTGCGCACGCCGATCGCCGCATTACTTTTCGGCAGGTCCAGTCGCGACAACTCAGCGTCGAGATACTCGACGAGCGCGTCGTCGCAGCCGGCCTTCATTGCCTGTCGCAGCTCGTACCACGCCTCGTCGTTTGCGTCGGCCGGCCGCAGCGGATCGTGCGCGGCGTTGCGTGCGAGCAACCGCAAGCCTCGCTCGACCGCATCGTCCCAGTGCGGATCGCGATGGCCGTGGCGCTCGTACTCGCCGAGAAAGGCGTCAGTCTCCCAATCGAGCGTCGCGGCGAAGCGACGACTCAGGGTCGCGGCGTCGGCCGCGTGGAACTGCTCCGGTCTGAGCTTGGGCGCCGGATCGGGTTCAGCAGTCTGCGCCGACGACGCGCCCGACGACGCGCCTAGAACGACGAGCAGGGCGGCCGCCGCTGCGGCAGCACGTCTTGGCATGATCGGGGCGATCGTGCAAGACCTGAGCCAGAGAAACGGTCGACGAGCCCCGGGAATACCAGGGAATCAACATGCACACCAGTGACGTTGCAGAACGCGGCTTACAAGACGGAGATCGCGACCGAACGGGTCCGGCGTAGTAAACTGAGTGGTCCTTTGCCGTTCCGCCCGCCCGTGAAGGCGACGGGCATGCGCACGACAAGCCCTTCGACTCGCGCGTGAGGGCTCGCTCAGGACAGGCCGGCGTAGCTCAGTTGGTAGAGCAGCTGATTCGTAATCAGCAGGTCATCGGTTCAAGTCCGATCGCCGGCTCCAGATTGATCTGGGGGCGTTGCCCCCAGACCCCCGACTCGCTCACTCGCGGGGGCCCCTCGATCCCCGCTCCGTTCGCGAGGCTCGTTCGCTTCGCGACCTCGCTTCTTGATCTGGATCTGGGGGCGTGGCCCCCAGACGCCCGACTCGTTCACTCGCGGGGGCCCTCGGTCCCCGCTCCGTTCGCGAGCTCGTTCGCTTCGCGAACTCAGCAATCTCCGCTGACCCAGTCGCCACCTCTGGTTCGATCGTTGAACAGCACTCGATCGTCGACGTGCACTTCCCGACTTTCCGACTTCTTGACTTCCGACTTTCAATCTTCAGGTATGCTGTCCGCCTTCCCAGCCGGAGGCGCGGTCATGAACCGGGACGAGGTCGTGGCGCTGTTCAGCCAACGCGAGGCCCTGTGGCGTCGCCGCGATTCGGCCGGTCTCGCGAAAGGCCATGCGGAAGACGGTGTGGTCGAGAGCCCAATCTTCGGGATCGTGCGAGGCCGGGCCGCGATCGAAGGGTCGTACGCGGCCTTTTTCCGCGCGTTTCCCGACTTCGTCTTCGACATGCAGGCACTCATCGTGGATGGCGAGCACGTCGTGCAGCTCTTCAAGCTGCACGCGACCCACTCGTCCGAGATGTTCGGGCTGCCCGCGACCAACCGTCAGTTCACGATTCAGGGCGCGCTCGTGCACCAGATGAAGGACGGCCACATCGCCCACGAGCGGCGTATCTACGATTTCACCGGCATGCTGGTTCAGATTGGCGTGCTGCGTCCGCGTCCCGCCAAAGACTAAATCACGAAGACGAGATCACGAAGACTAGATCACGAGGACCTTGCCGCCGCGCACCCGCCGCGCCTTGAGATCGACGAGCGCTTCGTTCGCATCCTCGAGGCGATATTGCTCGACTTCCGGCTTGATCGCCTCGGCCGCGGCAATCTCGAGGAACTTGCGCACGTCCTCGCGCGTGACGTTGGCCACCGACACGATCGACTTCTCTCGCCAGAGGTGGGTCGCGTAGTCGAGCTCGCCGAGCGCGGCCTGATCGCCGCTCTCCTTGCGAATGGCGTTGATGACGAGCCGTCCGCCCGGCGCGAGGCAGGCGAGCGCGCGCACGATCGGACGCCAGGCCGGCGTCGTGTCGATAATCGCCGCGAGCGCGACCGGCGGACGATCGTCGGTGTCGCCGGTCCACGTCGCGCCAAGCTCCCGCGCGAACGCGCGCTCATCCGCGTTTCTGGCGAAGACGTACACGGCTGAGTGCGGACAGCGCGATCGCGCGAGCCGCATGACGAGATGCGCCGACGCGCCGAAGCCGGTGAGGCCCAGCGGTGCGCCGTCCTCGAGGTTGGTCATCGCGAGCGATCGATAACCAATCGCGCCGGCGCACAGAAGGGGCGCGGCTTCGACGTCCGAGAACGCCGGCGGAATCGGATGTGTGAACGCCGCCGGCGCCGTCATGAACTCGGCGTAGCCACCGTTCGCATCACGGCCCGTCGCCTCGAAGCGCTCGCACAGATTCTCGCGGCCGCTCGTGCAGAATCCGCAGACGCCGCAGGCGCGGAATATCCACGCCACGCCGACGCGATCGCCGATTCTGCGATTTGCGACCTTGGGACCGACCGCCTCGACGCGCCCGACGACCTGATGTCCGAGCACGCGCGGAAGTGACGATGGCGGCAGCCGCCCTTCGATCTCGTCGAGTTCGGTATGGCACACGCCGCACGCGGCGACGCGCACCAGCACTTCATCTTCTTTCGGAATGGGGGAGGGGAGATCGACGAGTGCGAGCGGGCGCGCGTGGGTCCGGGGATCCAGCGTGCCAACGGCGTTCAAGATCATCGCGCGCATCTGTGAGCTCGATTACTTGACGGGCCCGCGCCCGAGCAGCTCGACCTGAACCGAGAACTGTCGAGCCGTAAAATCGCCGAACGTACCTTGCGCGTACCGCGCGATCACACCGATCACGACGTGCTCGCCCTGGAAGATTGCGCCGCCAGCCGAGACTTCCGGGCTCACGGCCCAGAGACGCGTGACGCCGTTGTTCCCGGATCCCGTCGGGATCCGGTAACCGAGCATCAAACTGCCGACGCCGCCCTCGACCCAGACACGCGGCGCGACCCACGCACGGACGACGCCATGAATTCCGAGCGTGCCCCAGTTGCCGGTCGCAGTGTCCGCGCCGCCCGCTTGCTCGAAGAGCGCGAGCGCGCCCAGGCGACGCGCGAACGTGAATCCGCCGCTCAGGTCGAGGACGCCGACGGTCTGACTGCTCGGCGGCTGTCCGACATTTGCCGGCAGCGACGCGTCATGCAGCGTGCCGCTCGTGGTGCGCTCGCCAACACCCGCGGAGAGGCCGTAGAGATACATCCCGGCATGTTGATTGGCCGGCTGCGCGATGGCGGTGGACGGGAAGAGCAGGAGAGCGAGGACGAAGACGAAGCCGCACCGCCGCGCGCGCATCCTGTCTCGATGGTAGTCCAGTTCGACGCGCGCTCCAGCCCCCATAAAAGGGCACGGCGGCGGACCCGGGCAGGTGGGTCCGCCGCCGTGTGGCCGGCGATCGGCCAGGCAGACAACTGACAGGGGTCGTGTCTTTACTAGATGAGCACCTTGATCACAACACGGCGGTTCTGCGCGCGTCCGTCCTTCGTCTTGTTCGGGGCGACGGGCTTGTCATCGCCGTAGCTGATCACGTTGATGCGGTGCAGCGGAATCTGGTGCTGCTCGTAGAGGTAACGCGCGACGGCCTGGGCGCGCTCGAGTCCGATCTTCTCGTTGACGTCCTTCGGTCCGACGTTATCAGTGTGACCCTCGATCTCGAAGTAAGCACCCTTCGGATCGGCTTTGATCTGGTTGACGAGCGCGTCGATCTTGGCCTTCGCCTCATCTGGCAGCTCGGTCTTGTTGAACTTGAATCCACCCTCGTCCTCGCTCAGGACGACGGTGTAGAGCAGCCGCTTCGCGTTCTTGTCGACCTCGTCCGCCTTGGCGGCCGCGGACTTCGCGGCGTCGCCGGCGGCCGCGGCCTTCGAGTCGGCCTCGTTGGCCGAGTTCTGGGCGTGGTCGGCGGCGCTCTGCGCGGCACCCGTGCGTGTGTCGACCTCAGCAATCTTCGACTCGTTCTGCTTCGTGCGCTCTTGCGTCTGCTCGAGCGACTGGCTGAGCGTGTCGACCTTGCTGCTCACCTGACTGACTTCGTTCTTGACGAACCCCTTCGAAGCGCACGCGCTCGATCCACCGAGGGCGAACGCGAGTGCCGTGACGAGATAGAGAGACTTCCGCATGATGGTCCTCCTGACCTACTGTCGCTCCGGCTGGCCCTGCACCAGGTACCCGCTCCGAGCGCGAACGACGAGATCCTTCTGGCGCGTCCGAATGTCGATCGGATGCCAGCCGGGCCGTGTGTCCGGTTCAAACGCAATCAAGTACTGCTGACGTAGTTCGCTGACGATCTGCCGCGCGGCCAGGCTCTGTTGCGCCGGGCCCATCCCCGCAAAGATCTCTCCGCCCGTCCAGTGCGCAAGATCGGCCAGGCGGCCTTCGAGCATCGCGTCGAGCCGGCTGTCGTCGATCGTGGACTTGCCCACGCGATCGAGCGGCGAGACAACGATGACGATGTAGACGGGCACGTCGATGGAGCTGGCGATGCCCGAGACTTCGGCGGCGGTGAGCTGACTCGCGTTGTCCACGCCGTCGGTCAGCACGACGACCGCGCGCCGCGGTCCCTCGTGCTCAGCAAGCATCCGGCCGGTTTTGGCGATGGCGTCGAAGAGCGACGTCTCGCCGTACGGCTTGACGGTGTCCAGCTTTCGCAACACGTCGCCCGGCGCGGGGCCGAGCGGCGAAAGCTCGACGAGATTGCGATCGAAGGCGAACAGCCCGACGCGATCCTCGCCGGGCGTCAGCCAGCTGACGATGTGTCCGGCGATCTGGTGCGCGACGTCGCGCTTCTCTGCGACGTCCATGCTGCCGCTGAAATCCACGAGCAGGGCCAGGCTCACCGGCGTCTCTTCGGTCCGGAAGTCGGAAATCGCGCGCGGGACGCCCGCATCGAGCACGCGGAAGTCGTCCACTCTGAGGCCCGTGACCATCTTTCCCTGCTTCGTGCGGACCGTCGTCGCTACCGCGACGCGGTCGACCGTCGTGCGAAACACGGGCCGCTGTTCCGAGGTCTGCTGGCCGTGAACCAGCGACCGTCCGGTCAGCAACGCGACGAACACGCCGAGGGCTCGAAGTCGCACGACCGTCATAGGTATCAACTTCCTTGCCAAGTCTGGATGGTCGAAAAATGCCCGAAAAACCTCCGAGGTCTGGCGCCGAAGCCGTTGGGTATGTAGAAGTTACGCGCGCCGTCAGGGTTCCGTCACACCGGTCGCGGGCAAGATTGCGCCGGCTCGGGCGCGAGCGGTAGAGTGCCAACAGAAATGGTGACGGTCGGACTGCTGTTCGTGCTGCTTGCCGGACCACTCCAAGTGCCGGCTCGCGACGCCCTCTCGTCTGCCCGAATCGCCTACAACGATCGCCGGTTCGACGAAGCGATCGCTGCGGCGACCGAGGCGGAGAAGCTTCCCGAGCTGGCCGACACGGCGGCGGTGGTGCTGGCGCGCTCGTACCTCGAGCGCTATCACGCGGGCGATCCCGACCACCGCGATCCCGTCGATCTCGATCGCGCGCGCACGGCGCTCAAGAGCGTCGACGCGTCGAAGCTGACCGCGCGCGATCGCGTCGAGTACCTCGTCGGTCTCGGCGAGTCACTCTTCTTCGAAGAGCCGCCGCGCTACGCGGCCGCCGCGGAGATGTTCGACGCCGCGCTCGGCCATGCCGACGATGCGACGGCCGACGCGCGCGAGTCGATGTTCGAGTGGTGGGCCGAGTCGCTCGATCGCGAAGCGCAGTTCGTCCCCGAGAGGGAGCGCAAGCTGCTGTACGAGCGGATTCTCACGCGTGCGGAAGGCGAGCTCGCGCACACTCCGGAATCCGCGGTGGCCGCCTACTGGCTGGCCGCGGCCGCGCGCGGCAGTGATGATCTCGAACGAGCGTGGGGCGCGGCGATCGCGGGATGGATTCGCGCCGGATCGCTCGGCACCCGCGGCGTGACACTGCGGGCCGATCTCGATCGACTGATGACGAACGTGATCCTGCCCGAGCGCGCGCGACAGCTCACGCCCACCGGCGACGCGCAGTCGACGCTCGCGCTGCTTCGCGAGCAGTGGGATGATCTCAAGAAGAAATGGGAGCGACTGCCGGCGTCCGGCTCTTGACCAGCAAGCTCGCCAGCACGACCGCTTTGTCCGCGAGCTGACTCGCGAAGACATAGTTCTTGAGCCTCAGCGCGTCCTCGGCCTGAACGATGTACTGATTCGCGGCGTCGAACTGCACCTTCGCGTCGGCACCGAGCGTGTTGTACTTGATCTTCTCGAGGTCGTGCCGCGCGCTTGCGAGCTGCGCTCGCGTCTTTTGCTCGATGCCGCTCACATCCGACGTCGTCTGGAGCACCGGCGCGTTCGTCTGCGGCGGCGTCGGCTCGGGTGTCGGCGTCGGCGCCGGGGGAGGCATCGACCGCTCGGCTGGACGGGGCGTGGGTGTTGCCGCCGGCTGATGCACCGGCGGTGGCGCCACGGGCGTCGGCGTCGGCTCGGCCTTGGGCTCGGGAATCGGCGACGGGACAATCAGCCGGCCCGGCGGCAGCGGAACCTCGAGCGCCGGCATCGGGGGCGGCAGCTTCGGCGGCGCCTGATGGCAGCCGGAGAGGCCGGCGACAATCAACACGGCCGCCGCCGCGTGGGGAACCTTCACCAATTCATTATGACGCAGGGATCGCGACGGCGGGCGTCGAAGTTGTCGCGTCCTGCCGCAACAACAGCCGGAATGTCGTGCCCCGACCGGGCACCGACTGCACCTCGATCTCACCGTCGTGGAGTTGCACCGTGCGATAGACGAGCGAGAGGCCGATGCCGCTCCCGTGTTCCTTGGTCGTGAAGTAGAGATCGAAGATTCGGGCAAGATCCTGCGGCGCGATGCCGACACCGGTGTCCTCGAACACGACTTCCAGCCGGCGGCCCGGGCGCGCCGCGGCCGCAATCCGCAGCCGTCCGCCCTGCGGCATCGCCTGACACGCATTGATCGCAAGATTGAGGAACGCCTGTTCGAGCAGCCCGGGATCGGCGTTGATCGGCGGCAGGTCGGCGGGGCAGTCGATGCGCACGTCGATGCCGTGGCTCATGGCCTCCGCACGAATCACCGGCATCAGGTCGTCGAGCAGCGCGCCGACGCGCACCTTCTGCAGCTTCAAATCTTCAGGCCGGGTGAATCGCAGGAAACCCTGCACGACCTCGTCGAGCCGCCGCATCTGCGCCGCGATCACCGAGAGATGCTCCATCGCTGCGGGTTGGTCCGCCATCTGCATTTTCAGCAGCTCGAGATGGATCATCGTTGCGTTGAGCGGGTTCTTGACTTCGTGCGCGATGCCGGCCGAGAGCCGCCCAAGCGCGGCGAGCTTGCGCGAATAGCTGATGGTTGACTCGACCTGGCTGAGGTACGAGAGGTTGCGCGCGACGAGCATCGCGCCGACGAGCCCGTGCTCGGCGTCGTTGACGATGTCGGTGTGCACGAGCCGCTCGCCGCCGCCCGGGATCTGTACGGTCTCCGGTCCCTGCGACGTGCGGTCAGCCGTCGTCTTGTCGACGAGCCGGCGGTACGGATGACCGGCGGGCAGCAGCGCGCCGAGCGTCGTGCCGGTGCCCTCGAACGCGCCGCGCATCGCGGGGTTCGCGAAGAGCAGGGTGCCGTCGGGCGCGAAGAGCGCAACGGCGTCCTCGAGATGTTCCACCACGGACTCGAGCGTGGCCTTCTGTCCGGCGAGTTGCATCCGATCGGCGGCGAGGCGGGCCGAGACGGCCTTGAACGAATCGCCAAGGTCGCTGAATTCCTTGTCCTCCGGCAGGTCCATGTGGACGTCGAGCTCGCCGCGGCCCAGCTTGGCGAGACTGCTGCGAATCACGTGGATTGGCCGGAGCGTGACCTGCGCGAGCAGCATGGCCACGAGCGTTCCGACGACGAGCACGATCGCGACGGTCGCGAGCGGTGTCGTGAGCGCCTTCTCGAAGTCCTTCTGAATGAGGAACGTCGAGATGGCGACGCGGATCGATCCGAACTCCGTGCTGCCGAGCAGCAGCGGCATGCGGTACTCGTACGCGCGGCCGCCCGGCGTGTAGATGGCGCGGGCCTGCGCGATCGGCCCGGCGCGCAACAGCTGCTCGAGATCGTCGGCCGGTTGCAGCTCCGTGTTCACGGTCTGCAGATCGCTGTGGACGATGATGATGCTCTTCGTGTCCACGATGGCCGCGTAGAGCACGTTCTTTTCGTAGAGCGTCGCGGTCATCAGCGACGTCAGACCGCCGTCACGCTGGAGATTGGCGATCAGATCGGCATCCGGGCCGCTTGCCGCGACGACGTCGCGCGCGCGTTGGTAGATCGCGTGCGCGATGAACTCGGCGCGCGTTCGGCTCTCCTCGAGCAGGATGCGCGCCAGTGACGACAGGTACCAGGCGCCCAGCAGGATCGACGTGAGCAGGGCAGTGACCGTGACGCCAGCGACCTGTTTCGTCTTGAGACTCAGTGCCATCGCCTACTCGGCCGAAGTCTTTTCTTTCATCCGGTTCAGCTTGTTGTGCAGCGTTTTCAGGCTGATGCCCAGAAGATCCGCCGCGCGCGTCTTGTTGCCGCCGGTGTGCTCGAGCGTGAGCTCGATGAGCTTGCGCTCGGCCTCATCGACCGTCGTGCCCGCGGCCAGCCCCACGCCCGCCACGGGCGCGCCGGGCGGTGGCGGAGCCTGTCCGGTCGCGAGCGGCGGCAGATCCTGGACGTCGATGAGCGACCCGCGCGCGACGATCGTCGCGCGCTCGATGACGTTGCGCAGCTCGCGCACGTTGCCCGGCCAGTCGTGCGCGTGAAACGCCTGCATCACGCGATCGCTCACGCCGGCGACCGATCGACTGTTGCGCGCGTTGAACTCCCGGACGAACGCTTCGGTGAGAAGCGGCAGATCGTCCTTGCGCTCGCGCAACGGCGGGAGGCGAATCGCGAAGACGTTCAGCCGGTAGTAGAGGTCTTCACGCAGCTTGCTTTGACGGACGGCTTCCGTCGGCTCCACGTTCGTGGCCGCGACGACGCGAATGTCCACCGACTGCTCCCGCTGGCCGCCGAGCGGCCGGAAGTTACGTTCTTGCAGAACGCGGAGCAGTTTCGCCTGCGTGACCGGCGTCATCTCGGCGATCTCGTCGAGAAAGAGCGTGCCGCGATTTGCCAGCTCGAAGCATCCCGCGCGACGCGCGATCGCTCCGGTGAACGCGCCCTTCTCGTGGCCGAAGAGCTCCGACTCGAGCAGCGTGTCCGGAATCGCCGCACAGTTGACCGGCACGAACGGATGCGACGCGCGCGGGCTGAGCTGGTGCACGGTCTGCGCGACGAGCTCCTTGCCCGTCCCCGATTCGCCGGTGACGAGCACGGACGCGCTCGTCGGCGCCGCCTGTTCAATCACTTGGTAGATGCGGCGCATCTCGGCGCTCGCGCCGATCATCCGGCCGAACGTGCCGTGCTCGCGCAACTGCCGCCGCAGCACGCGCATCTCGCGCGACATGCCGTGCCGCTCGACGATCTGGTCGAGCAGGATCTTGAGCCGCTGCGGATCGACGGGCTTCGCGACGTAGTCGTACGCGCCCTGCTTGATGGCCTCGACGGCGGTCTCGAGGGTGCCTTGCGCCGTCATGAGGACGACGGTCACGTCCGGATCCGGCTGCTGCTTGAGCGCCCGCAGCAGGTCCAGGCCGCCCATCGTCGGCATGACCAGGTCGGACAGCACGATCGTCGGCCGCTCGAGGGCGATCTTCTGGAGCGCGTCCTGTCCGTTGAGGGCCGCGTCCACGGTGTAGCCCCAGCTGCGCAGCAGCTGTTGCAGTCCGACGCGCTGCGCCGCGTCGTCCTCGACAATGAGGACGCGATCGCTCGAGTCGGGCCCGGCGGGCGTCGATGGCATCAGAAGACCTCTCACCCGCATTCTGCCCGATCTCGCCATGCCTTGAAACCTGCCGCCGAGCGCCGTAGCATCACGCTCGACGGGAGATCACATGAAACGCTGGTGGATGGTGGTGACGACGGCAGTGGCTCTGGCGGTCGGCCTGACGCCGGTCGGGACCGCCGCGCAAGCGGCGAAGACGACGCTGTACCTGGTGGCGACGGCCCATCTCGATTCACAGTGGAACTGGACGGTCCAGGATTCGATCCGCGACCACATCCCGAAGACGTTCCACACGAACTTTGAGTACTTCGAGAAGTACCCCGACTACAAGTTCTCGTGGGAGGGCGCGATCCACTACATGTGGTTCAAGGAGTACCACCCGGACGAGTGGGCGAAGGTGCAGCAGTACGTCGCGGCCGATCGGTGGCGGCTCGCCGGATCGTGGATCGACGCGGTCGACACCAACATGCCCTCGCCCGAGTCGCTCTTCCGGCAAGCGCTCTACGCGCAGCGGTTCTTCCGTGAGGAGTTCAAGAAGGAACCCAAGGATGTCTACCTGCCGGACTGCTTCGGGTTTGGATTCGCGCTCCCGTCGATCGCGGCGCACTCCGGACTGATTTCGTTCTCGACGCAGAAGCTGACGTGGGGACGGCCGATTCCGTTTCCGATTGGCCGCTGGAAGGGCGTGGACGGCAGCGAGATCATCGCCGAGCTCAATCCGGGCGGCTACGGCACGCGGTTGACGCAGGACATCTCGCTCGAGGACACGAACGGCAGCGCCAACAACACGCCGTGGCTGAACGATCCGACCAACGTCGGCGGCGGCAACGCCCTCGAGTTCCGGTACTTCGGCACCGGCGACACCGGCGGCGGTCCGACCGATCAGTCCGTGCAAATGGTCCAAAAGGCGATTACGACGCCCCCGCCGAATCTCACCGTGAAGAACACGTCGCCCGACCAGCTCGCGAAAGACTTGACGCCGGAGCAGCGCGCGTCGCTGCCGGTCTACAACGACGAGTTGATTCTGAAAACGCACGGGACGGGCTGCTACACGTCGCAGGCGGCCATGAAGCGGTTCAACCGCACCAACGAGCTTCTGGCCGACGCGGCGGAGAAAGCCGGCGTCGCGGCGCTGTACCTCGCCGGCGAGCCGTATCCGACCGCACGTCTGCGCGACGCGTGGATCCGGTTCCTCTGGCATCAGTTTCACGATGACCTGACGGGCACCTGCATTCCGCAGGCGTACCAGTTCTCGTGGAACGACGAGATCGCGTCGCTCAATCAGTTCGCGGGCGTGCTGACGAGCTCGACCAACGCGGTCGCGTCGCTGCTCGATACGAGCGGCACCGGCACGCCGCTGGTCGTCTACAACCCGGTGTCGATGCCGCGCCGCGAGCCGGTCGAGGCGACGATCAATTTCTCGACGCCCGCGGCGGCCGTGACCGTCGTCAATGACAGTACGGGCGAGACGGTCCCGTCGCAGGTGATTGAGTCGGGCGCGTCAGGCACGCGGATCGTCTTCGAGGCCGACGTGCCGTCGATGGGCTACGGCGTGTTCCACGTGCGGGCCGCCGCCGCGGCGGCACCGGCCGCATCGACGTCGCTCAAGGTCACGACGTCGTCACTCGAGAGCAATCGCATTCGCGTGAAGATCGACGAGAACGGCGACATCGCGTCGATTTATGACAAAGACGCGAAACACGAGCTCTTGTCGGCGCCCGTCATGCTCGAGCTGCGCGACAACCCGTCGTCATCGTGGCCGGCGTGGGAGGTGTTGTACGACACCGTGCAATCGCCCGCCCGCGAATACGTGGCGAATCCGACGGTGAAAGTGATCGAGCACGGGCCCGTGCGCGCCGGCCTCGAGATCACGCGCAAAGCGTCCGGCTCGACGTTCGTGCAGCGCGTCCGGTTGAGCGAGAACGGCGATCGCGTCGACGTCGAGAATCTCGTCGACTGGCGCTCGCCGAATTCCGAGCTCAAAGCGTCGTTCCCGCTCGCCGCGTCCAACCCGAAGGCGATTTACGACCTGGGCCTCGGCACGATCGCGCGCACGAACAACGAGCCCGATAAGTACGAAGTACCCGCGCAGAAATGGGCGGACATCGATGACGTGAGCGGCAAGTTCGGCGTCGGGATCATCAACGACAGCAAATACGGCTGGGACAAGCCGAACGACGGCACGATTCGGCTGACCCTCCTGCACACGCCGCGGCCGACGACCGGCTACACGTATCAGAGCAGCAACGACCTCGGACATCACCGCTTCGTGTACGCGATCGCCGGACATGCGGGCGACTGGAAGCAGGGCCGGATGCCGGTGCGCGCGACGGCACTCAATCAACCGCTCGTCGCGTTTCAGACGTCGGCGCATCCCGGCGCGCTCGGCCGCGAGTATTCGATGGCGACGGTGCTCTCGAATGGGTTGCCAGACACGTCCGGCCAGGTCGCGATCGTCGCGATGAAGAAGGCGGAGGACAGCGACGAGGCGATCCTGCGCGTGCAGGAGCGGTACGGTCAGCCCGCGCAGAACGTGACGATTCGTCTCGGCGTGCCGATTCTGCGCGCGCGTGAAGTGAACGCCGCCGAAGAGGAGGTCGGACCGTTCACGTTGCCGCAGCCCAACCGCGGCGGTGGCGGCGGACGCGGTGGCGCAAACGTCAACGTCCCTCCACCTGCGCCGACGACGCTCCAGATCAGTCTCACCGCGTACCAGCCGCGCGCGCTCGCGCTCACGCTTCAGAACGCCTGGGACGCGTCGGCATCGTTCCAGGCATATGCCAACGCGCAAGCGGCGGCCGCGGCCGCGGCAGGACGCGGCGGTCGCGGTGGCGGAGGCGGCGGACGAGGCGGCAACACGTTTCCGACCGTGTCGAAGCCCGTCGTCCCGGCGATGGCGACCGTCGATCTTCCGTTCAACCTCGACGGCGTCTCGAGCGACACGTCGCGCGCCGACGGCGACTTCGACGGCAAGAAGCACACGATCCCGTCCGAACTCTTCCCGCGCAGTCTGCAGATCGACGGCGTGCCGTTCGCGTTCGGACCATCGCAGCCGGGCGCGAAGAACGTGCTCGTGCCGAGCGGACAGACGCTGAAATTGCCGGCGGGCAATTTCACACGCGTCTACGTGCTCGCCGATGCCGTCGGCGGCGACGTCGCCACATCGATTGGACTCGGCCCCGCGTCGAAGAGCTTGACCGTTCGGGAGTGGCAGGGGCCGGTCGGTCAGTGGTGGAGCCGGCTCAAGGACATTGCGCCGTCACTGCACGAGCCGTTTGCGGTGCAGAACGGCAACAACGGGCTCGTGGTCGACTGGGATCCGAAGACGGGCATCGTGACCGGCATCGACAAGATCAATCCGGCGTTTCTCAAGCGTGACGAGATCGCGTGGATAGCGACGCACCGTCACGATCCGGACGGCAACGAACCGTACGTGTCGGCGTACGTCTTCAAGTACGAGATCGATCTGCCTGCCGGCGTCCACGAGATCAAACTGCCGAGCGACAGCCGCTTGCGCATCTTTGCCGTGACCGCGACCGGCGAGTCGCAGGCGACAACGCCCGCGATGCCGTTGTACTTGGCGGACTTTCCCGAGCCGGTCGTGAAGGCGCCCGCGCAGCCGGGCAAGGAGGAGCCGCGGCCGAGCAAGGGGCCCGGCCCCGATCGGCGCTAGCCGCGCCTGGTCCCTTTCATTCGTTCGAGGCGATCCATGCGAATTGGCACCAGACAGCTGACGATGGTGGCGACGATGGCCGCGCTGGCGCTCGGCGCGGCCTGCGGCGGATCCTCGCCGGCGAAGAGCACGCGCAAGGTCGTGGGCGTGACGCTGCTGACGCAGACTCACGCGTTCTACAAAGCGCTCGAGGCCGGCATCCGGAGCGAGGCGGCCGCGAAGGGCCTCGATGTCGTCGTCGTCGCGTGCGAGAACGATCCGGCCAAGCAGGCGTCGCAGATCGAGGACTTCGTCGCGCAGCATGTCGCGGCGATTCTGGCGGCGCCGTGCGACTCGGACGGCATCGTGCCCGCGCTCGCCGGGCCCGAGCGCGCGGGGATTCCCGTGTTCACGGCGGACATCGCGGCGCACGGCGGCAAGATCGTGTCGCACGTGGCGAGCGACAACGTGCAGGGCGGCGGACTCGCCGCCGATGCGCTTGCCGGCTTCATGGGCAACAAGGGCAAGGTGATCATCATCGACCAGCCCAACCTGGCGTCGGTGCAGGAGCGCGTCAAGGGATTTGAAGACGCGATGAAGAAGTACCCCGGCATCAGCATCGTTGCGAAGCCGTCGGGCGAAGGACAGCGCGCGAAGGCGTCGCAAGTGATGGAGGACATGCTGCAAGCGCATCCGGATGTGACGGGCGTGTTCGGCATCAACGACGATTCGGCGCTCGGCGCGCTTGGAGTCGTCACCGCGTCCGGCCGCAAGGACATCGTCATCGTGGGCTATGACGCCACCGACGAAGAGCAGGCCGCGATCAAGTCGGGCGGTCCGCTCAAGGCGTCCGTCGTGCAATATCCGACGAAGATCGGCCAGACGGCGATCGATCTCATCGCGGACGCGCTCGCGGGCAAAGCGGTGCCTACGAGCGTGGCCGTTGACGTCGGCATCGTCAAGTGATCCTGTCGGCGCGCGGGCTGTCGAAGTCGTACGGCGGCGTGCGCGTGCTCGATAGCGTCGATCTCGATCTCGAAGCGGGCGAGGTGCGGGCGCTCGTGGGCGAGAACGGCGCGGGGAAGTCGACGCTCGTCAAGATCCTCGCCGGCGCGGTGCCCGCCGACGCTGGATACGTCGAATTTCGAGGCGCGCCGCTTCCCTCTGGCGATCCCCTCGCCGTGCGCAACGCCGGGCTGAGCATCGTCCATCAGGAATTCACGCTCGTGCCGGAGCTGAGCGTGGCCGAGAACATCTTTCTCGGGCGCGAGCGCGGCCGACCCTTCCTTCGGCGCGCGGAGATGGCGGCCAGCGCGCGCGCCCGGCTGCGGGAGCTCGGCGTCGACGTCGACGTCACGACGCCCGTGGGCCGGCTGAGCGTCGCGCAGCAGCAATTGACCGAGATCGCGCGCGCGCTCGAGCAGGACGCGCGCGTGCTCATCCTCGACGAGCCCTCGGCCAGTTTGTCCGCGCGCGAGGTGAGTCGATTGCTCGACGCCGTGCGCCAGCTTTCGGAGCGCGGGCTTGCCGTGCTCTTCATCTCGCATCGCTTTGAAGAGATCTTTGCCATCGCGAATCGCGTGACGGTGCTGCGCGATGGTCGACGGGTGGCAGCAGTTGACCTGAAAGATGTGGACCGCGCGCAGATCATTCGGTGGATGGTCGGGCGCGAGGTGTCCGAGGAGTTTCCGGCGCGGCAGGTCGAGCCTGGCGCGGTGGTGCTCGACGTGCGCGGGTTGTCGGCAGGCGCGCGCTTTCATGACGTGTCGTTCACGGTGCGCGCGGGGGAAATCGTCGGTGTCGCCGGACTCGTCGGCGCGGGCCGCACGTCGCTCGGTCTCGCCATCGGCGGCGCGCTGCGGTCGAGCGGGGATGTGCTCGTCGGCGGCGAGCAGGTGCGCGCCTCATCACCGGATCAGGCGATGTCGCGCGGGATCGCCTATCTCACCGAGGATCGCAAAGCCCGCGGCATCTTTCCCACGCTTGCGACAGCGACGAACATCACGATCGCCAGTCTCGCCGCGTTCGTCCGCGCGGGGCTGCTCGATCGCGCGCGCGAGCGAGACGCGGCCGCGAAGGCCGCGCGCGACTTTGACGTCCGGGCATCGAGTCTAGCGCAGCCTGCGGGGACACTCTCGGGCGGCAATCAACAGAAGACGCTGCTCGCGCGCTTTTTGCTCGAGCGGCGGCGCGTCGTGATTCTCGACGAGCCGACGCGCGGCGTGGACGTCGGCGCGCGCGCCGAGATCTACGCGCTCATGAACCGGCTGACGGCCGAGGGTCTGGCGATCCTGATGATTTCGTCCGACCTCGAGGAGCTGCTCGGCATGAGCGATCGTGTGATTGTCATGCGGGAGGGCCGCGTGATGGGTCAGCTGGACGCGGCCGAGATGAGCGCTGAGCGTGTCATGACGCTGGCGATGCCGGCATGAAGGCCTGGCGCGCGCTGTCGAAATACGCGATCTTCATCGCGCTCGGCGTCGAGTGTCTGGTGCTCGCGCTCGCGACCCACACGTTCTTCACCGTCGACAACCTCACCAACGTGCTTCGCCAGAACGCGTTTCCGGCGGTGATCGCGGCCGGCATGACGTTTGTGATCCTGACCGCCGGGATCGATCTCTCGGTCGGATCGGTCGTCGGTCTGTCGGGCGTGCTCTGCGCCGATGCGCTTGTGCACGGATGGGGCACCTGGGCCGGCGTCGGCGTCGGGTTGGGCGTCGGGCTCGTGGTCGGGGCAATCAACGGCTTCGTGGTGACGCGCGTCCGCGTGCCGCCGTTTGTCGTCACGCTCGCGATGCTGCTCATCGTGCGCGGCGCCGCGTACAAGTACACGAACGCGAACACGATTTCGGGCCTGCCGCCGGGATTCGCGGCGCTCAGCGAGCGCGGCCCGATGGCGCTCGCGATGGTGATTGTGTTCGCGCTCGCGTGGGCGCTGCTGACGCGCACCGCATTCGGCAGACATGTCTACGCCACCGGTGGGAATCCGCAGGCGGCGTGGCTGTCGGGCGTGCGCGTGAATCGCGTGCTGATGAGCGTGTACGTGATCTGCGGGCTCGGCGCCGGACTCGCCGGCGTGCTCGTGGCGTCCCGCTTGAACGCGGGCTACCCGCGCGCGGGCGAGCTCTACGAGCTCGACGCGGTCGCGGCGGTCGTCGTCGGCGGGACGAGTCTCTTCGGCGGGCGCGGATCGATCTGGGGCACGCTGGCCGGCGCGTTCTTCATCGGTATCCTCAACAACGGCCTCAATCTCTTCAACGTCAGTCCCTACGACCAAATGATCGTCAAAGGCGCCGTGTTGTTGATTGCGGCGGCGTTGGACAGGGGGACGGGGGTTTTTTCCACAGAATGAGGCGCGCCGGAGCCGGAGGTCGCCCCGGCGACCTCCGGCTCCGGCGCGCCAAATTCTGTGGAAAAAACCCCCGTCCCCTATAATCCCTTCGGAGGACGACATGGGCATCCGAGGGGTGGGGAAGTGGCAAGTGGTGCTGAGCGTTGGCGCGGTCATCGCGCTCGGCGTCAGCGTGTTCGGCCAGCGCGGCGGCGGGCCCGGCGGGCCGGTCAGCCTTCCGGTCGAGCCCCTCAAGTTCCGCTACATGGGACCGCCAGCCGGCGGTCGCATCGCGTCCGTCGTCGGCATCGCCGGCGACCCGAGCACGTACTATCTCGGCAGCGCGTCGGGCGGCGTGTGGAAATCCACTGACGGCGGACAGACCTTCTCGCCAATCTTCGACGGTCAGGACGTCGCCGCCATCGGCGCGCTCGCCGTCGCGCCGTCCGATCCCAAGCAGGTGTGGGCCGGCACTGGCGAAGCCTGGGTCATTCGCGACAGCGATGTGATCGGCGACGGCATCTACAAGTCGACCGACGCCGGCGCGACCTGGAAGCACGTCGGCCTCGAGGCCACCGGCCGCATCGGCCGCATCATCGTCCATCCCACCAATCCCAATATCGCGTTCGTCTGCGCGATCGGTCGCGTGACTGGCCCGCAGCAGGAGCGCGGCGTGTTCAAGACGGCCGACGGCGGCGCGACGTGGCAGAAGGTGCTCTTCGTCAACCAGGACACCGGCTGCTCCGGTCTGACGATGGACGCGAAAGATCCGAATGTGCTCTTCGCCGGCACCTGGCAAGTCGTGATGCACACGTGGGGCGAGTTCAGCGGCGGCGCCGGCAGCGGCGTCTACAAGTCGACCGATGGCGGCAGCACCTGGAAGAAGATCGAAGCTGGATTGCCGCGCCCGCCGTACGGCAAGGTTGACGTTGCGATCGCGCCGTCCAATCCGCAGCGCGTCTACGCACTGATCCAGACGGCCGATCAGGGCTCGCTGTGGCGATCGGATGACGGCGGCAACACGTTTGCGGTCGTGAGCTGGGATCGCGGGCTCATCGGACGCGCGGGCTATTACATCCGCATCGCGGTCAATCCGCAGAATCCTGACGACGTGTTCATCGCAAACAGCGGGTTCCATCGCTCGTACGACGGCGGCAAGACGTTCGGCGGACGCGGCGGCGCTGGAGCAGGCGCACCCCCGGCTGCGGCAGCGCCGGCGGCCAACGCGGCAGGCGGCGGACGCGGCGGTCGCGGCGGCGGAGCGGCAGGCGGTGGCGCAGCACCGGCGCCCGCGGGCGGCGGCGGATTTGGCGGCGGTGGCGGCAACGCGAGCTGCGGTGACTGCCACGACATCTGGATCGATCCGACCAATCCCGCTCGCTACGTTCTCACCGACGACGGTGGCATGAACATCGCGACCGGCCAGGGCAGCACGATCAGCGTGTCCCTGCCGAACGCGCAGAACTATCACGTGGCGGTCGACAACCGCGTGCCGTACTGGATTTACAGCAACCGTCAGGACGACGGCACGATGCGCGGCCCGAGCACGGTGACCGCCGAGACGGGCAACGGCCGGCTGCCTGATGTCGCGCCGGCGTCCGCTGGCGCCGGCGGACGCGGTGGACGCGGCGGCGGTGGGGGCGGCGGCGGACGCGGGGTCGGTGGCGGGCTCGCGTGGGAGCCCAACCTCGGCGGCTGCGAGTCCGGGTTCACGATTCCCGATCCGACCGACGCCGACGTCGTCTGGGCGACGTGCTACGGCAACAAGCTCACGCGCTGGGACGGCAAGACGCGGACGGCACGCTCGGTCAGTCCGTGGATGATCACGCTCGACTCGGAGCCGAACAAGTCGAAGTATCGGTGCCACTGGACGGCGCCGCTCGCGATCGATCCGCTCGAGCACAACAGCGTCTACTACGGCTGTCAGGTCGTCTTCAAAACGACGAACGCGGGGCAGTCGTGGAAGGTCATCAGTCCTGATCTCTCGCATCAGGACCAGTCGAAGATCGTCTCGTCGGGCGGCATCGTCGGCGACAACCTCGGACAGTTCGCGCCTGAAGTCGTCTTTGCGATCACGCCGTCGCCGATCTCCGAAGGCCTCGTGTGGGCCGGCACGAACGACGGCAAGCTCTGGTACACGAAGGACGGTGGCGCAAGCGGCAACTGGACCGACGTGTCGAAGAACATCACCGGAATGCCGGAGCTCGGGACCATTTCGAAGATCGACGCGTCCTCGTTCGATGCGGGCACCGCGTATGTCGCGGTCGACGCGCACTTGATGGACGACATGAAGCCGTACATCTTCAAGACGACGGATTTCGGCGCGACATGGAAGAAGGTCACGGGCGATCTGCCGACCGCACACCCGCTCGATTACGTGAAGGCCGTCACGGAAAATCCGAACAAGAAGGGCATGCTCTTCGCCGGCACCGGCCACGCGTTCTTCTACTCGATGGATGACGGCGCGCACTGGACGCAGTTCAAGGAGGGACTGCCGCCGTCGCCCGTCACCTGGATCGTGGTCGAGCCGCGCTACCACGACGTTGTCGTCTCGACGTACGGACGCGGGCTCTACATCATGCCGGACATCACGATCCTCGAGCAGACCGGCAAGCCGCAGGCGCCGCCGACGACCCAGCTCTTTGCGCCGCGGCCGGGCATCCGCCAGGCGCGCAATGGCACGGCGGAGTTCCTGCTCTCGGTCGCGAGCGCGCCGTCAGGCGCGGTGCCGATGGTGATTCTCGATTCGACCGGCAAGGTCGTGCGGTCGCAGCAAGCGCAGGTGCGTCAGGGCCTCAACCGCATCACGTGGGACATGCGGTACGACCCGCCCGTGCTCGTCGCGCTCAGGACGACGCCGCAGCAGAATCCGCACATTTGGGACGAGCCGCGCTTCAACGGCCGCGACACGCGCCCGATCACGCATTGGGGCGTCGGCGCCGGCACCGCGATTCCGATTGCTGCGCCCGGCAAGTACAGCGTGAAGTTCACGATCGACGGCAAGGACCTCACGCAGCCGTTCGAGATCATCAAGGACCCGGCGATCGCCGCGTCCGACGCCGATCTCGTCGAGTCGACCAAGATGCAGGTACGCATCCGCGACGACATCACGGCGACCTCCGGGATGGTCAATCAGATGGAGGTCACGCGGAAGCAGATCGAGGACTTGCTCAAGGCGAATCAGGGCAAGGACGAGCTCGAGAAGCCGCTCATGGATCTGAATCAGAAGATCATGAACGTCGAGCTGCTGCTCGTGACGAAGTCCGACATGCTAAGCGACGACAAGTACTTCCCGGAAGCGTACGCGGTCTACATGAACCTGCTATGGCTCGGCGGCGCGGTCGGCACCGGCGCGAGCGACGAAGCGGGCGGCGCGGAATGGAAGCCGCGCGACGCGGCGTACGACATCCTGTCGAACATCGAGAAGCAGCTCAACGACGCGAAGACGGGACTCGCCAATCTGAACGACAAGGATATTCCGGCGTTCAACAAGACGATGGCGGGGAAGCTGCCCACAATCAAGTAGAGAGAGAAAGTCGGGAAGTCGAGAGGTCGAAAAGTCGGAAAGCCGAGAGGTCGAAAAGTCGGGAAGTGGTGTGACGCAGACACCACTTGTCGATTTCTCGACCTTTCGACTTTTCGACTTGCCGGTCTCGGGTCAGCGCGCGCTGACCACCCAGTCGAGCAGCGGGCGCGCGACGGCGTCCGGCGCTTCTTCGTGCGGCCAGTGGCCGGCCTCCGCCAGCTCGACGACCTTCGCGTTGGGCAAGAGCCCCTTCCATCGCGCGAGAAACGATGGCTTGAACGCTGAGTCCTTCATCCCCCAGATGATGAGCGTTGGAATCGACTTGAGCGCGTCGGCCTGCGCGAGCAGGCTCGCGTAGTAGTCGCGCGAGCCGTTCAGCGCGCGCGCGAGCGCGTGCAGGACCTGGACGCGCGCGTGGCGATCGCGGAACACCTCGAGGTATTGCCGATGAATCCCCGGCGTGAGCTTCGATCGATCGCCGTACGCCGACGGCATGATCACCTTGAGCGAGAAGTTCGCGTACTCGTAGAGCAGCCGCCCCAGCGTCCCGCCGGCGATTGCCCCTTTTCGCCGCATCTCCGGATCGTGATCGAACGGCCACATCCACGAGTTGAGGATCACGAGACGGCGGACGCGCACCGATCGGTCGAAGCAGAGCGGCAGGCCAATCGGGCCGCCGAAATCGTGAACGACCAGCGTGAGATCGTCGAGGCCGAGGCGTGTGACGAACTCCCTGAGCGCCGCCGCGTGCGCGTCAGGCGTGTATGCGAACCGGCTGGGCCGCTCGGAGAGCCCGAACCCGAGATGATCCGGCGCGACGCAGCGCACGTTCGGCGAAAGCGTCTTGATGACGTGGCGGTACTCGAACGACCACGTCGGCGTGCCGTGGACGAGCAGCACCGGCGAGCCGCGGCCCTCGTCGACGTAATGCATGAACCCTGACGAGAGCTCCGCGTAGCGCGGCGCGAATGGATACGCCTGCCGGTCGAGCCACGCGGGTTGGGCGAGCGCCGACGGATCGTTGGGACTCACGTCATCATTCCTGGGCTTCTCGCACCATCGCCGCCCACACGCGCTCGACATGCACGCGCTCGGTCGCAATCGCGCCGATCGAGACGCGCGCCATCCAGCGTCCGTCGAGCAGCGCCGGCGTGAGGTACGCATCGCCCGATCGATTGACGCGATCGACCCAGGCCTGCGTGTGGCGATCGAGCGCGTCACCGTCGAGCCCGTTCGGCTCGTGACGCACGCACACGGTCTGCAACACGACAGGCGTCAGCACGCGCCAGCCGGGCGTCGCCCGCACGGCCTCGGCAAGCCACTGCGCGTTCGCGAGGTCCCGCCGCACGCGCGCCTGCAGGCCCACGATGCCCTGCTCGCGAATCAGAAACCACAGCTTGAGCGCGCGGAAGCGCCGGCCGAGCGGCAGTCCCCAGTCGCGGAAGTTCTTGACGATTTCGTCGGCCGCACTCCGCAGGTAGCTGGGATTGGTCGACATCACGCGGATGAGATCGGCCGGCTCGCGGACGAAGTACACCGAGCAGTCGAACGCCGCGCCCAGCCACTTGTGCGGATTGACGACGACGGAGTGCGCGCCTTCGATGCCGCGCCACATCCAGCGGCATTCAGGAAGGATCATGGCCGACCCGGCCATGGCGGCGTCGACGTGCAGCCAGAGGCCGTGGCGCGTCGCGATCGCCGCAATGGCCTCCACCGGATCGATCGCCGTCGTCGTGGTCGTGCCGGTGGTGGCGACGACCGCGCACGGCACGCGGCCGGCGGCGAGATCGTCGGCGATGGCGCGTTCGAGCGCGTCAGGCTTCATCGCATAGGACTCGTCGTGCGCGATGTGGCGGACGTTGTCGCGGCCGAAGCCGGCGAGCAGCGCCGCTTTGTCGACCGAGCTGTGCGCGTGTGAAGACGCGTAGACGACGAGCGGATGCGGCTCGGCCTGAAGGCCCCCACGCGCGAGCCCGTACTTCGTCGTCTTCTCCCGCGCGCAGAGAAGAGCGAGCAGCGTGCAGGTCGATGCGGTGTCCTGGATCACGCCGCTCCACGCGTCCGACAGGCCGAGCATCTGACGCAGCCAGTCCGTCGCGACCTCTTCGACCTCGGTCAGCGCCGGGCTCGATTGCCAGGCCAGGCCAAGCACGCCCAGGCCCGTGCTGACGTAGTCGCCGAGCACGCTCGACAGCTCGCCGTTCGAGGGGAAGTATCCACAGAACTGCGGATGCGACCAGTGCGAGAGTCCCGGCACGACGATCGCGTCGAGATCACGCAGGACGGCGTCGAACGGCTCAGGCTCCGTCGGCGGCGTGCGCGGCAGGGCCGCCTTCACCGCGCCCGGTTCGGTGCGCGCCATCACCGGCAGCGATCCGACCCGATCGCGGTAGTCGGCGATCCAGTCGATCAGTTGATGGCCGCGGCGTCGGAATTCGTCGGTCTTCACGGCGCCATCATAAGATGGACCGGTGAAGTCGCCCATCCTCGGTCTGCATCACGTTACGGCGACGGTCAACGACGCGCAAGCCGACCTCGATTTCTGTGCGGGCGCGCTCGGCCTGCGGCTCGTCAAGAAGACGGTCAACTTCGACAATCACCACGTCTTTCATTTCTATTACGGCGACGAGCGCGGGCGACCGGGCACGCTGTGGACGACGTTTCCGTACAAAGGCCACGGCGTGCGCACCGGCACGCACGGCGCCGGACAGATCTCGACGACGTCGTTCTCGGTGCCGCGCGGATCGCTCGGCTGGTGGCGATCGCATCTGGCCGGCCGTGGCGTCCAGGTGGGCGACGCGCCGCCGCGATTCGGGGACGCGTCGCTCCACTGCCGCGACGCGTCGGGACTGAACTTCGAGCTCGTCGAATCGTCGCGTGACAGCCGCGCGCCGTGGGCGACCGCGGGCGTCAGCGAGCACGTTGCGATCCGCGGTCTCTACAGCGTCACGATGGTCGTGCGATCGCCTATCCGCACGCTCGAGCTCATGACGGGTCTGCTCGGCTTTTCGAAAGTGAACGAAGCCGAGAACCGTATTCGCGTCGCCGCGGGCGAAGACGCGCCTGGCCGCACGATCGATATCGTGTCGGACTGGGACGAGCCTTCGGGGCTCAACGGTCTCGGCACCGTGCATCACGTCGCGATGGCCGTCGCGACTGGCGACGAGCAGCGGCGACTTCGCAACGAGCTCCTGCGCCTCGGTCTGCAGGTCACCGACATTCGCGATCGCTGCTACTTCGAATCGATCTATTTCCGCGAGCCCGGCGGTGTGCTCTTCGAGGTGGCGACGGTCGATCCCGGCTTTCTCATCGACGAGCCGCTCGCCGACCTCGGCCACAATCTGAAGCTGCCGCCGTGGGAAGAGGGGAATCGCGCGGAGATAGAACGCGGATTGCCCGAGGTCACCTTGCCGTGAAATGAGCAAGGGCCTGGCCGCGAGTGACGCAAGCCGGGGCCCGTCCCCCCCGGCCCATCCGAGGCGATCGCTTGATTGAGAGGCAGACACCGACGTGTCGCGCGAGCGTACGAGACAACTCCAATCGGAATTCAGCGCGCGACACGACCCGTTGGGCTGGTTCGACGCGCTGTACCGCGAAGCCAACGGCGATGCCTCCGCCATTCCGTGGGCCGACCTGCAGGACAATCCGCTGTTCGTCGAGTGGCGCGATCGGCGTCAGTTCGATCTTCGCTCGCGCTCGTCGCTCGTCGTCGGCTGCGGCCTCGGAGACGATGCCGAGACGGTCGCGGCGTCTGGCGGCCGAGTGACCGCGTTCGACCTATCGCCCACGGCGATCGATTGGTGCCGCCGGAGGTTTCCGAAGTCGTCCGTTCGCTATTTGAGCGACGATCTCTTCAATCTTCCGACCGACTGGCATCGTGCGTTCGATTTCGTGCTCGAGATCAACACGCTGCAAGCGCTACCGGTGGAGCTGCGCTCGCGTGCGATCGCGTGCGTCGCCGATCTCGTCAAGCCGGGCGGCACCCTGCTCGTGATCTGTCGCGGCCGCGAGGCCAACGAACCCGGGGTCGGACCGCCGTGGCCCCTCGTCGTGACCGAGCTCGATGCTTTCGACCGCGCCGGCCTCACACGCGTGTCGCTCGACGATCGTGTCGACCGGCAGGATCCCTCCGTCCGCCGTTTCGTCGTGGAGTTCTCCCGCCCAGTGTGAGCCAAACCCGGGTCGGCGGCACTCCGGGATAGAATGCCGTGCGCTGTTTTCGAGGTCTCTCCATGAGGATTGCTGCCGTGATGAACCGATTTGCCTGGGCACTTGCGCTCGCCGTCATGCCCGCCGTGTTGCTCGCCGCCGACCAGAAGGGCAAGCCCGCAACCCCTGCCAAGCCGATGACCGACGCGGAGCTCGCGGCGGCCAAGCCCGGACGCGACCCGAATCAGCCGATCGACGAGGAGTACACGAACAAGATCAAGGAGTACACGACCGAGCCGTATTTCCTCTCGCCGCTGGTCGACTACCTGCCGGTGGCGAAGGGCATTCCGACGCCCAAGGCGGTGCTCGGCGACATCGCCGGCGCGCCCGGCAAGCTCCCGTACTCCAAAGAGGTCTACGAGTACATGGACCTGCTCGCGAAATCGACGCCGCGCGTGAAAGTGTTCGAGATCGGGAAGACGGAGGAAGGCCGGCGCATGATCGCGGTCGCCGTTGCGTCAGACGCGCTGATGGCGAAGCTCGATCAGAACAAGGCGGACCTGGCGAAGCTGGCCGATCCGCGCACGATTCAAATGAACGACCAGCTCGCGGACGACATTGCCAAGCGCGCCGCGCCGGTTTACTACATCACGGGGACGATCCACTCGACGGAGGCCGGCGCGCCGACGGCGCTGATGGAGCTGGCATATCGGCTCGCGGCCGACGACAGCGCGTACGTCCGCAACATTCGCGAGCACATCATCACGCTCATCACGCCCATCGTCGAGGTCGACGGGCGCGATCGCGTCGTCGATCTCTACGAGTACAAGAAGAAGCACCCGAACGACGTCACGCCCGACGCGATTTACTGGGGGCACTACGTGCGTCACGACAACAATCGCGACGCGATGGCGCTCACGCTCAAGCTCTCGCAGAACGTGCTCGGCACGTATCTGGGCAACACGAGCGTCGGCGCCGCGCAGGTGCTGCACGACCTGCACGAATCGGAGCCGTTCCTCTACGACAACACGATTGGCGACGGCCCGTACAACGCGTGGCTCGATCCGATTCTGACCAACGAGTGGCAGATGATCGGGTGGAACAACGTCAACGAGATGACGCGCATGGGCATGCCCGGCGTCTTCGCGTTCGGCACGTTCGATACCTGGTCGCCCGGCTACTTGATGTTCATGGCCGCGACGCACAACGGCATCAGCCGCTTGTACGAGACGTTCGGCAACGGCGGCTCGGCGGACACGGAAGATCGGACGATCCCGGCCAATCAGACGACGCGCACATGGTACCGGCAGAATCCGCCGCTGCCGCGCGTCCGCTGGTCGCTGCGCAACAACAACAACTACGAGATGACGGGCATCCTCATCTCTGAGAACTACATCGCGTCGAACCGCTTGTACTTCCTGCGCAACTTCTACGACAAGAGCAAGCGTTCGATCCTCAAGGCCAAGACCGAAGGACCGGCGGCGTACGTGCTGCCGTCGAGCGATCCGCGTCTCGGATCGCAGGCCGAGCTCTTGCGCGTGCTGCAGAAGCAGGGGGTGGAGATCTCGCGCGCGACGGCGGCCTTCACAGTGAACGTTCCAACGCGTCGTCCGGCGACTGGCGGCGGGGGCGCCGCGGCAGCGCCGGCCGGTGGCGGGGGAGGCGGCCGCGGCGGTGGTCGAAGTGGCGGACGTGGTGGGGCGGCGGGCGCGACCGGCGATGCCAACGCTGCACAGCAGCCGGCGCCGCAGCCTGCACCCGCTGTCCCCGTACAACGCGAATTCCCCGCGGGCAGCTACATCGTTCGTATGGATCAGCCGTACTCGCGCATCGCCGACGCGCTGCTCGACTACCAGTACTGGGCGCCGAACGATCCGCAGCGGCAGCCGTATGACGACACGGGCTGGACGTTCCCGGAAGGCTTCGCCGTTCAGGCCGTTCGCGTGACGGACACGAAGGTGCTCGACGCGCCGATGGAAGCGATCAAGGGCGATGTGAAAGCGCCGGCGGGAGTGCAGGGCGCCGGCTCGATTTTCGCGATTAACCACAACGCCGACAGCGCGCTCGTGTCGCTGCGCTATCGGCTCAAGGATGCGGATATCCAGCTGGCCGAAGAGCCGTTCGACGCCGGCGGCCAGAAATTCGCGCGTGGTTCGTTCGTGATCAAAGGCGTCAGCCGCGCTGAGCTCGATGAGACGACGACCGCGTTGGGTGTGAAGGCGTTCGCGTTGGGCGAGGCGCCCTCCGTGAAGATGCATCCGGCGCGCGCTGCACGCGTGGCGGTCCTGCACACGTGGGGCAACACACAGACCGAGGGCTGGTGGCGCCAGGCGTTCGATGTCTACGGCGTGCCCTTCGACTACATCGGACCGGAAGACATCGCGAAGACCGCGGATCTGCGATCGAAGTGGGACGTCATCGTCGCCGGACCGGGCCTGAATCCGCAGGCGATCGACGGCACGCCGATGTATCGCAACGCCGAGCCGTGGAAGAACTCGGCGGACACGCCCAACATCGGAACGTTCGCGCAGACCGACGACATCCGCCCGGGCATGCAGCTCGAGGGTCTGATTCACGTGCGCGACTTCGTCAACAAGGGCGGCGTGTTCATCGGCGCGACGTCGAGCGCAGACTTCATCCTGACGAGTGGGCTCGTGCGTAGCGTGACAACGGCGCGGACCGGCGCGGATTCGCGTGTGGTCGGCACGCTCTTGCGGACGAAGATCGCCGATGACGCGAGCCCGATCATGTACGGCGTGCCGGACAATCTCGCCGTCTACAGCGACCGCGGTGACAGCTTCAACGTCGGCGGCGGCGGACGTGGCGGGCCGGGTGGCGGCGGCGGTGGCGCGGCGGGCGGGACGGGTCGCGGCGGCGGCCCCGGCGCGCGCGCGACCGGACGCGGTACCCCTGACGATCCAGACGTCGTGCAAGGCCGGCCGGCGAACGAGGGCAGCGAGCCGCCTGCAACGTCAGGCGACGCGGGCGCCAACGGTGGCGGCGGCGGACGCGGCAACGCGATCACCGCGCCGCCGGAGCTCCGGCCACGCGTGACGCTGCGCTTCAGCGCGCAAAACGAGCTGCTCGTCTCGGGACTGCTCGCCGGAGGCGCCGACATCGCCAACCAGGCCGTCGTCGTCGACGTCCCGTCCGAGAAGGGCCACTACGTGCTCTTCGCCAACAACCCGATCTATCGCGGCGAGACGATCGGCAGCTACTTCATGGTCTTCAACACGATTCTCAACTTCGACAACCTTGGGGCGGGAAGAAAGTAGAAAGACTGGATCAAGTTAGAAGTTGGGAGCCAGAAGTTAGAAGTCTTGAAGGATTACGCGGTCAGTCTCCTCTGAGGGCCTCCGCGGGCGCCGTCCGCGCCGCGCGGCGGGCGGGCACGAGCGCGGCTGCCGTCGCGATCGCGAGCACGAGCGAGGCGACGCCGGCAAACGCGAGCGGCGCGCGCGGTGTGATCTCGAAGAGAAATTGCTGGAGCAATCGCGCGCTCGCGAAGGCGGCGATGAGGCCAACGGCCGCGCCGACCGCGACGGGCACGAGGCCTTGTCGCGCGACGAGTTGGACGAGCCGCGGCGCCGTCGCGCCAAGCGCCGCGCGGATCGCCAGTTCGCGGCGCCGCTCGATGACCGCGCGCGAGATCACCACAATCAATCCCACCACCGTGAGTGCCAGCGCGAGCGATGCGAATGTCGCGGTGGCGAGCGTATAAAAGCGACGATCGGCGACTGACGCCGTCACGATCTGATCGACCGTCGTCAAATTCATCGCGGGCAATGCCGGATCGAGGCCGCGCACGACCTGTCTGATCGCCGGGCCGAGGTTGCCGGCGTTCGGCGCCGTGCGCGCGACAACGCAAATGAGCTCGTTCGGCGATTGTGCCCGCGGGAAATAGATCGCGGGGTACGGCTCACTCGAGAAATTCTGGTACCGCATGTCCCCGACGATGCCTACGATCTCGAGCGGCGTGCGGCCTTCGATCTGCTGGCCGATCGGATCCTCGCTGCCGAACATCTGTCGTGCGTAGGATTCGGAGACGATCGCCACCTTCGCGCTCGTGGCGGTGTCGGTCTGGTCGAAGAACCGGCCGCGAACGAGAGGCACCTTGAGCACGGAGAAGTAGCCCGCGTCGACGAACCGTGCGTTGCCCGCGACGGTGTTCTTCTGACCGATCCGGTTGAGAACGTAGACGAAATCGACGCCCCGGAACGGCACGGCCGACGTCAGGCCCGCGTCGAGCACGCCCGGCAGCGCGCGCACGCCGGCGAGCAGCTGTTGCTGGAACGCCACGAGCGCGGGTGAGGGCGGCGGATTCGGATCGGGCCGCGTGCCCGGCGCCGGTCGCGGCGGGAGGTACTTCGGATCGATCAAGCGCATCTCGATCGTCAGCACGCGATCGCCGTCGAAGCCGAGCGGCACGTGCGTGAGCCTCCAAAAACTGACCATGAGGAGGACGGCGGTGAGCAGAAGCGCCGTCGCGATCGCGGCCTGCGCCCCGACGAGCGCCTGCCGCCAGCGCGCGGTCGAGCGATCGGGTGACGCACCGGTGGAGGCCGACTTGAAGGCCGCCATCAGATCCACGCGCGCACCTCGCCAGGCCGGCGCGAGCGTTGCGCACACCGTCGTGGCCGTTACGGCCGCGGCGAAGAACGCGAGAATCCACGCGTCCACCGCGATCTCGTCCGCGCGCGGCACCGCGGGCGGTACAAGCGTGCGAAGCACCGGCGCGAGAAGCGCCGCGACGCCGGCGCCGAGCGCTGCGCCGCACGCCGAAAGCACGACGCCTTCGACGAGGAGTTGCCGCACGAGCCGACGGCGATCGGCACCGATTGAGGCCCGGACCGCCAACTCGCGGTGCCGTTCCGTCATGCGGACGAAGAGCGCGCTCGCGACGGTGGCGCACGTGATGAGCAGCAGCAGGAGCGCCACTCCGCCGAGCAACAGCATCGACGGACGTGTCTCGCCGACGACCCAGTCGGCGATGGGCTGAAGCGTGAAGATCTCCCGAGATGCCGCGGTCGAGCGCCGCGGATCGACTGATGCCGGAATCGCGGCGGCGCGAGTCTGTGCCGCCACGAGGGAGACACCCGATGCCAGCCGAGCGACCGTCCAATAGCCGGCGCTGCCGCCGGTGACGTCCGACCAGGGATTGATGACCCACGCCTCGGTCTCGTCCGGGTAGGTGAATCGGAACGTGCGCGGCAAGACGCCGAGCACCGTGAACACTTGTGTGTAGCGCGGGCGGCCGACGACGAGCGTGAGCGGCCGGCCGACGACCGCCGGATCGGCGCCAAACGCTCGCTGCCACAACGCGTAGCTCAAGACGACGACCGGCGTGGTCGAGGACGCGTCGGCGGCGGTGAAGACGCGCCCTTCGACGGCGCGGACACCGAGCACGTCAAAGAAGTTGGCCGTCGCCAGCATTCCGCGTAGTCGCTCGGCGTGATCCGCAAGCGTCAGATCGAACTGCGCTTCGAGATTGCCTTGCCAGCTCTTGTAGACGGCGACGTTCGACAGCACGTCGGACGCCTGGTCGTGCACGCGCGACGCCTGGTCCCCAGTCGGCGTGGAGCGCCGCACGGGCGGCCGCAGAATGTCGTGCGTCGATTCGGGCGCGCGCTCAGGTGAGCGCCAGACCATGACGATCCGATCGGGCTCCCGGTAGGGCAGCGGCTGCAGCAGGACCGCCCGAAGAATCCCAAACACGGCGCCGTTGGCGCCGATGCCAAGCGCGAGAGTGACCAGCAGCCCGGCATAGAACCACGGCGCTCGGCGAATCACTCGGACGGCCTGCGCGAGATCCTGTCGCATGAGAGCCCCGCGCCATTATGCGCTTCGGATGGGGGCTGAACGACCCGATGGCCCAATGACGCCATGGCGCAATGACCCATTGCCCGATGCGTCATTGTCTCCCCGTGAACTTTGTGATACAAAGTCTACATGCCCTTCACCCGCCGTGTGCTGCTCACCTGGCTGCCGCTCGCCGGACTGGCGACCGCCACCGCGCTCACCATCTACGTCGTCACGCAACAGGTCTGGCGCGCGGCGGCCAATGACCCGCAGGTCGAGATTGCGAGAGGGACGGCGCTGGCGCTTGATGGCGGTCAATCCCCTGCAGACGTGGTCCCCGAGCGAGCCGTGCCGATGGAGCGCAGCCTTGCGACATTTGTCACAGTGCTCGACGACAACGGCCGCGTGCTCGCGTCGTCCGGGCGGTTGCGCGGGGAAGTTCGCGCGATTCCGACCGGCGTGCTGGATCAGGTCCGTCGCGGCGGCGAGGAGCGCGTCACGTGGCAACCCGAGCGCGGCGTGCGGATCGCCACCGTCGTCGAGCGTTACTCCTCCGGAACTGGTGACGGGTTCGTTGTCGTCGGCCGGTCGCTCGAAGAAGCACAAGATCGAATCGAGAAGTTCTGGCGGCTCATTGCGTTGTCCTGGACTGCGACGCTGGCCGGTTTGCTAGCGCTGGTCGCGATCACCGAGTGGCTCCGAGGCGGCCTTACAACAAGGCACTCATAGTCCCGGGGAGTGCTGAGGACGACCCGTCCTATGCAGATGACGCCCGGCGAACCGCCTTTGAGAATGAGGCCGAAGAAGTCGGGGTTTTTCCGACCATTATCTTGGCAAGGTCCTTGCCTTCTCTGGTGGCGAGGGCTACGCTCGAGGTAATCACCCCGGGAAGTATCCCGAGAGTGGGAGGTTGCGATGAACATCAACAAGAACACGATGATTCGCACTTCAATGATTTCGCTGGCGGCGTTCGCAATGCTGGGACTCGGCGCGCCGGCTTTCGCAGATGACCAGCACAGCCGTGGCGGCGGATCGCGCACGCAGTCGGCTGGACACGCGGCGTCAGCGCCGCAGGGACGTCAGCAGGCGATGCCGCGGCAGGCCGCGCCGCCGAGGGCGCAGTCCGCGCCGCAAGGGCGGCCGATGGCCCAAGGCCGCGTCGCGCCGCAAGTCGCCGCGCCGCGTGCCATCACTCCGGGACGTCCGGGAGTCCAGGCTGTGCCGCGCGGCACGTCAGGCTACGCTGTGCCGCGTGGATCGGTTGCGCCGGGCTACTCGTCCGGTTATGCGGTTCCGCGTGGATCGGTCGCGCCGCACTACGCCGCGCCGTATCACTATGCGACGCCGTATCACTACACGTATCCGTACTACCCGCACTACCACGCGGTGTACCGTCCGTACTATTACCCGTACGCGTATCCGTACTACGCGTTCCATTCGCACTTCACGATCGGGTTCGGGTTCTACGTCGGCTACCCGGTGGCGTACCCGACTTGGTATAACCCGTACGTCGTCGGCACGTATGGATATGGCGTGCCGTCCGGGACGCCCTATGGCGGCTTGAGCTTCGACATGCAGCCGGGGGACGCGGCGGTCTTCATCGACGGCGTGTTCATCGGCGCGGCCGCGGACTTCGGACCGGAAGTGCCGCCGCTGACACTCAAGACGGGACTGCATCACGTGGAGCTTCGTGCAGATGGTTACATGCCCGTGGCGTTCGACATCACGGTCGTCCCGGGTCAGGTGATTCCGTATCAAGGTACGATGTCGGCTGTCCGCTAGTCATCGACGCGGATCCGATATCAACGACACCGGCAGCCTCGTGGATGCGAGGTGCCGGTGTTTTCGCGTACCCGGCTCGGCTCGGCGCTATTCGTATCGAAGTGCGCGCATCGGGTCGATACGCGACGCGCGAATCGCCGGGACGAGGCCAGCCGAGAGCGCGACCAGGCACAGCGCGATTACGGACAGCGCGAGCACGGCCGGGTCATAGCCTTTGATCTCGAAGAGCAGTGACGTCGCCTCCCGGCCGACGACGATCGCGAGCACGATTCCGACCAGCCCGCCGACGAGCGTCATCACACCCACCTGGCCGAGCACCATGCCACGCACCCGCCGCGGATCCGCGCCGAGCGCCATCCTCAGGCCGAATTCCCGAGTCCGCTGCGCAACCGTGTAGGCCAGCACGCCGTAGAGGCCGATGGCCGCGAGCAGCGTCGCGACGACGGCAAATGCCGCCGAGAGCGTCGTGATCATCCGGTCGAGGAACACGTTCTCTTTGACCTGCTGCGGCATCGTCCGCAGGCTTTCGACCGGCAAGTTGGCGTCGAGGCTGGCGACGACGCCCGGAATCGCTTTGAGCAGGGGCGCGGGATCGCCAGGAGCACGCACGTAGAACGTTCCATAGCCGAGCTGCTCGTCCTGCTGGGCCGGCACGTAGAACACTGGCGGAATCTTGGCCTTCACCTCGCTGTACTTCGCGTTCTGCGACAGGCCGACGATCTCGACGTCGAGCTTGACGGCGTCACCGACGCTCCGGGCCATGAGCTTGCCGACGGCGTTCTTGCCGAGCTTGAACTTCTCGGCAAACGCCTCGTTGACGATCGCGACCTTGCGGCCGCCGAGGACGTCGCCGCGCGTGAACTCGCGTCCGGCCAAGAGCGGAATCCCCATCGTCTGAAAGAATCCCGGGCTCACCTCGTCGTAGCGGCTGCCGGTGTCCGTGTCCGGTCCCGACGCGAAGCCTTCGACCGAGACGCCGTTGCCGTAGTTGTTCCCGCCGAGCAGGCCGACGACGGAAGTCGCCACGCCCGTGACGCCGGGCAGTCCGTGCAGCCGGTCCCCGAGCTGGTCGAAGAGCGCCCGAGAACGTTCCGAGTTGTAGCCGCTCAACTCGGGAGAGATCGAGAACGTGACCATGTTGTCGATCTTGATCCCGAGGTCCACGCGGCTCACGTTCAGCAGGCTGCGCGTGAACAGGCCCGCCGCGGCGAGCAGCGTCATGGACAGCGCGATTTGCGCAACGACGAGGCCGTTGCGGAAACGCGCCGCCGACTTGGTGCCGGCCGACGAGCGCGTGTTGTCCTTGAGCGTCGACGCCAGATCCGGTCGCGTGCTGTGCAGCGCGGGGAACAGGCCGAACAACAAGCCCGTCGCGACCGAGAGCGTCGTGGCAAACAGGACGACGGCCGGGTCGAGCGAGAACGACAGCGTCTCGTTCGCGTCAGCCGGCAGCATCGCCGCGATCCCGCCGAGCGTCCATCGCGCGACCAGCAGACCGACCGCGCCGCCGAGTGCCGCGAGCAGGCACGCCTCGAACAGCAGCTGTCCGATCAGCCGTCCGCGGCTCGCGCCAATCGACAGCCGGACCGCCATTTCTCCTGACCGCGCCGCCGATCGAGCCAGCAGCAGGTTTGCGATGTTGGCGCACGCGATCAGCAGCACGACGCCCGTGACCGCGAACAGCAGCGTCAGCGGCGCCTGCGCCTCGGCGTGCACGTCGCTCTGTCCGCGCGATCCGTTGTCGAGCAGCAATCGCTTGGCGTTGAACTTCGCCATTGTCGCGTCGCTCATGCCTTTTTGTTCGGCCGCCTCGACGCCGTTGATGATCGCGCTGTACTGGCCGTTCATCGACGCGCGCGCCTGCTCGATTGTCACGCCTGGTTTCAGCCGTCCGAACAGATACACCCAGTAGCTCTTGCGATTGTCGAAGCCCTTGAAGAAGGGCACCATCTTCGCGCGCATGCTGATCGGCACGAAGACCTTCGGGTTTTCGCCGAGCGTCGTGCCGCGGAATCCTTCTGGCGCGACGCCGACGATCGACATCGACTCGCCGTTGATCGTCATCGTCTCGCCGACGACCTCCGGGCGTCCGCCGAAGCCGGATTGCCAGTACTCGTGGCTCAGCACGACGACGTGCGGCTCGCCCGGCGGAGCGTCGTCGGTGGGTGTGAGCAGACGTCCCACGGCGGGTCGCAGGCCGAGCACGGGAAAGTAGCTGCCGGAGACCAAAGCGCCGTTCCCGCCCGTCGTCTGGCCGTGATACGCGAGGTTGGCGCCGAAGAAGACGTGGCCCGCCAGGCCCGTCAGCGCGGTCTGGCCATGTTCGAGATCCCGGAACATCGGGTAACTGAAAACGCTGTCGCAATCGCCCGGCTGTCCGCAGCTCTGCGACCCGGGTTTCGGGCCCGGCGAGGAGAGGTTGACGAGCTCTCCCGGCTGCTCGACCGGCAGCGGCTTCATCAGCACCTGATTGAAGAGCGAGAAGATCGCGGCGTTCGCGCCGATCCCGAGCGCGAGCGAGACGATGGCCACCGTCGTGACGAACGGCGCCTTGAACAGCATGCGGAAGGCAAAGCGGAGATTGACCATGTTGACCGTGGGGAACTGCCGGTATTGGACGAGTCTCGCTGGGAAAGAGTTGTGGCGGCCGAATGCGTCAAAATGCGCTGATGACGACGGCGAGTCGGACAGCGGTTGGGGTGGCAGCGCTTCGCGCCGCGCATCAAGTGGTCGACGAGCCGCCGTGGATTCTCGACGATCCGATCTCGTTCCGTTTGCTCGAGCCTGACCTCCAGGAGCGCGTGCTCGGCTCGCGGGACGTGCCGTGGGAGGCCGTTCGGCAGAGGCTGCGATCGCACGTGGTGGTGCGGAGTCGCTTCAGTGAGGACTGTCTCTCTGAGGCCGTCGCGCGAGGCGTCCGCCAGTTCGTGAGCCTGGGCGCCGGGCTCGACACGTTCGCGTGGCGGCAGCCGGCGTGGGCCTCGTCGCTGCGCATCTTCGAAATCGATCAGCCTGCCAGCCAGCAGGACAAACGCGCGAGGCTGGACCGAGCGGGGCTCGTGTCACCCGCGAACTTGACGTTCGTGCCGATCGATTTCGAAGTCGAGGCGCTCGACGCGCGGCTGGCGGAATCCGGTGTCGATCGCGCGCAGCCCGTTTTCTATTCCTGGCTCGGCGTCACGCCGTACCTCAACGAAGCTGCAATCGATCAAGTGCTCGGCGTGATCGCGGGTGGCCCGCCGGGCACCGAAGTCGTGCTGACGTTCGCGCCGGTCGACGGAGCGACGCAAGAAACGGCAATGGTGGCGCAGATGGCCGCGGCCGTCGGCGAGATGTTTCGATCGCACTTCACGGCCGAGGGCCTCGACGCGAAGCTTCGCGCGTTCGGGTTCGTTGACGTGTCGTTCCTGACGCCCGAGATCGCGGCCGCGCGATACTTCACCGGCCGGCGCGACGATCTGCCGCCGCCTCGCCGCGCGTCGATCGTTCGCGCGCGGCGCTAGCCGGCGTCGCGGCGGTCACCGTGAACAGATGGTATTCTGCCGCGGAGGCTCTCGTGAACAGGTCCTTGGTCTCATGCGCTGTCCTGTTTGTCGCCGGGGTCGCCGCGCTCGCCGTCGCGCCGCGACAGACGGCGCGTCCGAGCACGCTCATCGACAGCGCGCAGCTGCTCAGCGACCTCAAGGTGCTGTCCTCCGATGACATGCAAGGTCGCCAGGTCGATACGCCTGGCGGGGCCAAAGCCCGCGCGTTCGTGATCGATCGCTTCAAGGCGTCGGGGATCCAGCCGTTCGGCGAATCCTACACCGAGCCGTTCGCGTTTACCTCCGGCCGCGGCGGCACGCAGACCGAGCGTCACGGCATCAACGTGGTGGGACACATCGACGGCACCAACACGCAGCGCTTCATTGTCGTGTCAGCGCACTACGACCACATCGGCACACGCAACGGCGTCGTGTTCAACGGCGCGGATGACAACGCGTCGGGCACCGCCGCACTTTTCGCCGTGGCCAAGCATTTCAGCGCGCACCGTCCCGCACACTCGCTCCTGTTCGTCGCGTTCGACGGGGAGGAGTCTGGCCTGCGCGGCTCGGAGGCCTTCGTCAAGCAGCCGCCCGTCGACGCGCACGCGATGGCGATCGACTTGAACATGGACATGATTGGACGCGATCCGAACGACAAGCTTTTCGTCGTGGGAACCTACCTGCAGCCGTTCTTGAAGCCGCTCATCGAGAAGCTGGCCGGCGAGGCGCCGGTCAAGGTCCTCATTGGCCACGACGACCCCACGCAGAAGAACGTCGAGGACTGGACGAAAGATTCCGACCATTACGCGTTCATCACTGCGAAAATTCCCGCACTCTACTTCGGCGTCGAGGACTTCGATCAGCATCACAAGGCGACCGACGACTACGAGACGATCACGTTCGACTTCTACATCCGCGCGGTCGAGACGATGGTCGATGCGGTGAAGGTGTTCGACGCCAATCTCGATTCACTTCCTCGAGTCTGAAGATTGCCTGAAACAAAGCGCCGGCGCGCTGGGACGACCTGCATTCCTGCGGTGACACATCGACATCTATTGGCGTCCACCATGAGCGTCGTCCGAGGCCCGATCGCATACCTGATCGAACGTGCATTCTGGAACGCGCTTTGCGTACTACCACACGGCATGAGTTGGTCCCGCAGCTCCGCCGGAGCGGTTTTCTGTGTGAGTTTGGCGTTTGCGGCACCCGCGGCAGCGGCCACGGGCCTGACCTTCGCGCCCACGAATGACGCCATAGCCACCCCCGGCACCCCAAAGATGGCGTCGTTGACGTTCATCGTCGACGAGCGGACGCCGCCGGATCTGGTCGGGCAGGCGGCGGCACAGGCCGGTCAGCCGTCCACGCGGCCTGTCGTCTTCGAGTACAGCGAGGGCTACCAGACCCGCCTCAAGATTCACAAGATCGCGAGCCTCGCGACGATTCCGCTGTTCGTGGCGGAGGGCGTGGTGGGCGAGAAGCTCTACAACGATCCGACGTCGGGCAAGCGCACGGCGCATTTGTGGATCGCCACGGGCATCGGGGTGCTGTTTGGTGTGAACAGTGTGACCGGCATCTGGAACCTCAGCGAGTCGAGTAAGGATCCGAACGGCCGCGCGCGCAGGTTGACGCACAGCATCCTCATGCTCGCGGCCGACGGCGCGTTCTTCGCGACGGCGGTCACCGGGCCGGGGCATCACATGCGCGATCCGAGCGCGTATGCGAATCAGCGCGGCGTGCATCGCACGCTGGCCTTCACCTCGGTCACGTTGGCGAGCATCGGCTACGGGATGATGTTCGTCTGGCCGCACTGAGATGATCGCATCATTGGCGCATCTGGCGTCGACGTGGACCGCGTGGTACTCGGATTCGCCGGTGCTGCGAACGTCGATTGCCTTCGCGCACGTCGCCGGACTCCTGCTCGGCGGCGGCGCGGCGATCGTCGAGGATCGCGCGATGCTCTCGGCGCTGCGTCAAGACGAACAGGTGCGGCGGCAGCGGGTCGAGCATCAGCGGCTCGCGCATCGCATCGTGCTCATCGGCCTCGCGATCGCGGTGGTCAGCGGCCTGTTATTGTTCGCCGCCGACTGGGACACGTATCTCGTGTCGAAGGTCTTCTGGACGAAGATGGTGCTCGTCGCGCTGCTTCTCGCGAATGGCCTCGGCCTCACGCGCGCGGAGGCGGCGGCCGTGCGCGGTGACTTGCAGGCCTGGACGCGCCTGCGTCGAGGCGCCATCGTCAGCCTCACGCTCTGGTTTCTCACCACGCTCGCAGGGACGGCTCTACCCAATGTCGGATGACGTCAGAACACGACGGGAATTTCTTCGCGTGGGCGGCTGCGCGATCGCCGCGGCGTGCGCGATCGGATCGCTCGATCTGCGCGCGCTGCCGGTCGTCGAGATCGCGGGCGAGGCCGCAGGCGCCGAGAAGCGCTACACGATCCCCGCGGCCGATTCGGTCAACATCGATCACACGGAGCAGATTATCCTCGTGCGCTTGCAGGGCAAGGTGATGGGCATGTCGCTCGGCTGTCCGCACGAGCACGCGGCCGTGCGATGGGTCGAGAAGGATCATCGCTTCCAGTGCACCAAGCACGACTCGCGCTACCAGCAGGACGGCGTGCACATCTCCGGGCGCTCGACGCGCAATCTCGATCGCTTCGCCATTCGACGCGACGGGGATGGCGTCATGCTCGATTTCGATCACTGGTTTCAGTCCGACAAAGACCCCGCCGGATGGGCCGCGGCGGAAATCGCGGTCTGACCTGAGTCGTGTAGACTCGACGTACCGTGAAGCGCCCACTCGCCGCGGGGCTTGTGATGGTGTTGGTCGCCGTCATCGCGATCAGCCCTCGCATGCTGCGCGCGCAGCGACCGCGCGTCAGCCCGCGCGGCACCGTGGACGCGAAGATCGACGGCGCGGCCATCTCGATGGAGTACGGCCGCCCTTACAAACGCGGCCGCGTGATCTGGGGCTCGCTCGTGCCCTGGAATCACTGGTGGATGCCCGGCGCCGACGAGTCGACGACGATCGCGACTGACGCTGCGCTGACGTTCGCCGACACGTTGACGATGCCCGCGGGCGCGTACTCGGTGTACACGCAGCCCGGTCCGGACGAATTCAAGCTCATCATCGTGAACCAGACCGGCCTCTTCCACACCCGGTATCCCTCCGGCCGCGATCTCGGACGCGTCAACATGACGCTCAAGAAGCTCACGGAGCCCGTCGAGCAGCTCACATTCATCGTCGAGCCGCGCGAGGGCGGTGGCGGTACCTTGAAGCTCGTTTGGGACGATCGCGAGTACTCCGTTCCGTTCGTCGTCAAGAAGGCTTTCTGAGCTCATCCGGGCGTTCGGTGTATCCTTCGAGCCGCAGTCGTAGCTCGAAGGAGCCCTCAGATGCGTCGCGTTCAACGACATTCACGATTCGTGCTGGTCGGTGCCCTCGCTGCGGTGATCGCGGCGTTCGGCGTGCCTCGTCTCCTGGCCCAGCAGCCCAAGTACGACCCTGCGCTCTATTCGGGCCTGCGGTGGCGCATGCTCGGTCCGTTCCGCGGCGGCCGCACTGACGCGGTGACGGGCGTCCCTGGCAGGCCGAACGAGTTCTACTTCGGCGCCGTAAACGGCGGCGTGTGGAAGTCGGTCGACGCCGGCCGCGTGTGGACGCCGGTCTTCGATTCGCAGCACATCGCGTCGATCGGCGCGATCGCTGTGGCCGCGTCGAGCCCGGACACCGTGTATGTCGGCAGCGGCGAGTCGACGCTGCGCGACTCGACCGGCTACGGCGATGGCATGTACAAGTCGACCGACGCCGGCAAGACGTGGACGCACATCGGCCTCGAGGACACGCAGCACATCGGCAAGATCGCCGTCGATCCGAAGAACGCGAACACCGTGTTCGTCGCGGCGATCGGTCATCTGTACGAAGCGCACCCGGAACGCGGCGTCTACAAGTCGATCGACGGCGGCAAGACGTGGAAGAAGGTGCTGTTCAAGAACGACAACGTCGGCGCCGTCGACGTCGTGATCGATCCGACCAACTCGAACGTCGTCTATGCGGGCCTGTGGAACACGCGGCGGCCCACCTGGTACACGTATCAGCCGACGAACGGACCGGGCGGCGGCATCTTCAAGTCGACCGACGGCGGCGCGACGTGGAATCAGCTGACGACAGGATTGCCGAGCGCGTGCATCGGCAAGACGGGCATCGCGGTTTCGCCGACGAACCCGCGGCGCGTCTACGCGGTGGTCGATGATTTTCTGCCAGAGGGCGCGGCGCCGAACACGCCGTGCCCGGGCGTGCCGCCTGGTCGTGGCGGCGGGGCAGGTGCGGGCGCTCCGGCCGGCGGTGTCGCACCCGCTGCGCCTCCAGCTCCACCTCAGGGCGGGTTCTACCGATCGGATGACGCCGGCGCGACGTGGACGAAGATGTCCGGCGACAACGCGCTCTGGGGACGCGGTTGGTACTTCGAGCACGTCGCCGTCGATCCCAGGAACGCTGACATCGTGTACGTCCCGAACGTGTCAGTGTCGCGCACGAAGGATGGCGGCAAGACGTGGGTGCCGCTTCGTGGATCGCCCGGCGGCGACGATTACCACCAGGCGTGGGTCTCGCCAGACGATCCGAACACGGTGATCGTTGCAAGCGATCAGGGCACGATCATCAGTCGCAACGCGACGACCGAAGATCCACGCGACGTCACGTGGAGCTCATGGCTCAACCAGCCGATCGCGCAGATCTACCATCTCTCGGTCGACTACCGGTTTCCGTACTGGGTCACGGGCGCGCAGCAGGACAGCGGCGCCGTGGCGGTCCGATCGCGCTCGAAGTTCGCGGCGATCTCGCAGCGTGAGTGGGAACCGATCGGCGCGGGCGGCGAGAGCGGCATGACCGCTGGCGATCCGGATCACCCGGGCATCATCTTCGGCGGCACCGGCTCGCGCTTCGATCTCGAGCTCAACACGTCGGCAGGCGGCTCGGGCGCGCCAACCGGTCGTCAGGACTGGACGCAACCGCTCGTGCTCTCCAAAGCACCGGGCCACGCGCTCTATTACGCGAGCCAGATTCTGTACAAGTCCACCGACGGAGCGCAGACGTGGACGGCGATCAGCGAGGACCTGACGCGGCCGGATCCCGGCGTGCCTGCGAATCTCGACGAGACCGCCGCCAACGACACCGATCGCAACGGCAAGCGCGGCGTCATCTACACCGTCTCGCCGTCGCCGCTGCAAGCGCCGATGGTGTGGATCGGCACCGACGATGGCCTCATTCAGGTGACGACCGATGACGGCAAGACATGGTCGAACGTGACGCCGCCCGCCGTCACCTCGTGGAGCCGCGTGACGACGATCGAAGCGTCGCATTTCGACGCGAACGAAGCGTACGCCTCGGTCGATCGGCATCAGCTCAACGATTTCAATCCACACATCTATCGCACGCGCGATCAGGGCAAGACGTGGCAGGAAATCACGCGCGGCCTCCCGGCGGGCGTCTACGTTCACGCGATCAAGGAAGACCCGGCTCGTCGCGGTCTGCTCTTCGCCGGCACCGAGCGCGCCGCATGGATGTCGTTCGACGATGGCGACACGTGGCAGTCTCTGCAGCTCAACCTGCCGACAACGTCCGTGCGTGACTTCGAGATCTACGGCGACGATCTGATCGTCGCCACGCATGGCCGCGGCTTCTGGGTAATCGACGAGATCGGGGCGCTGCGCCAAATCAACGACACCGTCGCGAGCGCGTCGGCGTTTCTCTTCAAACCGGCTGACGCCATCAACGCGATTCAAGGCGGTGACAACGGCACGCCGCTGCAGAAGGACGAGCCGCAGACGCCGAACCGCGCGAACGGTGCGTACATCGACTACTACCTGAAGACGACGCCCACCGGCCCGGTGACGATCGAAGTCCTCGACGCGAGCAATGCCGTCGTCGCGACGTTCTCGAGCGGGACGAACGCGGCAGCGGGTGGCGGCCGCGCGGGCGGTGGCGGTCGGGGCGGGGCCGGCGGCGGTGGGATTCCGAACACGTCCGCGCTTTGGCGGCCGACGCCCGAGCCGTTCAACGTGACAGCTGGCATGCATCGTGTCTCGTGGGCGCCTGGTGGCGGCGGCGGTCGAGGCGGCGGTGGCGGACGAGCGGCGGGTGCGGCCGGCGCGCCGGGCGCAGCCGGAGCTGCGGGCGGTGCTGGTGGCGGACGCGGCGGCGGTCGCGGGCGCGCAGGCGGAGCGCCGCCGAGCGGTACCTTCACCGTGCGCATGACCGTCAACGGTCAGACGTTCACGCAGCCGCTCACCATCAAACCGGATCCAAGGGCTCGGTGAACATCCGTCGTCCTGGGTCCTGGGTCCGAGGTTCCGGCGTCGTTCGGAGTGCGTGGTGGAGTCCGAGGGCCCGTCGGCCGACGCCGGAACTCCGGACCTCGGACCCAGGACTCCGGACGAACTATGTTCTCGAGAGGATGATGGCCGCGATGGTCTTGAGCTGATCCATCGTCAGCCGCGGGCCGTACGGTTTGGTGGTCGACGCGTAGGCGGTAATTGACATCGCCTTCGCGCCCTTCTTGACGTAGAGCACGTATTGCGACGGACCGGGCGGCGCGTCGAACGCTTCGTCGCCGACGCCTGGCACGAGGGCGTGGAACGTCGATCCCTTTTTGACCGAGTCGTAGAGCGTCGCGTTCGCGAATCGCACCATCAAGAGCAACTTGCCCTCGGGGCCGGCGAAGTTCAAATCGCCGCCGGCGCCCTTGGAGGGATCGGGCGGGACGAGCTTCACGCCGCTGAGGCCGGACACCTTCTCGACGTCGGCGACCGTGAGCCGCGGATCGGCCGCCTGCGTCCAGACGCGCGCGCTCGCACCAACGAGACACAGCACGACGAGCAGTCGGCCCAAGGACGTCATGTCGGAACTTGCGGCAGAATAACATACGTCCGTCCGGAGGCTCATCGCGTGGTGTGGTGGCAGCTCGTGCTCGGCGTCGTTCTCGTTGCGCTCGTGCTCTGGGACACGTTCGAGACGATGATCCTGCCGCGCAACGTGACGTCCACGGTGCGCTTGCCATACTTCGTCAATCGCGTTCTCTGGCGCGGATGGCGAAATTTCGTGACGAGCTTGCTCGGCCAGCGCCAGCACGAGCGGTATCTGGGCTTCTACGGACCGCTGTCGGTCCTGATCATGCTGGTGATTTGGGCGACCGCGCTGATCTTCGGCTTCGCGCTGATCAGCGCGGGCCTCGGATCGCACTGGGTCGGGCCCGACGCGGTCGCGACGTTCAAGACCGATGTGTACGTCAGCGGCACGACGCTCTTCACGCTCGGACTCGGTGACGTCCACCCCGTCGGTCTCGCCACGCGCGCGCTCGTCGTGGCCGAAGCGGGCACGGGATTTGGTTTCCTGGCCGTCGGCATTTCCTATTTGCCGGTGCTGTACCAATCGTTCTCGCGCCGCGAGGTGCAAATCACGCTGCTCGACGCGTGGGCGGGCTCACCGCCGTCGGCCCTCGAGCTGCTTCGGCGGCTGTCGACGGCGCAGGCGATGGACGCCGTGCCGGCCTTCCTGAGGGACTGGGAGCGCTGGTGCTCGGAGCTGCTCGAGGGCCACATTTCGTATCCGCAGGTCGCGTACTTCCGGTCGCAGCACGGCAAGCAGTCATGGGTGGCGTCGCTCACCTCGGTGCTCGACATGTCGGCGCTCGTGCTCGTCGGCATCCGCGGCATCCCGCAGTGGCAGGCGCGGATGACGTTTGCGATTGCCAGACATGCCGCCGTCGATCTCACCCAGGTGCTGCACGTCCAGCCAATCGACAGCCGGCGGTTGGGGATGGATCACTGCGACCAGATTGTCGAGGCGCTCGAGAACGCCGGGCTGCAATTCGAGCACGATGATGCGCCGCGTCGGTTGATGCGGTACCGCTCGTTGTACGAGTCCTATGTCTCCGGATTGTCCGCGGAACTGGCGATGCCGCTGCCGCCGTGGATTCGCGACGGCGCCGCCAAGGACAACTGGGAAGTCACGCCGAAGGGCAAGATCGAAGAGCACTTATGAACGTGCTCGGGATCTCGGGCAGCTTGCGCAGTGGGTCTTTCAATACCGCCGCGCTGCGTGCGGCGATCGAGGTCGCACCGTCAGGAATGTCGATCGCGATCGCGGAGATCGGCGACCTTCCGCTGTACAACGATGATGTGCGGCTCGAGGGATATCCGGCGGCGGCGCGGCGTCTCCGCGAGCAGATTCGCCAGGCCGACGCGCTGCTTATCGCGACGCCCGAATACAACTACTCGGTCAGCGGCGTCCTCAAGAACGCGATCGATTGGGCCTCGCGGCCGCCAGATCAGCCCCTTGCCGGCAAGCCCGTCGCGATCCTCGGCGCGAGCACTGGACGGTTCGGATCGGCGCGGGCGCAGTATCATCTGCGGCAGATTTGCGTCTTCGTGGACATGAAACCTGTGAACCGCCCGGAAGTCATGATCTCCCTGGCGCCCGAGCGGTTCGACGCCGAGCTGCGTCTGACCGACGAGACGAGCCGCCGGCTCGTCGCCGATCTCCTCGTGTCTCTCCAGCAGTGGACGCGGCAATTGAGAAAGTGATGCACGCGTGACGGCCTCGTCGCCGGTCACGGACGCGCCGCCCGCGCGCCGCGAGCTCGGGCTCGCCACGGCGATCTCGCTCGTCGTCGGCAGCATGATCGGATCGGGCGTGTTCCTGCTGCCCGCATCGCTGGCCGGTTTCGGCGGCGTCGCGCTCATCGGCTGGGTCGTGTCTGCGGCCGGCGCGACGGTGCTCGCACTGGTGTTCGCGCGGCTCGCGCGGATCGATCCGGCGGCGGGCGGTCCGTACGCGTACACGCGTCACGCCTTCGGCGACTTCGCCGGCTTTCTGATCGGCTGGGGGTACTGGATTTCGATCTGGACGGCGGATGCGGCGTTGTCGGTCGCCGGCGTCGGCTATCTGCGCCCGTTCATCCCGTCGGTCGTCGCCAGGCCCGTGATGGCCGCGCTCGTCGCGTCGGCGATCGTCTGGCTGTTCACGTTCGTCAACATCCGGGGCGTGCGACTCGCCGGCCGCGTCCAGGTCGTCACGACGCTGCTCAAAGTGCTGCCGCTCTTTGTCGTTGGCTGCGCGGGGCTGCTGTCGTTTCATGCCGCGCATTTTGCGATCGCCGACACCAGTCCGAGCGCGCTCGGTCAAGGCGTGATCGCGACGACCACGCTGACGATGTTCGCGCTCATCGGTCTGGAGGCGGCGACCATTCCCGCGGCGCTCGTGCGCGATCCTGATCGCACGATTCCGCGCGCCACGATCATCGGCACGCTCATCGCGGCCGGCATCTACATCGCGAGCACCGTGGGTGTTATGAGCCTGCTCGCGCCGTCTGAGCTCGCCAAATCGACCGCGCCCTTTGCCGACGCAGCGCGCGTCGTGCTGGGCAACGGCGCGGCGGCAGCTGTGGCGGTCGGTGCGGCGATCTCGTGCTTCGGCGCGCTCAACGGCTGGATTCTGATCGTCGGCCAGCTGCCCGTGGCGTTTGCCGGTGATGGCCTGTGGCCGGCGAGATTCGGGCGCCTCTCGCGACACGGCACGCCGGCGTTCGGCATGGTCGTCGCCGGCATTCTCACGACCGGACTGATCTGGATGAACTACACGAAGAGCCTGGTCGATCTCTTCACGTTCATCATCCTGCTGGCCACGCTTGCCGTGCTCGTTCCGTACGTCTTCTGCGCCTTGGCGGGCCTCCTGATCACACCGCCCGGACAGACCCGCCCGGCCACGCGCGACATCGTCCTCGCGATCGTCGCGTTCCTCTTTTCGTTCGGCGCGATCGTCGGCGCCGGCGCGAACGTCGTCTTCTGGGGATTCTTGCTGCTGCTGGCTGGGCTGCCCGTGTACGTTTGGGTGCGGCGGCCGGGCGCGGCACGAGGACGATGACGTGGCGTCGACGGCGCAGACGGAAGTCGGGCAGCTCACGCGCGTCGTGCTCAAACACGCGCGCGACGCGTTTGGCGGCGCCGACACGATCGCGGCCGAGTGGCAGGCGCTGAACTTCACGCACGCGCCCGAGTTCGATCGCGCGATCGTCGAATACGATCGGTTCGCCCAGGCGCTGGCTTCGACTGGAGCGCGCGTGGACTATCTTCCTTCGGCGCGCGACGCCGGTCTCGATTCAATTTACGTCCGCGACGCCTCGGTCATCTGCGATCGCGGCGCGATTCTCTGCCGGATGGGCAAGGCGCTGCGAGCGGGGGAGCCAGCGGCGCAAGGCGAAGCACTCACCGCGCTCGGCGTGCCGGTCCTCGGCGCGATCGAGCCCCCGGGCAGCCTCGAGGGCGGCGACGTCGTCTGGCTGGGCCCGCGGACGCTTGCGGTCGGGCGCGGCTACCGCACCAACGACGAGGGCATTCGGCAGCTTCGCGCCCTTGCCGGCGCGGCCATCGACGAGCTCATTGTCGTGCCGCTGCCGCACTGGCGCGGTCCGGTGGATGTCTTCCATCTGATGTCGATCATCAGTCCGGTCGATCGCGACCTCGCCGTGGTCTACGCGCCGCTGCTGCCCGTCCCGTTTCGAGAGCAATTGATCGCCCTTGGTTATGCGTTCGTTGAAGTGCCCGACGAGGAGTTCGACTCGTTGGGCGCGAATGTGCTCGCGCTCGGTCCTCGGCAGTGCCTGATGGTGGCCGGCAATCCGCTCACGCGCGCACGGCTCGAGCGCGCAGGTGCGGCAGTCACCGAGTACGAAGGTCGAGAAATCAGCTTGAAAGGAGGCGGAGGGCCGACGTGTCTCACGCGGCCGTTAGCGCGGGCGCGCTGAGCATTGGCCAATCGATCAGCCTTGCGCCTCGTTGGGCTCTTCCATACAATCGCACGCTCCGCGATCGCTCCCCGCGCGTTCCGGCTCGCCGCTACCCGTAGAAGGGGGAGCTATGCCTCGTCGCATCAAGAAATTCGGTTGGGTTCCTGATCTTCCCGACGCCAGAGATCATGTCTACTCGGCGCCGATTCCGCTGCTCGGCGCGATGCCGGCGTCAGCCGATCTTCGCTCGAGCTGTCCGCCCGTGCTGAATCAAGGTCAGCTCGGCAGCTGCACCGCCAATTCGATCGCCAACGCGCATCGCTTCGATCAGATGAAGCAGGCCAAGGGCAAGTCGTTCGCGCCCTCGCGCCTGTTCATCTACTACAACGAGCGCGACATGGAGGGCACGGTGAATGAAGATGCTGGCGCGATGATTCGCGATGGCATCAAGAGCATCGCGCAGCTCGGCGTGTGCGACGAGGCCGAGTGGCCGTACAACATCGCGAAGTTCGCGAACAAGCCGACCGCCGCGTGTTTCAAGGACGCGCTCGAGCATCAAGCACTGTCGTACCAGCGCGTGACGCAAACGTTGACGCAGATGAAGGGCTGCCTCGCGTCGGGCTTCCCGTTTGTCTTCGGCTTCACGGTGTACGAAAGTTTCGAATCGCCGGCGGTCGCCAAGTCCGGAGAGGTCAACCTCCCGGCACCGGGTGAGAAGACGCTGGGCGGCCACGCCGTGCTTGCGGTTGGCTACGACGACGGCAAACAGCGCTTCACCGTCATGAACTCGTGGGGCACCGACTGGGGCAAGAAAGGCTTCTTCACGATCCCGTACGCCTATCTCACGGACGATAACCTCGCGGCCGACTTCTGGACGGTGCGAATCGTCGAGCAGTAGGGCGGTATACTCGCGGCGCTTCGTCGCCTGGAGGCGTCCATGACGTACCGCCGCGTGTGCTCGCTTGCGTTGTTCGTGTGCGCCGTCTGGCTCGGCTCGCCCGTCGTGCCGGCCCGGCAAGGCGGGCCGGTCCCGCCGTCGCTGTTTGCTGAAATGCGATGGCGCAACATCGGCCCGCTGCGCGCGGGGCGCACCAAGGCCGCGGCCGGCGTGCCGAGTCAGCCGTACACCTTCTACATCGGTGCCACGAATGGCGGTGTGTGGAAGACGACCGACGCGGGACGGACGTGGAAGCCGCTCTTCGACGCCCAGCCGACCGGCTCAGTCGGCTGGGTCACCGTCGCTCCCTCCGATCCAAACGTCGTCTACGTCGCGAGCGGCGAGGGCTTGCAGCGACCGGATCTGTCGGTCGGCGACGGTATCTACAAATCCACTGACGCCGGCAAGACCTGGACGCATCTGCCGGGCCTGCGCGACGGTCAGCAAATCCCCAAGATCGTCGTCGACTCCAGAAATCCAAATCGTCTGTTCGTCGCGGTGCTTGGGCATCCGTACGGCCCGAACGAGGAGCGCGGCGTGTTTCGCTCGCTCGATGGTGGGCAGACGTTCCAGAAGGTCCTCTACAAGGACGTGGACACAGGCGCGAAGGACGTCGATATCGATCCGCAGAATCCCGACACGATTTACGCGACGCTCTGGGAATCGCGGCAGGGGCCGTGGGAGAACGGCGCGTGGAGCGGCACCGGCGGCGGCATTTTCAAGTCCACCGATGGCGGCGCGAATTGGACGCAGCTCACGAACGGTCTGCCGCCGATCGTGAACGCCGAGCTCGCCGTCGCGCCGAGCAATCCGAAGCGACTGTATGCGTTGATCGAAGCCGGCGCGGATCCGGATGCGCCCGGTGGGCGGGGCGCCGGCGGGGGCCGCGGCGGTGGCCGTGGCGGACGAGGCGGGCCGGGCGGCGACGCGCCGCAGCCGAACCCGCGAATCTATCGATCCGACGACGGCGGCGAGACGTGGGCGCGATCAACGACCGACGCGCGGCCGGCCAGTCGCGTCGTCGAGTCGGTGCCGATCGTCGATCCGAAAGACGCGGACACGCTCATCGTCACCGACGTGGTGACGTACAAGTCGACCGACGGCGCGAAGACGTTCGTGCCGTTCAAAGGCGCGCCGGGCGGCGACGACTACCAGAACGCGTGGATCAATCCGAACGATCCCAACATCATCCTGCTGGTATCGGACCAGGGCGCGGTCGTGACGCTCAACGGCGGCCAGTCGTGGAGCTCGTGGTACACGCAATCGACTGCGGCGCTCTATCACGTCATGGCGGACAACGCGTTTCCCTATCGCGTGTGCGGCGGCCAGCAGGACAGCGGCTCGACGTGCGTCGCGAGCCGCGGCAACGACGGGCAGATCACGTTTCGCGAATGGCATCCGGTCGGCGTCGAAGAGTACGGCTACGCCGCGCCCGATCCGCTCGATCCCGACGTCGTCTACGGCGGCAAGATCACGCGGTACGATCGCCGTACCGGACAGGTCTCGAGCGTGAGCCCGGTCGGCGGCGGTCGCGGGCTTCCGGTCCCGCCCGGCACGCCGGAGTACCGCACGGTCCGCACGCAGCCGGTAGTCTTCTCGGTGCCGGACCCGCACGCGCTGTTCTTCGCCAACAACTATCTGTGGAAGACGGTCGACGGCGGCGTGCACTGGACCAAGATCAGTCCCGACCTCACGCGCAAGACGCATGACGTGCCAAAGAGCGTCGGCAAGTACACCGCGCAGGCCTCGAATCAAGCCGACAGCAACGGCGCGCGCGTCATCTACACGATCGGGCCGTCGTACGTCGACATCAATCGCATCTGGGTGGGCACCGACGATGGCCTGATCCAGACGACGGCCGACGGCGGACTGCACTGGACCGATGTGACGCCGCCGGCGCTCAGTTCCTACTGGAAGGTGTTCACCGTCGACCCCGGCCGGTTCGACGCGCGGACCGCGTACGCTGCCGTCAACACCCTGCGCATCGACGACATGAATCCGCATCTCTTCCGCACGCACGACGGCGGCAGGACGTGGACGGAAATCAACAACGGCATTCCCGGCGGCGCGCCGGTGAGCGTCATCCGCGAAGATCCCAAGAAGAAGGGGCTGCTGTTCGCCGGATCGGAGACGCAGGTCTACGTGTCGTTCGACGACGGCGATCACTGGCAATCGCTGCGCCTCAACATGGCGGCATCGTCGGTCCGCGATTTGATCATCAAGGATGACGACCTGGTGGTCGGCACGCACGGACGCGGCATCTGGATTCTCGATGACATCACGCCGCTTCGTCAGATCGACGCGCGCACGGCCGACGCGGATGCCGTGCTGTTCAAGCCGACAACAGCATGGCGCGTGCGTTGGAACACCAACACAGACACGCCACTGCCGCCAGACGAACCGACGCTGCCGAATCCGCCCGAGGGCGCGATCATCAACTACTACCTGAAGTCGCGCGCGAGCGGCCCAGTGACGTTGACGATCACCTCTGCGGACGGCCGCGTGGTGCGACGGTACTCGAGCGACGATCCCGTACCGCCGGCGCCCACGCTCGAGACCGCACCGCTGCCGCTGTATTGGTACCGTCCCGTTCAATCGCTCTCGACCGAACCGGGGATGCACCGGTTCACGTGGGACGTTCACTACCAACCGCTCGGCGGCGGCGGAGCGGGCGGCGGACTGCCGATCGCCGCGGTGCCGTTCAACACCGTGCCCGCGGCCTCGGCGCCGTGGGTGAATCCCGGCACGTACACCGTGACGCTCGGCGTCGGCGGCAAAACGTACCCCCAACAGATCACGGTGAAGCAGGATCCCCGCGTGAAGACGCCCGCGCTCGCCATGCAGCAGCTCTACACGCTTACGCGTGCCGCGTATAACGGTGCGGTGGATGTGCAGGCGGCGGCACGACAAGCGGCGTCGCTGCGCTTGCAGATCGCCGGGCTCGCCTCGCAGGCGTCCGGCGACGCCGGCACGGCGCTCGCCGCACTCGATCGCAAGATCGCGGACCTTGCGAGCGACGCAGGCGGCGCTGGTGGCGGTGGTGGACGAAGCGGGCGAGGTCGCGCGGCCGGCGCGCCAGCTGCCGCGGCTAGCCCCGAGGCGCCACCGACGCTGACCTCCGCCGAAGCCGGTCTCGCGGCGGTGATGAACTCGCTGCAGGGCGCGGACGTGCCGCCGACCGCCGTGTCGGTCGACGCGATCAATCGCGCGCAGGTGGCCGCGACGTCCGTCATGACGAAGTGGACGACGATCAAGACCGTTGACTTGCCGGCCGTGAACCTGAAGTTGAAGGCGGCGGGCCTGACGGCGCTGACGCTCTCGGGCTCGTGACGGTCAGGCCATCGAGCGCACGACGTCGACCGTGCGATCGATGTCGGCCGGACTGACGTAGAGGTGCGCGGACAGACGGACGCCGCGGTCGCCGCCTTGCGCGCGCACGCGAATCTTCTTTGCCCACAGCGCGTCCTGGAGCTCGCGGCCCGTCTTGCCCGCGACGGCGAACGTCGTGATCGCAGACGCGAAGCGACGATCGCCTGGCGACGACAGGCGCGCGTGCGGAATCTTCGCCAGGCCATCGCGCAGTCGATTCGCGAGCATCAGATCCCAGCGCTCGATCCGCTCGAGACCGATGCGCGTCATGAAGTCGATCGCGGCCACGAAGCCTTCGACGACGGGCACGCTGCCCGTGCCGTAGTGCATGAATCGAAACGCGCCGGTTGTCTCGTCATCGAACGCCGAGCTCGCGAGCGTGTTCCAGAATCGATGCTGCACATCGCGCTTGATGTACAGAATGCCCGTGCCTTTCGGCGCCAGCATCCATTTGTGCGGGCTCGTCACGTAGGCGTCGCAGCCAAGGTCCTTGACGTCGACCCGCCGTTGTCCGAGCACCTGCGCGCCGTCGACAACAGCGAGCGCGCCGCGATCGTGCGCGAGCGCGCACAACGCCTTGGCGGGCAGGAGCATGCCAAGGCCGGATGTGATCTGACTGAACATCACGACCTTCGTTCGCGGCGTGATCGCCGCCGCGAACTGCTGCACGATCGCGTCCGGACCGCCCGCTACTGCGTCGAGAATCGGCACTTGCTTGACGACGACGCCGTGCCGCTTGCCGCGAAGCTGCCAGCCGCCGATGCCGCCGCTGTGCTCCTGGTCGGTCGTCACGATCTCGTCGCCCGACGTCAGATCGATTCCGTTCGCGAGGAAGCTCATTCCCATCGTCGCGTTCGTGGTGAGCGCGATTTCATCGCTGGCCGCGCCGATCAAGGCGCCGACGTGGCCGCGGATGTCGACGAGGGGCTGATAGCCGGTCAGCGGCTCGCCATCGGCCTGGAAGTACGGCCAGTCGGGCAGCTCGCGCTCTAGCCGTTCAGTGCCGCGCGTGAGCGTCGCGACCACCTCGCGCGGCGAGGCGCCGAGCGTGCCGGTGTTGCAGTACGTGACGTCCGGAGGAAAGAGGAATTCGCGTCGCGCGGCCGCGAAGAGGTGCTCATCAGCGTCCGCCGCGGACGGCTTGAACGTCGGCACGTCGAGCGGCGCGAACTGGCGCGCCCAGACGACGGACGGCAGAAAGCCCGCCGCGCTCCCGAGTGCCACCCGCGTCAGGAATGTTCGTCGTCCGAATGGTTGAGCCATCGCTGCCTCCTGGTGCACGCATCCTACTCCCGTGGCGCGACGAGCGCCGGGGCGAGTAGCATAGCGTCGGCATGGAATCGCTCGTCGGCCAGATCGTCGGACGGTATCAGATTCTGGGAGAAATCGGCCGCGGCGGGATGGGCGTCGTCTATCGCGCCCTCGACACGACGCTCAACCGCGAGGTCGCGCTCAAGGTTCTGCCTCCCGAGGTCGTGAGCGATCCCGATCGGCGCCGGCGTTTCCTGCGAGAGGCGCAGACCGCGTCACAGCTCGAGCACGCGCACATCGGCGTCATCCACGAGGTCGGCGAGGCGGATGGCGTGAGCTTCATCGCGATGGAGCTCGTGCGCGGCGAGTCGCTGGCCAGCCTGATCGGGCGCCATGCTCTGACGCCATCGCGCGCGCTCGAGCTCGCGGCGGAAATCGCAGAAGGTCTCGCGCGGGCGCATGACCAGGGCGTGATCCATCGCGATCTCAAGCCCGCGAACGTGATGGTCACCGACGACGGCCACGCCAAGATCATCGATTTCGGCCTCGCGAAGGCGATCGAATCGGAGACGACGCCCGAGGCGGCGACGATCGCGGCGTCAACGGATCTCGGCAGCATCAAGGGCACGGCCGCCTACATGTCGCCCGAGCAAACGCGTGGCGCCAAACTCGACGCGCGGTCCGACATTTTCAGCTTTGGCGTCGTGCTGTACCAGATGCTCAGCGGCCGATTGCCGTTCCAGGCGCCAAGCTACGTCGACACCTTGCACGCGATCGTCCACGATCCGACGCCGCCGTTGACGCTCGCCGGCACGAACGCGCCCGTCGCCGAGCGCGACGATCTGCAGAGGATTCTCGATAAGTGCCTCACGAAGGATCCGGCCGCGCGCTATCAAACCGCACGCGATCTCGTCGTCGATCTTCGTGACGCACGGCGGCGGCTCGACTCCCCGCTGAGCTCGACAGTCGCCGGCGCGGCAGCGCCGGTCGCGCCGGAGTCCCGCTGGTCCGCCACGATCCCGTGGCTCGCGGCGGTCATCGTCGCGGCCGCCGGGCTGGGCTACTGGTGGATGCACCGCGCTCCCGCCGCACCGCCGCCCATCGCACCGGGCGGGCGGCCTTCGGTCGCGGTGTTGTATTTCCAGAACAACACGGGCAGTCCGCAGCTCGACTGGCTGCGCACGGGGCTGACCGACATGGTGGTGACCGACCTGTCGCAATCGCCGGACATGGAAGTGCTGGGCACTGACCGGCTGTACCAGATCCTGAGCTCGCTGAAGCGGCAGAACGACGCGGTCATTTCGTTCGACACCGTGCGGGAGGTCGCACGACTCGCCGGCGTGCAGCACGTGCTCGTCGGCAACTACGTGAAAGCTGGAGACACGATTCGCATCAATATCACGCTGCAGGAGGCCGAGAGCGGGAGAATCGTCATCGCGGATCACCTGGAGGCCGCGGGCGAGGCGAATCTCTTTCCAACGGTCGACGATTTGACGCGCCGGCTGCAGACGCATTTTGCCGGCGCGGTGGCGATGCCGACCGTGGCCATGGCGCCGCCTGGCGCATCGAACCGGCTCACGCCCACGAGTTCCGGCCTCTACCGCGACCTGCAGGAGGTCACGACGTCTTCAATTGACGCGTATCGGCCGTACGCGCAAGGTGTCGCGCTCCTCGAGAGCGGCAGGCCGCGCGAGGCCGAGCCGTTGCTCCTCCAGGCGATCGCCGTCGATCCCACCTTCGCGCTTGCGATGGCGCGGCTGGCGGCGGCCGAGAACAACCTCCGGCGCCTGGACAAGCGCGCGGAGTACGCGAAGCGCGCGCTCGATCACGAGGATCGGCTGACGCCTCGTGATCGGTACTACCTCGAGGGTTTCTACTTCAGCGCTGACGAAGAGACCGCCGAGCGCGGCATCGCGGCATTTCAAAAACTGCTCGAGCTGTACCCGCAGCATTACGCGGGCAAGCACAATCTGGCCAACAGCTTCGACGAATTGGAGATGTACCAGGATTCGGTCAAGCTGGGTGAGGAGCTGCGGCAGAACGCGTTCGTCCTGAACATCTCGCTGACGAATCTCGCCGACAGCTATGCGTCACTCGATGAGTTCGACAAGACGATGGAAGTCCTCAACCAGCTCGAGCGGCAGGCGCCCAACAGCGGCTATTTGCACTGGCGCCGCGGGGACATGCTGATGAAGTTCGGCAAGCTCGAAGAGGCACGCGCCGAGTACGACAAGGCCAAGGCCATCGATCCGGATCCAACCGAACTCAGCGATGAGTGGGCCCTCGCTGTGCTCCAACAGCGCTGGTCCGACGCCGAGACGATTGCTGCGCGAGGAGCGCAGTCGAACGATCCCTTCGCGAAATACGCCGGCGTGACCGGACGCGCGCTGAACCAGTTGTACAAGGGACACAGCGTCGCCGCGCTCGAGACGCTGACGCAGGCGACGCGCACGCCAGGACCGTGGGGCGAGACGTTCGACTCTCTGATCCAACTGATGGTGGCGCGAACGGACCTCGCGCTTGGTCAGCCCGCTCCGGCGCTCACCGCTGCACAACACGCGCGACGCACCATCGGGCAGAACTTGCTGCTGCCCATCGCATGGAGCCGCTTCTACATGACGCTCGCGCTCAATCGGCTGGGGCGCGTCGACGAGGCGAAGGTGCCGATGCAGGAGTTGTCGAAGCGCGCAGAAGTCGCGCTGGGGCCGCGACTCAAACGGATGTCGCAGGAGTTGGCGGGAGCGCTCGCATTGGATCGCCACGACGCCGCCGGTGCAGTCACTGCGTTGACGGCCGCCGAAGCGCTGTTGCCTCCGCGGGGCAACTGGGGACCGCCTCCGCCTCAGCCAGAGCTCTGGTTTTCGCTCGGCAGCGCGTATCTGGCCGCGGGCAACGACGCGGAGGCGGAGAAACGATTCCTGCGCCTGACGTCGAGCGTCCCGCGCGCGATGTATCCGATCGAGTTCGTGCGGAGTCTCTTCCTGCTCGGACAGATCGCTGAGCGTCGAGGCGACACCGCCAAGGCGCACGAGTATTACCAGCAGTTCCTGACCTACTGGTCCGACGGCGACATCGATCGCGATCACGTCGCGGATGCGCGCAAGAAATTGCGATGAGGAAATGAGACGATGAAAACCCTTCTGACGATTGGGGTGGTTGCGCTGGTCGTGGCGAGCGGGCTTGCGGCCAATCAAGAACGAGCACAGGGACGCGGCGGCCGCGGCGGTGCTGGAGGCGGACCGCAGACGTCCTACGTTCTTCGGCCCACGCGCGTGTTCGATGGCGAGGCGCTGCACGACAACTGGGTCGTCGTCGTGCAGGGACAGCGCATTCAGGGCGCGGGGCCTGCGGCGTCGATGACCGCGCCGCCCAACGCCGAGACGATCGATCTGCCGGGCGCGACGCTGCTGCCGGGGCTGATCGAAGCGCACTCGCACGTGCTGCTCCATCCCTACAGCGAGACGACG
>CAYQRM010000112.1:0-71010 GCA_964419785.1 uncultured Solibacteraceae bacterium | reverse complement strand
CCTGCCGACCAGGTCGTCGAATACGTTCCGTATCCCGTCTACGTCCCGGTGCCGGTCGCGGTGAGGCCGCATCCGGCGCCCGCACCGCCGCAGCCGCAGTATTGGGGCTGGGGGGGACAGCGGCGTCCCGACAGCTGGCCGCTGACTCCAGCGCCCGCGCCGAAGTCGGACGTCTCGTCGCCCCAATCCGTCGCGGCGTCCAGGACCGGCCCCTCGCCCGCGAGCCGGGCCGCTGCGGCGCAGGCCGCCACGGCGTCTGCGCCACCCGCGCCGCCGAAAGCGACGCCCGCGCAGTCGCCTGCGTCGATTCCGCCGAACGCGACGACCACGAAGGCCGCGGCGGGAAGCGGGACGTCGCCGCTGTCAAAGGCCGGCGGCGGGTAAGCCCTCCAACTACGACCACACGCGTACTCCTTCGAACAGGGCGCCAACGCCCAGCTGTGCTATAACCGCCGGTTGATGGCGGCTCAGCCGCACGAGGGAGGCACGATGAAGGCACGAGTTCAGACCGTCCGGCGGTTGTCGAAGCCGCTGGTCATCGCGGCAGCGGTGATCGGGATGGTCGGCATTGCAGTTCCGCGCGTGCTGGAGGGGCAGACCAAGCCCGCGGCATCCGCGCAGAAAATCGACGAGGACTACACCAAGCGCATCGTCGAGCAGACGCCCGACAAGCGGATTCTCACCGAGCTGGTCGATCACATGGTGCTCGACCCGAAAGTGCCGTCGCCGCTGAAGTTCTTCGGGTACATCCCGGGCGAAAACGGCAAGCTGACATATCACAAGGACATCGTGCGCTACCTGCAGGCGCTCGAGCAGGCGTCGCCGCGTGTGAAGCTGTGGAACATCGGCAAGACGGAAGAAGGCCGCGACATGGTCGCGTGCGCCGTCGCCGACGAAGCCATCATCAAAAACCTGCAGAAGTACAAGGACATCGCGGCGCAGCTGACCGATCCGCGCAAGACGAGCGACGCGGTCGCCAAACAGCTCATCGCGACCGGCAAGCCGATCTACTACGCGAGCGGCAGCATCCACACGCCCGAGCCGGGCAGTCCCGAGATGTTGATGGAGCTCGCGTATCGGCTGGCGGTCGAGGACACGCCGTTCATCAACGAGATCCGCAACAACCTGATCTTCGTCTTCACGCCGGCGTCGGAAGTCGACGGCCGCGAGAAGCTCGTCGACGGCCAGCGCGCGTCCGAAGCCGGTCAGCCCAATCCCGGCCTCGCGTACTGGGGCCACTACGTGCAGCACGACAACAATCGCGACGGCATCGGCGTGGGACTCGCGCTCACGAACAACATGCTGAAGTCGTTCCTGGATCTGCACCCGACGGTCTTCCATGACCTGCACGAGTCGGAGCCGCTGCTGTACGTCTCGACGGGCACCGGCCCGTACAACCCGATCGTCGCGCCCATTCAGGTGACCGAGTGGTGGTGGCTCGCGCAGAACGAAATCATGGAGATGACCAAGCGCGGCGTGCCGGGCGTGTGGACGTACAACTACTACGACGGCTGGATTCCGAACTACATGTTCTGGATCGGCGTCACGCACAATTCGATCGGCCGGTTCTACGAGACCCAGAGCTATGGTCAAGCCGGCGGACGCGGTGGCGGCGGTGGTGGTCGCGCGGGGGCTCCGGCCGATCAACCGGCGGCCGGTGCGGCGGGCGCCGCTGGCGGTGCTGCCGGTGGTCGTGCGGGTGGTGGACGCGGCGCGGCTCGCGGAGCTGGCAACGCCGGCGCGGCGGCTGCGTCAACGACGACGGTGACGCCCGAAGCGCAGGCGGCGGCGCAAGCCGGACGTGGCGGCGGTCGGGGCGTGCCGGGTCAGGAGAAAGAGTGGTACCGCGTCGATCCGATTCCGCCCGAGGGCGTGCAGTGGAGCAGCCGATCGAACGTGAACATGCAGGAGTCGGCGCTCCTCATTACGCTCAACACGGTCGCGAAGAACAAAGAGAAGTTCCTCGAGAACTACTACGCGAAGAACAAGCAGATGATCGAGCAGGGCAAGACGCGCGCGCCGTACGCGTACGTCGTGCCGGCCAAGCAGCGCCGCGCGGTCGAAGCGGCGGACTTGATGAATCTGCTTCGCCGCGAAGGCGCCGAAGTCAGCGTCGCGTCGCAGGCGTATCAGGTCGGCCAGGTGCTCGTCACGCCGGGCGATTACGTCATCCGCATGGATCAGCCGTACGGCGGCGTCGTCGAGACGCTGTTGGGCGTGCAGTGGTATCCGCCGGACAACCCGCGGCCGTACGACGACACCGGCTGGGACATTCCGGCGCTGCGCAACATCAAGAGCTACCGGATCGACGACAACGCGATTCTCGACAAGCCGATGACGCTCGCGACCGCGGATTTCAAGATCCCCGGCACGATCACCGGCACCGGATCGACCATCGTCATCGATCACACGGCCGACAATCCGTTCATCACGTTCCTGTTCCAGAACAAAGACACGAAGATGCAGATCGCCGAGCAGGCCTTCGACCTCGGCGGTCACCACTTCGCGCCCGGGGCGGTCGTCATCGCCAACGCGAATCGCACGGCGCTCGAGCCGCAAGTCAAGGAGTACGGGTTGATGGCGTGGGCGACCGACCCCGCGCCGTCCGTGGCGAAGCACGACCTGACGCTGCCGCGCATCGGCTACCTGCACAGCTGGCAGAGCACGCAGGACGAGGGCTGGTGGCGCATGGCCCTCGACAAGCTGAAGGTGCCGTACACGTACTTCGGCGACAACCTCGTGCGCCAGGGCAACCTGCGCGCGAAGTACGACGTCATCCTCTATCCGCAGACGAACGTGAACACGACGAGCGAGGGCATTCCATCCGGCCCGCCGACGCCGTACAAGAAGACGGACGTCACGCCGAACATCGGCACGTCGCCCGATCAGACGGACGATACGCGCGGCGGCCTCGGCAAGGACGGCCTCCGCGAGCTCGCGAAGTTCGTCAACGAAGGCGGTGTCCTGATCGCCGAGGGCGGCCCGGCGCGCCTGTTCCCCGAAAACAACATCACGAGCGGCATCACGCTGGAACAGCCGGCGGGGTTGTTCGTCCAGGGCTCGGTGCTCAAGACGGTGCTCGCCGACAAGACGAGTCCGGTGCTCTACGGCTACGACCAGAATGCACTCGGCGTGCTGTTCAACGTCGGACCGCTGTTCGGACCGGGACCGGCGATTCAGCCGGCGGCCGAGCCGGCGCAGGGCGGCCGCGGCGGCGAGCCCGTGCGGCCCGGCGGCGGATCGCTCGCGCCGATGAATGTGGCCGCGCGACTCACGACGCTCGACGGCGGCGCGTGGACGCCTCCGCCGAACGCGATCGGCATGCCGCGCGGCGGCGGGCCCGCAGGTCTCGGCGGAGCGCGCGGCGGCGGACCCGGCTCGGGATTCGGCGGACGTGGCCGCGGCGGCGCCGCGCCGACGACCGAACCGGCGCCGACCGGACGCGACTTCGGCGTCACGACGACCGGCTACCCGCGCGTGCTGCTGTCGTTTCCGACCGATCCGAACGACATCCTGCTCTCGGGCGAGTTGACCGGTGGCGAGTACATCGCCGGCCATCCGGTCGTGATCGATGAGTCAGTCGGCAGAGGCCATGCGGTGCTCTTCGGCTGCCGGCCGTTCTGGCGCTTCGAGACCCAGGGCAACTTCTTCCTCGTGTTCAACGCGATGCTGAATTGGGATCATTTGGACGCGGGCGCGAAATAGCGGCGCCCCGCCCCAGGTCCAGGCGGCTTCGTTGAAGTCCGTGCGTGTTGAGAAGTCCGAGGGTTCATAAGATGTCCTTGTGACCGTGTTAGTCATCGGTGCCGGCGTCATCGGCGCCGCGATTGCCGAAGAGCTTGCGCACCGCGGCGCGTCAGTCACCGTTCTGGACATGCGCGCGCCCGGGCGCGGTGCGTCGCAGGCGTCGGCCGGCATTCTGGCGCCGTTCATCGAGTCGCACGGCGAAGCGTCGATGCTCGAGCTCGGGCGGCGGAGCCTCGCGCTGTACGATGCGTTCGTCGAGCGCGCAGCGCGCGAGAGCGGCAGGCGCGTCGAGTACGCGCGGTCGGGCACGCTGCAGGTCGCATTGAACGAACCAGAAGCGGCTGAGCTCGAGGTCGCCAAGCGTCATCTCGACGCCGCGGGCATCGAGGCGCGCTGGCTCGATCGACCCGCGATGGCGGCATTCGAGCCCGCGGTGACGCGCTCGTCAGTGGGCGCGCTGTTTACTCCGATTCATGCGTTCGTCGGCGTTGGAGACCTTGTGACCGCGCTCGTCACGAGCGCGCGCTTCGCCGGCGCGAGCTTCGAGAACGTCGTCGAGGTCCTCGAGATCGATCCGGGCGCGGATGGCGTCGTTGTTCGAGCGGGAGCGCGCGAGTACAACGCGGACGTGGTCGTCGTGGCCGCGGGCAGTTGGACGTCGCGTGTCCGCATCAAAGGCGCGATACCGCCGCCCGTCCGGCCGGTGCGCGGACAGTTGCTGCACTTGCAGTGGCCGCCGCAGGCGCTTCTGCCTCAGCCGATCGTCTGGGGCTCGTCGTGCTACACCGTCCCGTGGTCGGACGGAACGCTGCTCGTCGGCGCGACGGTCGAAGAAGTTGGTTTCGACGAGCATTCGACGGTCGAGGCCGTTCGCGATCTCTCCGCCGCGGTGAGCGCGCTCCTGCCCGAGGCTGCGCGCGCGTCGATCGAAGCCGTGAAGGTCGGACTGCGGCCGGCGCTGCCGGATCGACTGCCGGCAATCGGCCGGCTCGCCCGAGCGCCGCGCGTGATGATGGCGAGCGGCCATTTCCGAAACGGCGTGCTGCTGGCACCGATCACCGCCAAGCTCGTGGCGGATTCGCTCGTCGACAATGTCGACGATCCGATCCTCGCGTCGACGTCGCCGGATCGATTTGGGGCAACGGCATAGCGCGCAGGGACGGTCGGAACGTCTACGTGATGGTAAATCGCTCTTGGCTATTCCTGCCGCAGCGCTTCGACGGGATTCACGCGCGTGCCGCGTCTTGCGGGGATGTAGCACGCGAGCGTCGCGACCGCGGCCAGGCCGACCACGACGGCGACAAACGCAGCCGGGTCCGTCGGTGTGACGCCGAAGAGCAGCGACTGCAGACCGCGCGTCAGCGCGAATGCACCGAGAATACCCGCGCCAAGACCCACGCCAATCGTCACGAGTCCCTGGCCGAGCACAACGCGTAGCACGTCGAGCGCGCTCGCACCGAGCGCGATCCGCACGCCGATCTCTCGTCGCCGACGCGTGACGTTGTACGCCATGACGCCGTAGATGCCAGCCACCGCGAGAATGAGCGCCGTGGCCGCGAACACGGCAATCAGGGTCAGATTGAATCGCCGCGCGCCGAGCGACGCCGAGTAGATCTGCGTGAACGTCCGGAAACGCGGCGGCACGTTCGGCGCGAGCTCGTGCAGCACGCCGCGCGCCGCGGTCGTGATCGCCCGCGGATCGGCGCTCGTCCGAATCACGACTGTCGTCTGGAATCGCGGCCGCTGCATCAAATCGACGTACAGCGTCGGCTGGGGCGGCTGCTCGAGCCCGTACTCACGCGTGTCGCCGACGATGCCGACGATGGTGAGGAGGCGAAGGTCGCCGTCCATGTTGCCGAACTCGACCGTGCGGCCGAGCGGATCTTCGCCGGGCCACCGCGCCCGCGCGAGCGACTCGCTGATCACCGCGACGTGCGGCGTGTTCCGCTGATCGCGATCGTCGAAGAGCCGGCCGCGCACGAGCGGAATGCCGAGCGCGTGGAAGTACGCCGGTGACACCGCGCAGTAATCCGCTGTCCCCGTGCGCTCCTTCTGCTGGAAGAGCACGCCGAGGTCGCTCATCTTCGCCGGAACCTCCTGCGGCGCGATGACCGCGAACATCCCGTCGGGCAATCCGCCATCCATCGGCACGGCATTCGCCGCGGCAACGTCCTCGACGCCAGGAATCGCGCCAAGCCGGTCGAAGATGTCGCCGTAGAACGTCGGGAGTTTTTCTTTCGCCGCCGGATCATCCGAGCCCGGCAGATCGAGGTTCATCGCGATGATGCCGTCCGTACGGAAGCCCGGGTTCACGTCCAGCACGCGCAGCAAGCTCCGGCCCAGCAGCGCCGCACCAACCAGCAGCACGACGGTGATCGCGATTTGCGCGGCGACGATGGCGCGGCCCGCGCGCTGGCTCGACGCCCCGACCTGGCCGCGCGTGCCGTCGGCGAGCGTCTCGCGCGGATCGCGGCGAGTCGCGCGTGCAGCGGTGAGAAAGCCAAGCGCAACGGCGACAAGCGCCGAGAGGCCCATCGCGAAGCTCAACACCGGCCAGCTCAACGAGACGTCGTCGAGCCTCGGCAGATCGGTTGGCGCAAGCGCGAGGAGCGCGCTGATGCCCGCGGACGCGACGAGCATCCCCACGCCGCATCCCGCGGCGAGCAGCAGGAACGCCTCGGCGATGAATTGACGAATCAGCCGCCCGCGTCCGGCGCCGAGCGCGTGACGGATCGCCAGTTCGCGGCTGCGCGCGGCGGCCTGCGACAGCAACAGGTTCGTGACGTTCGCACACGCCACGAGGAGCAGGAAGAACACCGCGCCGAGCAGCACGTACAGCGTCGAGCCGACGCGTCCGGTGAGCGACGTCTGGAGCGGCACCGCCATCGCATCGACCATCAAGTAGTCGCCCTGCTCGTCCGAGTGACGCACGATGTCCTTCGCGATCGCGCTGAGGTCGCCGATGGCCTGCCCGACGGTCGTGCCATCGCGCAGGCGTCCGACGCCGTAAAAGTTGTGCGACGTACGACTGTGATTTTCGGTATCGAGCTCGGCCGGCGCCCACAGGTCGACGTTCGCCGGAAATTGAAATCCCGCGGGCATCACGCCGATCACGACGTACGAGCGATTCTCCATGTTCAGCACGAGCGACGAGAGTTGCGTCGCCCCGCCCAGACGCTCCGTCCAATAGCGATGACTGACGACGACCGTCGGCACCGCGCCGACGTGCAAATCATCGGACGCGAACGCGCGGCCAATCGCCGGCGTCACGCCCATCACGTTGAAGAAATCCTTCGATACGATGCCAACCAGGCTGCGCGTCGGCTCCGATCCGCCCGAGACCGAGACCGTGTAGGCCGTGTACTTCGCCATCGCGCTCATCGTCCGATTGCGATCGCGGAAATCGTCAAAGTTCGGATCGGCGAGCCGGGAGAGGCCGCCGCGATGATTGACCTCCGAGATCGCGACGAGACGATCCGGATTCGGATACGGCAACGGCTGCAGCAGAACGCCGTAGACGACGCTGAAGATGGCCGTGGTCGCGCCGATCGCCAGCGCGAGCGTGAAGACGATGATCGCGCTCGCGCTGAAGTTCTTCGCGAGCACCCGGAACGCATGGCGAAGGTCGAGCATGACGATGATCTTAGATGGAAGTTTGACGACGAAGGTTGGCGAACACGGGGTGTCCGGTGGCGGACAGTCCGCGGACGTCCATCAGTCCTTTGTCCCACAGCGCCCGGACCAGTGCCCGCACTAAGATCTGGTCATGAAAGATGGAAAACTCTCGGACCAGGACATCACCGCGGGACTGTCGAGTCGCCCGGGCTGGCGCCGCGACGGCGACGCGATCGTGCGCGAGTTCACGTTCGGATCGTTTCCCGACGCGATCGCGTTCACGACGCGCCTCGCGTTCGAAGCCGAAGCTGCGGATCATCATCCCGATCTCGGCATCAACTACAAGCGCGTGACCGTGCGCTGGAGCACGCACGATGCCGGTGGCGTCACCGAAAAGGATCTCGCGGGCGCGAAGCAGGCGGATACGGTTGCGCAGAAATTCTTGAAATAGGCCGGATCAGGCCCCAGGCGAGAGGCCACAGGCCCCAGCGGCGCTTGAGCTCGCCTTGCGCTAATCTTCCTTGGGCCTGAAGCCTTCGATGCGTCTTAAAACCAGTTACTCCGCCCGCGAAGTCGCCGCGCTCACCGGTTTGTCTGCCCGTCAGCTCCAGGGCTGGGACGCCGCCAGAATCTTTCTGGCCGCGATTGCGCCACGTCGGACGAGCGCCGGCGGTTTCACCGAACGACGGTACTCGCCGGTCGATCTGATTGAGCTTGTCGCGCTCGCGGAGCTTCGGCGACAGGGTTTCGCGCCCGCGGCCCTCAGGCAGATGATGGACACCCTCCGCGACTATTTCCGTCGTCGATTGTCCGAGACGCTCGACGATGCCGGCGAGATGCGCTTGCTGACGGACGGTCGCGGTTTGTTCCTGCGCACGCGACAAGGTCACATTTTCGATTTGCTCGTCGATCCGACGCAGCCCCTCATCACAGGCGACGGCTTGCCGCTCAAGCGCGTGAACGGCCGGGCGCGCGCGCGACGGAAAGCCAAGAAGCGAGCATGAGTCCCGCGAGATCCCGGGCGTTCTCGCCAGATGGCCGGCCTCGAGTCTGATTTCCGAATTCTGACTTTCTCAGTTGTATGATTTCGGCCATGCGTGTGCTGGCCAGAGTCCTCATACTTTCGCTCCTCGTCGTGCCGGTCGCCTTGCGCGGCCAGTCGGGATCGATTCCGACGCCTGCGTCCGTCTTCGGCTTCGAGCCCGGCGCCGACTTCAAGCTCGCGACGTACGACCAGGCCGTGAGCTACTTCCAGAAAGTCCGCGCGGCTGCGCCCGATCGCATGAGGATGGTTCAGGCGGGAAAGACGACGCAGGGCCGGACGTACTGGTTCGCGCTGATCTCGTCGAAGGAGAACCTTGCGAAGGTCGATCATTACAGGGAGATCGCGCGTCGGCTCGCGCATCCTGAGGGCCTGACGGACGCCGAAGCGCACACGCTCGCGCGCGAGGGCAAGGCGTTCGTGCACATCGACGGCGGGCTGCACGCAACCGAGATCGCGGGCCCGCAGCAGACTCCACTGCTCTTGTACGACTTGATGTCGAAAGCCGATCAGCCGGAGATGAAGGAGATCTTCGACAACGTCATCTTCATGCTGTGGCCGACGATCAATCCCGACGGCATGCAGATGGTGACCGACTGGTTTATGCAGCACGTCGATCCGGCAAATCCGCGCGCGCAGCAGCCGCAGATGCCGTACCTCTATCAGGAGTTCGTCGGCCACGACAACAACCGCGACGCCTACATGCTGAATATGTTCGAGTCGCGCGTCATGGAGCACACGTGGCGCGACTGGGAACCGAACCTCGTCTACGTGCTGCACCAGGCGCCGCCGAATCCGTACCGGATCTGGCTGCCGCCGTTCGCCGAACCGATCGCGCTGCACGCGCCGCCGATTCCGTCGGGTGAGGTGAACATGATCGGCATGGCGATCGCGCAGGGGCTCGCGCAGCATAATCAGCCCGGCGCGGTGCACATGCTCGACACGTACGACGCGTGGTATCCGGGATATATCGACTACAACCCGATCTTCAAGAACATCCCGTCATTCTGGACGGAGACAGCCGGCGCGTCGGCGATTCCAAGCAACGTGACCGCGAGCGACGCGCAGAAGCAGCCGAAAGCGCTCTACACCGATCCGTACCCGGGCGGCGAGTGGCATTTGCGAAATGCCGTCGAATACGACGAGACGGCGGCGCTGTCGGTGCTTGGCTACGCGGCGAAGTACAAGGAGTCGCTGCTCTACGGGCGATATCAAGCTGGCGCCGCCCAGATCGCGCAGGGCAAATCGACAGCGCCGTACGCGTATCTTGTGCCGCAATCGCAGCGCGACCCGGTCGCCGCGGTCGAGCTGTTGCGTCGTCTCGCATTCGCGGGCGTGCGCGTGTATCAGCTGACGGCTGACGCGCTCGACGCGCCGGCGGGGGCGTGGGTCATCCCGACCGATCAGGAATTCGCCGCGCTCGCACGCGAGGTGCTCGATCCGCAGGCGTACCCGGACGTGCGCGCGACGCCGACCGCGCCGCTCAACCAGCCCTACGACGCGGCCGGATGGACGCTGCCCCTGTCGATGGGCGTCACCGTCACCGCGATTCAGCAGCCGCTCGCGCCCGACGTGCGAGCGAAGATGAAGCTGCTCGGGCCGCTACCCGATCCGAAGGCGAAGCCGACACCATACAACTTGACCGCGTCGAACGACGCGGCGACATTCGACAGCGTGCCTGGCATCGGCTTCGACGCGAGTCCCAACGCGGCCGCGGTCGTTCCACCGGCCGGCAAGATCAGCGGATCTGGCACGGCGCTCGCGCTCGATCCGGCGCAGAACAACACATTCCGCGCGCTCAATCGCGCGTGGAAGGCCGGCCTCGACGTGCAGTACGCGAGCGGCAAGTACCTGATCAACGGTCTCGCGCCGGCCGATCAGGACGAGCTCGTGAAGATGTTCGCGCTCCAGGCTGAGCGCGTGAACGCGACCGGCACCTCTGTGAAGAAGCCGCGCCTCGGCGTCTTCAACGCGCCGACGAGCATGGACGAGGGCTGGACGCGCTGGGTGCTCGATCAGTACGGCTTCGAGTACGCGCGCGTGAGCGCCGAGGACATTCAAGCGGGCCACCTGCGCGACAAGCTCGACGTGCTCATCGTGACCGACGAGGGCGGCGGTCCGTTCGGCGGCGGCGGCCGCGGCGGCGGGCGCGGTGGTGGCGGTGGCGCGGGCGGCCGGGGCGGGGCGCCAGCTCCTGCGCCCGGCACCGAAGATCGCGTCAGAGCGATCGACGGCTTCGTGCGCGCGGGCGGCACGCTCGTCTGCTTCAACCGCAGCAGCACGTCGGTGATCGATCAGCTCCACCTGCCGGTCGCAAACGCGGTCGCGGGCCTGAATCGCACGCAGTTCTTCACGGGGATCTCGCTGCTGAACGTGCAGGTCGATCGATCGCAGCGCGTCATGTCGGGCATGCCAGAGACCGCCGCGGTGTTCTATGACGGTGGCCCGGTTTTCGATCCGCAGCCAGGATTCAACGGCGCGGTGCTTGCGAAATACGCGGACACCGGATCGCCGCTCGCCTCAGGCTACATGCTCGGCGAGAACTACCTGCACGGCAAAGCCGCCGCGCTCGACATCCCGCTCGGCGACGGCCACGTCGTCCTGCTCGGCTTCCGCCCGCAGTGGCGCGGGCAGCCGTTCGGGACGTTTCGCGTCATCTTCAACGCGGCGATATACGGGAGATAGGAGCGCTCGAAGTCCTCTCAGTTCGCCGGGACTTCTTATTTTGACGCGGAGTTCTTGTGTCTAATCGATCGGGAAGATGTCCCCGAGCCCCTCGACGGGTCTCGGAATGACATGCACGCCGACGAGCTCGCCGACCTTGCGTGCGGCGGCGGCGCCGGCGTCGGTCGCGGCCTTCACTGAAGCCACGTCACCGCGAACGATCGCGGTCACGAGGCCGGCGTCGACTTTCTGCCAGCCGACGAAGACGACGTTGGCGGTCTTCACCATCGCGTCCGTCGCTTCGATCATGCCGACGAAGCCGCGCGTTTCGATCAGGCCCAACGCTTCACCGGGCAGTGTTTTTGGCGCCACAGCGGTTGAACTCTACCAGATCCGTCCGCGCGCGGCGACCGGCAGCGTGTCGACAATCGACGTGCCGTCGACGACGAGCAGCTCATCCATCAGGTTGCTGACGACGCACGAGTGATTGGGAAGGATACGAACGCGGTCGCCGATCTTGAGCGGGCAGTCCGCGGGCACGCGCGCGGTGCCATGCTCCTCCGAGAGCCGCTCGATCACAATCGACGGGTCCGGCGTCGGATGGTCCAGGTTGCGACACACGAGCCCGTGCCCGACCTGCGTGCCGAAGCCGCGCACGCCGTCGTTGGTCAGCGTCTTGCTGCCGGCGTCGAAGTTGATGCGCGTCGGCGCCGGCCGGCTCACGACCGTCGAAACGACCCACAAGGCGCAATCGTCGAGCGTCGCCGAGCCCAAGCCCACCTGCGTGCGATCGAAAAAGACGTAGTTGCCCGGACGCATCTCCGTGGCGCCGCGCTGGCGCGTGATGAAGCGCGCCGTCGGCGTTGCGCCGACGGAAATCTCGCCGATTTCGACGCCGGCATCTCGCGCGCGCTCAGCCAGCGACGTGAGGATGGTGATCTCGTTGTCCGCGATCGCCAGCAACTCCTCTTCCGACGTCGCGTGATAGCCGTGTCCTGCGTGGCTCAGCAGGCCGAGCAGCCTGACGCCGGCGAGATCGGACACGCCGCGAATCATCTCGACGACGGCCGGTGAATTCGGGTCGACGCCGCAACGGTGCAGCCCGACATCCACTTTCACCAGCACGTCGAGCCGTCGCCCGGCCCGCACCATCGCCGACGACCACGCCGCCGCGACGTCGCCGTCGTCAACAATGATTGACAGGCGAACGCCGCGATCGAGCAACGCGATGACGCGCGACGCGTTCGACGGATTGATGGGGTAGGGAAGACGAATGTCGGTGATGCCCGAGGCGGCAAATACTTCCGCCTCGCCCAGCTTGGCGCAACACAATCCGACCGCGCCCGCGTCGAGCTGCATGCGCGCGATCGCGGGGCTCTTGTGCGTCTTCGCATGCGGCCGCAACCGCACGCCCGCATTCGACGCCCGCGCCTGCATGGCCGCGATGTTGTGTTGGAGACGAGGGCGCTCGACGAAGACGCGTGGGGTTGGGATCGAGAACAAATCCATGAGGCCCCCAAAGCATAGCGTCTTCGGGAGCTTCGGCGAGTCTAGACAATGCGCCGGCGGGGCGACGAGGAAACGGGGCAATGGGGCAATGAGGCAATGTGTGAATGGTCTTCACTCACTCGTTGCCTCACTGCCTCAATTTTCACGTTCCGAGGCCGCCTATGTGCGAAGGAACCCGATCTGTCCCTTGTATTCGTAGCCCGGGAAGATCGACGAGACATCGCGCGCGCCGAGGTGGACGGCGACGAGATCGGCGAACACGTTGCGGAAGTCCGTCGTGATCGCGAGGTCGCGGCCTTCCCAGCGCTGGTTGACGGCGAGCCCGGGCCAGCGGCCGTAGACCTTGCCGCCCTTGACCGGTCCGCCGAAGATCATCATCGCGTTGCCGTGGCCGTGATCCGTGCCGCGGTTGCCGTTCTCGCTCACCGCGCGTCCGAACTCCGACATCGTCACGACGACGACGTCGGCCATGCGGTCGCCCATGTCGGCGTTGAATGCCGCGAGGCCCTTCGCGAAATCGTCGAGCCGGTTGGCGAGCTGACCCGTCGAGTTGCCCTGCTGCACGTGCGTGTCCCAGCCGGTGAGCTCGGCGAACGCGACCTCGAGGCCGAGATCGGACTTCACGAGCTGCGCGATCTGCCGCATCGCGTCCCCGAATCCTGAGCGCGGATAATCGGCGCCGTTCGCCGGCACATAGTTGCCCGGGTCCGAGTTCTTGAGCATCTTGACCGCGTCGAACGCTTCCTTGCCGGTCGGCGCCAGCAGGGTATCGGCGGCCGCTTCGTACTGGGCTTCGAACGTCGACTCCATGCTGTCGCTGGAACGACCCGCGCGCACGCCGAACTGACTCAGCTGATTGATCGCGAGGGCCGGCGCCGAGCCCTGGAGCGTACGAGGCAGCTGCGGGGCAAGTGCGACCGCGCGGAACGGGCTCGCGGTTTCGTGCTCCTTCGCGTGCAGGTAGCGGTTGAGCCAGCCGTCGCGCGTGGATTTCACGCCCGGCGTGCCGCTCTCCATGTAGTCCTGCGCGTCGAAGTGCGACCGCGTTTCGTCGGGCGATCCGCAAGCGTGCACGATCGCCATCTCGTTGCGATGGAAAATGTCGGCGAGCGGCCGCATGCGCGGGTGCAGACCGAAGAACCCGTCGAGGTCGACCGCACCGTCGCCGTTGTTCGGCCGCGGAATCGCAATCGATGGACGGGACTGGTAGTACGAGTTGTCGCCGTAGGGCACGATCATGTTGAGGCCATCGACGGCGCCGCGCTGAAAGATCGCGACGAGCACTTTCTTGCGCGCTTCGGCGGCCTTCACCGTGCGCGCGATGAACGCAGGCGCGAAGCCGAGGCTCACGAGCGCCAGCGTGCCGTTTTTCATGAAAATGCGTCGAGTCATCATGATGGCGTCTCCAAGATCAAACGTACCTGCTTACCGCCGCTGAAATTCCGGCGACCCGAGCGTCAGCGCGACCAGCTGCTGCGGCGTCTCGGCGCGCGCGAGCGTTCTGGCCGTCGCGTCCGACACCTGTCCGGCGAGCATCGAGTCGATCAAGTTCGTGCGCGACTGCTCGGTCGTGTCGGGGGCGAGCGTCGTGAGATCGATCTGGATCGGGCCGCGCGGACCGAACGCGCGAGGGCCAGGCCCGGGGCCGCCGAATCGCCCAGGCGGCGGCTGACCGTTGCGTCCGGGCGGCGGTCCGCCGGCGCGCGGGCCGCCAGGACCCGGCTGGACTTGGCCGTTCACGAGCTGCAGCGCGAAGTTCATCCGGTTGAGCAGCGAGCCCGTGTTCACCCACGCGTCGGCCGTCATGCTGTAGCCGGTCGGCGGCACGCAGCCATAGAGCGGCATGCCGAGCGTTCGCAATTCGGCGACGAGCGGCTGCGGATTGACGACGACCGCGCCGGTCGCGCGAACGGCGGAGACCACGAACTCGAGCGGCGTCTTGACCTTGGCGCGATAGGCGTCGTCGGCAAAGAACTCGGGGGACTCGATGATCGTGCGCGTGACCTCGCGCAGATCGCCCTTGGTGTCGAGGAAACGCTTCGCGGCGCGGTCGACGAGCGACGCGGGTGGCGTGTCCGACACGAACCGCTGCGCCAGCTCGAACGCGATGTGATGTGCGGTCGACGGATGTTTCGCGAGGATGTCGAGCACACGCTCACCCTCGTTCTCGCCGCCGCCGGCAGGGAACTTCACGCCGAGGATCGTCTTCTCGGCCGTGTCGTGCATCTGCGGCTTGAAGACGAATCCGCCGCCCTGTTGCGGGCGATCGATCGTCCAGCCGGTGAACGCGCGCGCGACGTTGATGACGTCATCTTGCGTGTAGCCGCCGTCGACGCCGAGCGTGTGGAGCTCCATCAGCTCGCGGCCGTAGTTCTCGTTGAGGCCCTTCGGTGCGTTCTTCTGCGCCGCCTGCAGCCGCGACACCATCTGCTGCCTCTGCGCCGCCGCCATCCGGGGATTGTTCAGAATCCGGCGCTCCATCTCTGGACTGAGCATCGCCGGCGCGTTTGGCGTCGAGCTCTGCCAGTTGTCGAGATAGAAGAGCATCGCCGGGCTGTGCGCGGTCGCGCCGAGCAGGTCGCGGAAGTTGCCGAGCACGTGCGGACGAATCACGTCGCGCTCGTATGCCGTCAGGTACTCCCGCACCTGGCCCTTGCCGACGAAGACATTGAAGTGGTTGAACCAGAAGTCGGTGAGCACTTCCTGGAGCTGCTTGTCGGAGTCGACGTCGCGGAGCAGGCGCGACTGCATCAGCTCGTTCATGACGTTCTGTTGCGCCTGCTGGACCTGCCGCACTTCAGGCGGCACCGGCGGCGGCGTCGGCTTCGCATCGCCCGACGCGCCGCTGCTGTTCGTCGTCGTGTCGTCGGACTTGGCGGCTTTGGCCGCAGCCTTCTGCTGCTTGAGCTGCGCGTCGCGACGCAGTTCCATGGCCGGCATGTAGTACTTGTCGGCGAGCTCCTTCGAGCTCATGGTGATCGTCGAGTACTGTTCGAGCTGCATGGTGAGCGATTCGTCCGCAATCTTCTCGGGATGCAGCTGCTCTTCGATGTATGCGGTGAGGCCCACTTTCTGGACGCGCTCGACGTCGCCGGGCTTCGCGCCGAAACCGATTCGATCGAGCACGTGCGCGACCGTCCGCGCATCCGCCTTGTCAGGCACGGCGCTCGTGCCTTCGGCGGCAATCGGGTTCGTCGTGAGCAGGCTGAAGAGCGTGGCGGCCGTGGCGGTCGCCACAACCGGCCTCATCAGGTGCAGGCGTTGGGGCGTCATACCCCATTAGACCTGTACAGTGACTAAAGGAAAAAGGTCAGAATTGTGGCCGGAGGCGGCGGCCCGCAATGGAGCTGGTGACGGCGGACGGCGAGAGGCTCCACGAGATACTCCAGGACACTTATCCTATTTGGGGAGAAGGACTTACCGAGGACGCCTACGCCAAGTGGTACCGCGCGCAACGTGAGACGACGTGGGGCCGGGCGAGGCTGTCCAGGCATGCGCTGGTCGAGGGCGGCCGGGTGCTCGCCAGCGCCAAGCGGTATGACCTCGAGGCATGGACCGAGGGGCGCCGAATCGCGGTCGCCGGCATTGGCGCTGTGTTCACTCCGCCGGTGCTCCGCGGCCGCGGGCACGCACACGTTCTCGTTGACGCGCTCGTCGCCGACGCTGCCCGGCGCGGATGCGAGCAGGCGCTGCTGTTTTCGGAAATTGGCGCGACGTACTACGAGCAGCTCGGATTCAAGGTGGTTCCGACGTCGGAGCAGACGATCGAGGTGCTGCGGGGACGAGGCGGCGCGCCGGCGGTGCTCGTTCGCTCGGGCGACGCGCGCGATCTGGACGGCATCGCAGAGCTTTCGGCGCGCGCGCGCGCAGGCGCATCGTTCGCGCTCGATCGCAGCGCGGACTTTCTGGCGTTCGTCCTCGCGCGACGCCGACTGCTCGCCGGGCTCGGCCCGATCGGTCTGAGGTCGGTCGAGTTCTTCGTGACCGAGGAAGCCAATCAGCCCGTCGCGTACGTGATCATGACGCGCGGGCCTCGCGGCAACGTCCTCGAGGATTGCGGCGATCGCGATCCGTCCGGCGCGCGCGTTGGGGCGATGCTGCAAGTGCTCGCGGCGCGGACTCCCGCCGAGGGTCCGCTCGTCGTTCGCGCCCGCCTGCCGCGCGGGTGTCATCCGCCGCAGTGGCGCATCGTTAAAGAGACGCCTGCGGAAGAGATCATGATGCTGCGTCCCTGCGGCGATCTTGCGGCCATCGTGCCCGCGCCGAAGGCAGTCGTGTATCCGAGTCTTGATGTGTTCTGACCAGCGTCAGCCCAGGGCTCGAGCCTTTCAAGCTGGATCAACCACGTAGCTCACGACGGCGCGCAACACGACCGCGAGACACCAGTTATCGCCGGCGGTTCTTCAGATCGCCGTGCACGGTCTCGGCAGCGAGCCAGCCGGAGAGGCCGGTGAGACCGCCGCCGGGATGTGTGCCCGCGCTCGCCAGAAACAGTCCGGCGATCGGCGTGCGGTATTGCGCCCAGCCAAGCTGCGGCCGCGCGATGAACGACTGATCGATCGTCGGCTCGCCATGAAAGATGTGTCCACCCGAGGCGCCGAGGTCGCGTTCGAGATCTTCCGGCGTGATGACCTGCCGGGCGACGATGAACGACGGAAGATCGCGAATGTGCGGCTCGAGCACGCGAAGCACCGATCGGTACAGCGTCTCGCGCGTGGCGTCCCACTCCGCGCCGCGCAGCTGCCGCGGCGCGTAGTGCGCGTAGATCGACATGACGTGCTTGCCGTCGGGCGCAAGCGTCGGATCGAGCACGCTCGGCATCGAGAGCTCGAGCCAGGGCTCGGCCGACATCTCGCCGTACTTCACTGCGTCGAACGCGCGCTCGAGATAGTCGACGTTCGGAGCAATAAGGAACCGTCCGCGAAGCGGCACCAGGTCGTCCGCGAGCGCGGGGAAGGTGGGTGTTCTCGAGAGCGCGAGGTTGATCTTGGCCGTGACGCCGCGGGCGCGCACATTCTTCATGCGCTGGCGGAATCGCACCGGCAGCTCGACGGGATCGACGAGCTCCAGCATCGCGCGGCGCGGATCGATCGCCACGACGATCGCGCGGGCTTCGTGTGATTGGCCATTCTCGAGCTCGACGCCCGTGGCGCGGCCGTCGCGCACGACGATTCGCACGACGCGCGCTCCCGTCACGATCTCCGCGCCAGCCTTGCTGGCCACGGCGGCCAGCGCCTGCGTCACCGCGCCAGGGCCGCCCTTCGCGGTGACGCCACTGCCGACAGGGAACGGATCGGCAGCGAGCGATTGCAGCAGCATCGCGCCCGTGCCCGCCGACCAGGGTCCAGCGAAGTTGCCGAACACGGCACGAGCGCAAATCGCGGCCTGCAGGAGGTCTGTCTCGAACCACTCGGCGGCGAGATCGGCAACGGCCATCGGCAGCCAGCGAGCGAAGCGCGCGAGATCCGCCTTGCCGAGATTCCGAACGCGCCGCCCGATCTTGACAAGCGGCCACCAGTCGCGCGTCCGCAAGTCGTCGATCGACGGCAGCGCCTGGTGATCGAACGCCGCGATGATGTCGGTGATCCGCTGGGTCGTCTGCAGAAATCCGCGCCAGCGCGAGGCATCGCCGGACGAGTGCGGGTGAATGGACGCCGCCGTCAGAACCGGGTCGCGGTGAAACACCACCGTTCGCCGATCCTGTCCGAGTGACGTGACCGCGGGATCGGGCGTGATGAGCTCGACGCCCGCATGGCTGAGTCTGAGCGCGCGCGCGACGTGCGCGTCGATCGGTCCGAGCGCGTGGCTGAGCGCCGGCGCGCGAAAGCCTGGGGCGATTTCCGAGGTGACTGCCGCGCCGCCGATCTCCGGCCGCTGATCGACGAGCACGACGGACACGCCGCGCCGCGCGAGCGACGCCGCAGCGATCAAGCCGTTCAGTCCGCCGCCGATGACGATCGCGTCACGCATGCGTCAGTACCGATCCGCCAGCGCGCGGAGGGCGGCGTTGCGCCCGGGCGCCGCCATGATCCCGCCGCCCGGGTGCGTGGCCGAGCCGCAAAGGTACAGCCGGCGAATCGGCGTGCGGTAATCCGCCCAGCCTGGCGCGGGCCGCAGAAAGAAGAGCTGTTCGAGCGAGAGCTCGCCTTGAAAGATGTTGCCTTCGGTGAGGCCGAACTCGCGCTCGAGATCAAGCGGCGTCAGCACCTGGCGATGAAGAATCAGATTGCGAATGTTCGGTGCGTGCTCGGCGATCGTGTCGATCACCGTATCGCCGAAACTCTCGCGCGCCTCGTCCCAGCTGCCGTCGCGAAGCGCGTACGGCGCGTACTGCACGAAGCACGACATGACGTGCTTGCCCGGCGGCGCGAGCGTCGAGTCGGTCAGGCTCGGAATGACGATGTCGATGTACGGACGACGCGAGAACCGTCCGTATTTCGCTTCGTCGTAGGCGCGCTCCATGTAGTCGACGCTCGGCGAGATGGAAATCGCGCCGCGCAGATGCGGTCCCGGTCCTGGCTTGCACGTGAAGCTCGGCAGGCCGTCGAGCGCGAGATTGACCTTGCCCGAGGATCCGCGGAACTTGTACCGGCGAATGTCTTCGACGAAGTCGTCGGGCAGATGGTCCTCGCCGACCATGTGCAGGAACGTCAGGCGGGGATCGACACTCGACAGCACGATCGACGCCATGTGGTAGTCGCCGTTTTCGAGCACGACGCCCGTCGCGTCGTTGCCGCTCACGAGAATGTGCCGGACAGGCGAGCTCAATCGGATCTCCGCACCCGCCGCTTTCGCGGCGCCGGCGATCGAGGCGGACACTTGTCCCGTGCCGCCCTTCGACAGCCCCCACGATCTGAAGGCGCCGTCGATGTCGCCCATGTAGTGGTGGAGCAGCACATACGCGGTGCCGGGCGAGCGCACGCCCTGAAACGTGCCGATGATGCCCGACGCCGACATCGTCGCTTTCAGGACGTCGGTCTCGAACCATTGATCCAGAAAATCGACTGCGCTCATCGTCAACAGCTGAAGCTGGTGATAGCGGTCGGTGTCCGGCAGATCTCTGAAGCGCTTGGCGAGCGCGCCGAGCGCGCGCAGATCCTTGAGCTTCATCGAAAACGGATCGGGCGGCGTCATCGCGAGGATCGCTTTCGCGAAGCGACCCATCTCGACCATCGCGCGGCCGTACTCGTCGTACACGTCCGCGTCGAGGCGCGAGTGCCGCGCAATCTCTCGGTACGTCTGGGCGTGATCGTCCACACGCCAGAGATAGTCGCCGCTCGGCATCGGCGTGAACGTGCCGTCGAGCGGCAGGATCTCGAGGCCGTGCTTCGCCAGACCGAGCTCGCGGATGATCTCCGGCCTCAGCAGCGAGACGACGTACGAGCAGACGGAGAATTTGAATCCCGGGAAGATCTCTTCGGTGACCGCCGCGCCGCCCACCACGTGGCGTTTTTCGAGGACGAGGACCTTGCGACCCGCTCGTGCGAGGTACGCCGCCGTCGTCAGCCCGTTGTGCCCCGCGCCGACGACGATCGCGTCATACTTGCTCGGCATTCGCGCTCATCATATAAGAGCAAGCACTATAATTCCCCGTGCCCGTCGGCACTCCGTTTCACGACCGGACGTTCCCGCTCTGCGCGAGCCTGAGCTATCGCGACTGGGCCGGCTATTACGCGCCGAGCTCGTACGAGCCGCTGCACGAGCACGAGTACAACGCGATCCGCAACGGTGCGGCGCTGCTCGACATCTCGCCCCTCTTCAAGTATCTCGTCACCGGCCGCGACGCGGTGAAGCTCGTCGATCGCATCATCACGCGCAGCGCGTCGAGGCTCACGCCCGGTCAGGTCATCTACACGCCGTGGTGCGACGAAGACGGCCGGGTGATTGACGACGGGACGGTCACGCGGCTGGCGGAGGACCGATTCCGCTGGACCGCCGCCGATCCGAACTTGAGCTGGATCACGCGACAGTCGGCCGGTCTGACGGTCGGCGTCGAAGACATTTCCGAGCGCACCGCCGCGCTCGCGCTGCAAGGACCGACGTCGGCGAACGTGCTTCGCGCGGCCGCCCGGGCGGACATCGACGGCTTGAAGTACTTCCGCGTCACGAATGGAACGATCGCCGGACGATCCGTCGAGATCTCCCGCACGGGATACACCGGCGATCTCGGGTACGAGATCTGGATGCATCGCGCCGACGCCGGTGCGGTCTGGGACGCGCTCGTCGGGGCCGGATCCCCGTACGGTTTGCTGCCGACGGGCCTGCTGGCGCTCGATGTCGCGCGGGTCGAGGCCGGGTTGCTGCTCATCGACGTCGATTTCTGCAGCGTGCGCAAGGCGCTGACGTCATCGCAGCTCTACACACCCTTCGAGATGAGCCTCGACCGGCTCGTCGAGCTCGACAAAGGGCCGTTCATCGGCCGGGCGGCGCTTGCGGCAGAACGCACGCGCGGCCCTCGGCGGCGCATCGTCGGCCTCGCGATGCACTGGCCGGACGTGGAAGCGCTCTACGAGGCAGTCGGGCTGCCGCCGCTCGCGCAGGCGACGACCTCGCGTGTGGCCGTGCCCGTGCACGCTGGCGGACGTCAGATCGGTCGCATGACGTCGTCGACGTGGTCGCCGGTGCTGAAGCAGATGATCGGGATCGCGACCGTGGAGTCGGCCTCAGCTGGCCCGGGGACCGAGCTCACCGTCGAGCACACGGTCGACGCGGTACGACATCGCGTGCGCGCGACCGTCACGCCGACGCCGTTCTTCAATCCGAAGCGAAAGACGCAAACGCCGCCGTAGAAAAAAGGATACCGGGAATACTTTCTCAAGAAGTGGACACGTCGAGAAAAGTATTCCCGGTATCCTTTTCAGCAAACGGCAACAGCAGCATACCGGCGAGAAACGCGATCGACGTGAGCGCGACCGGCGTTCCGATCGATTGGAAATGCGCGACGCCGGCGCCGACCAGGAACGTCACACCCGCGCCAAGAAATCGCCCGACCGACGTCGTGAAGGCGAACGCGCTGGCACGACAGCTCGTCTCGTACTGTTCCGGCAGCCACAGCGTGTACACCGCGAAGTTGGCTCCGCCAACGCCGAGCACGAACAGGCACACGAGAAACCAGAAAATCGCGCCTTCCGCCAGGTAATAGACGTAGCCAAAGCCGATCGCGATCGTCACGAACATGACGAAGAAGTACAGCGCGAGCGTCACGCGTCGGCCCAGCCGTTCAGCCAGCGGTGGCAGCGCCAGACAGCCGAGAATCGTGCCCGTCGAGAGGAGCATCGTCGCGTTCGACGCGAGCTGGACGCCGTCGCGCGCCGAATAGCCGGCAGCCGCAGCGAGATGCGTGACGGACGCCGGCACGTAGACTGACCCGGCCCACAGTCCGACGATCGACACGAAGATGTACGTCGAGTTGAGCAATGTTCGGCGTCGATATCGCGGCGAGAACAACATCGCGAACGCACCGCGCATCGTCAGCCGCGATCCGAGCGCGCGTTTCTGATCCGTCCACCGCGCGGGCTCGACGACGGCGTATCGAACGAACGCGACGAAGAACGCTGGTGCGCCGCCGACCACGAACATCGCGCGCCATCCGTAGTGGGCGCCAATCGTGTAATTGGCGAGCGCGGCGAGAAACACGCCGACGTAGTAGCCGGTGTGGAGATATCCGGCGGCCATCGTCCGTCGCGACTCGGGCCATTCCTCGGCGACGAAGGTGCCGCCCATCGACCACTCGCCGCCAATCCCGATGCCCGCGAGGAGCCGGCACGCGCCGAGCTGCCAGACGTTCGTTGTCGCCGCCCCGAGAAACGTGAAGAGCGAGTAGCAGAGAATCGTGAGCGCCAGCGTTCGCACGCGGCCGAAGCGATCCGCGATCGGGCCCCAGACCATCGACAGGCCCCATCCGACGAGGAAGAACGCGAGCAGCAAGCCGCCGTAGTAGCCGACGTTGCCGGCGGTCGCCGGGATGCCGGACTTTGGAAGGAGCTCGGTCAGTGCGGGCGCGAGGACGAGGGCATAGATGAACGAGTCCATGCCGTCGAGCGTCCAGCCACCCCACGACGCCCAGAACCCGCGAATCTGATTGCGCGTCAGCGGCACGCGCGCATTCTAAGATCAGGGCCGTTCGTCACGTTTGGGCGCCGTCGCGTCGCGATACGCCGCGCTGACGCCTGATGACGACACGTAATTGTCGAAGATGAAGCTCAGCGACTGCGACGAGCCGGCGAAGTCCTTCTTCAGGTCGGCGAGGTTGACGCTCTTCCGCGCCTGCGCGAGCGTTTCGCCGCGCGCGACCGACGCTTCGACCTGAGATTTGAGCGACGCGAGGAGCGCCATCTCCAGGCGCACGTATTTGTCGTCGTGCATCACAGGTCCGTGGCCCGGAATGAAGATGGCCGGCCGCAGCGCCACGAGCTTCTCGAGCGTGGCGCCGAACTCGAGCGGATGCGACGTCGAGCCGACGAGCGGCACCGGCGACACGACGAGGTCGCCTGTGATGGCGATGCTCTCGGCAGGCAGCCAGACGACGAGATCGGCGCCCGTGTGCCCGCGGCCGAGAAACATGACGTCGATCTGGCGGCTGCCGCGTTTGAGCGTGAGCGACGTGTCCACGAGCCTGGTCGGCATCACAATCTGGATGAGCGGCGCTTCCGCGAAGAATCGCTTGGCCGACGCAATGTCGCTCTCGTAGCTCGTGCGCTCATCGTCCGAGAGCGGGTTGCCCGTCAGGCTCTTGCGCTGGTCGATCGACATCTGCAACTGCGTCACCATCTGCGGGCCCAGCTCGACGAGCTGTTTCCGGTTGTTCGCGCCGACCGTCGGCAGATCTTGCGCGGTGCTCGACTGCGCGATGAACTCCGCTGACGGAAACGCGTCGCGATAGACCTGGTTGCCGATGATGTGATCGTCGTGCCAGTGCGTGTTGATGACCGCCGTCACCGGCTTGTTCGTGAGCTTCATCAGCGCTGCGAGCGACGCACGCGCCGACGACGGCGTGATGTTGGTGTCGACGACGATCACGTCGGCGTCGTTGATGAGAAAGACGCTGTTGCAATCGAAGAAGAGGCCCGGCGGCTCGGTGCGAATCGCCGCGTAGACGCCCGTCGCGACCTTCTGGACGTCGATGTGGCTCTCAACCGGCGCGGGCGCGGGCGAATTCTGCGGCGCGGCGAACCCGCCCACCGCGATCGTCAGCGAGACGACGAAGAGCGTCGAGCGCATGCGACATTGTGCCACGCGCTCGCCGCATTTCCGGCTGTCCGAGTTCGCTCAGCCGCCGAAGCGCGACGCGGCGCGCGCCGCCAGTGGATCCGAAGCGATCCGTCCACGAAATTCGACCGGCACGGCCAGGATGTCCGCGTCCGGCCACGTGTCCGACAAGAGCTCGAGACGTCGATGCGCGACCCGAAAGACACCGAACGCGGCGTCGTCGGGTCGCCGCCGATAGAACGCGTAGCCGTCCGGGAAGAGCGCGCGTCCTTGGTCGGATGTCGCGAGTGCCGGCGGCAACCATTCCGCGAGGACGACCGGTCGTGCCGCGGCGAGCGTCTTCGCCAGTCCCTCGAGGACGTGGAGCTCGAATCCTTCGGTGTCGATCTTGATGAAATTCGGTGCGGTCGCGCCCACGTCTGCGAGCACATCGTCGCCGCGGCGAATTGGCAGCGTGACGGAGCCGGACTGCGCCTGGCCGAACCCGCCGGTGCCGCGGTTGTGAGTCGTCGGAGGCGTGAAGGCCGCCGCTCCGTTCCGATCGGCCAGGCCGCAGGGCACGATCGTGACGTTCGTGATCGTGTTCTCGTCGACCTTTTGCTGGATCCGCTTCACGAGCGGCTCGAACGGCTCGATCGCGATCACCCGACGGCAGCGCGTCGCGGCGAACAACGTGTGGTGCCCGACGTTGGCGCCGACGTCGACGAATACCGGCTCGCGCCACGCCGTCAGCAGATCGCCGATGAGCTCGAGATCGTCGAACGAATACGCGCCGTAGTAGTAAGTGCTCCAGTCGATGAAGCTGTCGAACTGCCCGCGATAACGCGTGCCGAAGAACGGCGTGACGAACTCCGCCCCGTCCGCAGTCGCGGGATCGTCGAAGCGGCGCAGAATGCGATCGCGGACGCCGAATCGCAGATAGCGTTGGTGGCCGAGCGCGCGCAGCAGGCGCCGCTTCAGCATGCGGCCCGGGAAATCAATGCCATGTCGATCAGATCAAGATCGCGATGCTCATGAGCGCGATGGTGGCGACGAGCAGGACGGCGATGATCTTGGTGATCGCGAGCATGCGCTTTCTGAGCTCGAGCGCTCCCGCCATTTTCGCGACACGGTTCGCCCCCTCGGGCATCGTCGCCGCTTCCTGGGACAACGTATTGGCTTTCTTCGCGAGGCGACTCACGACCGCGCCACCCAGGATCGCCGAGATGATCGCGAGCGCGCCGCCAGCGCCAAACGCCATGCCGGCATGGCTCTGACTGATCGACGGGCTGAAGCCGGCAGTGTAGCGCCAGTAGAGCCAGAGGCCCGAGAGGATCGAAAGCCCCGCGACGATTGGAATGCCGGCGATGAAGCCGCGCCGCTCGACGGCCGCCATGACTTTCGCGCCTTCGGCTCCGGTGTCGAGCACCGCCGGCTGCAGAAACATCACGAGGAACAGGGTCCAGCCTACCCACACCGCGCCCATCAGCACGTGAAGCACCCGAATCGTCAAATAGATCGCCATCAGTCAATCTCCCAGCGTGCGACGGACGAACTGGTCGAACGCGAACAATAGATCCTCACGGTTGGAGTACGGGCCGGGCCGGTAGGCCGGTGAGCTGATGCCCGCTTGTGCGAGCGCGCAGATGTGCCAGTCCTGCCGGTTCGTCATGTCCCAGAACGCCGTGGCATCGGACAGGTCGAAGCCGGGCCGGGCCCGCTCGCGCGGATGGACGAGCCACTCGCACACGATGCGCGTCTGGTCGGGCGCGATCGGCCACAGCGTGTGCGTGAGCACGTAGTCGGGATGCGGCGCGATCAGAAAATTCGGAAACACGGAATAGTAATACACGCGTCGGCGATCGGCGGACGACAAGCCCGGCAGCGGATCGCGCGCACACGTGCCGTCACTGGTCATCGTCTGCACCCCGTCGTTGAGGTCCATCCGGCCGCCCATGTACGTCGGCTGCAGCGGCTCGTTCTCGCCGCTGAGATAGTGCGAAAGTTTGTTCAACACCGGATGCAGCGTCGGACAGTGGAGGCACTCGTTGTAGTTCTGGACGATGAGCTTCCAGTTCGCGCGGACGTCGTAGATGATGCGATGCGCGCGCACGAGATCGGCGAGGCCCCACGGCGCGAACTGTGCGGGAAGGGAAGCGAGGTGCTCCTCGAGCGTGCGACCCTTCGCGTCGAGCGAGACGAACACGAAGCCGTCCCACACGCCGGCGCGAATGCGGCCCAGCGGGAATTCCTCTTTCGCGAAGCCAGGCGAGCCGTCCATGTGCGGCGCGCCGACGAGGCGGCCCTCGTAATCGTAGGTCCACGCGTGATACGGACACTGAATCGCGCCGGCGAGCTGGCCGGTTTCGTCTCCGCAAAGACGCGTGCCGCGATGACGACACACGTTGAAAAATGCGCGGACGTCTCCGCTGTCCGTCGCGCGCAAGACGATGATGTTGTCGCCGGCGACTTCACGCGTCAGATACGCGCCGCGCGTCGGAATCTCCTCGAGCCGCCCGACGCCGACCCACATCCGGCGGTAGAACAAGTCGAGCTCACGCTCGAACAGCCCGCGATCCGTGTAGTACCGCGCGGGTAGCGTGAACGCCGTGCCTGGAAGGGTCGCTCGGGACTTGAACGCCATCGAGTGAACTTAAGTCATGATACTCGGCGTTGAAGTGGGCCGGGCCCGGCCCTGCTGGCGTCAGCCGGGCCTGACCCGTTGGTCCGTTCGGAGCAGTACGCTGTTTGAGGTAGGCCATGCGTACAAAGCTGACCGGCTGGCTCGTGGCTGTCGCGATGTTGTTGCCCTCCGTCGCCGCGGCGCAGCAGCTCGTGATCGTCGTTCGCCATGCCGAGCGGGCAGATGGCGGCACGCCACCGATGGGCGGAACTGCGGATCCTCCGCTGTCGGCCGTCGGCAAAGCGCGCGCCGACAAGCTGGCCGCGATGCTGTCGTCGTCGGGCGTCACGGCGATCTATGCGACCGAGTTCGCGCGCACCCAGCAGACCGCTGCTCCAGTCGCGGCGGCGCTCAAGCTGACGACCACGATCAGGTCATCGTCTGATACCGCGGCGCTGGTCGACGAGCTCAGGACGAAGCACGCGCACGACATCGTGCTGGTCGTCGGTCACTCGAACACCGTCCCCGCGATCATCAAAGCACTTGGCGGCCCGGCCGTCACCGTCGCGGACGACGAATATGACAAGCTGTTCGTCCTGGTGCCCGCGACCGGAGCACTGACGATGCTCCGCTACTGAGGAGGACCAATGCGCTTGAGGCTGATCGCTCCGATTGTCATCGCCGTCGTCTCGGTGGGCGCGGGCCCGGCACCGCAGCAGGCAGCAGGTGCGGGCGGCAAGCCGCTGGCACTCGTTGGCGGCACGCTCATCGATGGATTTGGCAGCACGCCGATTCGTAACTCCGTGATCATCGTACGCGGCGAGCGGATCGCGGCGATCGGCCAGGTGGGGACGCTCGCCGTGCCGTCCGACGCGGAAGTGATCTCGACCGAAGGCATGTCGGTCCTGCCCGGGCTCTGGGACATGCACGTGCACACCATGATCGACGGGCACTCCGACTACGAGCATTGGGACAAGACGTATCCGTCGCGGCTCGAGAAGGACGTGATGCCGGCGTCGGCGCGGCAGCTGCTGATGGCGGGCGTCACGACGGCCCGAGATCTCGGCGGTCCGCTCGAGGCCAGCATTCACGTGCGTGATGCGATCAACCGCGGCGAGATTCCAGGCGCCACGCTCTACGTCGCGGGCCCGTTCCTCCAGCACGAGCCGTATCCCGGCACGGATTACTTCCGCTGGGGCGTCTCGGGTGCCGCCGACGCCATCGCGAAAGTGCGCAAGCTCGCCACGGCCGGCGTTGATGTGATCAAACTGATCGATCAGGATCAAATGACGGCCGACGAAGTGCGCGCGGTCATCGACGAAGCGCACGCGCATCATCTTCCGGTCATCGCGCACGCGCATCGACCCGACGAGATTCGCCTGGCGCTCAAGTACGGCGCCGACGATCTGCAGCACACGGGTCTGGCGACCGCGCCGGAGTATCCGTCCGACATCATGGACCTGATTCGCGAGCGCACCGCGAAGATGGCCCTCGGGCCGCTCTTCTGGACGCCGACGGTCGAAGGGCTCTTCAATTACGAGTACATGCGCGACAATCCTGAGATGCTCGATGATCCGTCGTGGCACCTCGGCCTGCCGCAAGACATCATCGATGACATTCGTCAGTCGATTCAGCATCCGGCCGAGATGAGCTACTTCCAGCTCACGCCGGCGCGCAAGCCGACGTTGAAGCGCAAGTTCACGCAGTTGCGAGAAGCGGGCGTGACGATGCTGATTGGCACCGACAGCGGGATCCCGATGCAGTTCCACAGCCAGACGACGTGGAACGAGCTCGACATCTGGGTGCGCGAGATGGGCGTGCCGCCGATGGAGGCGATTCGCGCCGCGACGTACTGGCCGTCATTGATGATGAAAAAGGACAAGGACGTCGGCACCGTGACGGCGGGCAAGTTCGCCGACATCATCGCGGTGCGCGGCGATGTGTTGCGCTACATCGATCTCCTTCAGCGCGTTGACATCGTCGTCAAGCACGGAAAGCGATACAAGTAGCATGCGGTTCGTGTTCATCGGTGCGGGTGCGGTCGGCGGCTATTACGGCGCGCTGCTGCAGCGGTCGGGACAGGACGTCAGCGTCATTGCGCGCGGTGCGCACCTCGACGCGATTCGACAGCACGGGCTTCGCGTTGTCGGTCCGCTCGGCGATTTCACGGCGCCGCTCCGCGCCGAAAGCGATCCCGCCAAGCTTGGGCCGACCGACGTCGTCGTGCTGACCGTAAAGACGTACGACAACGCGACGGCGATTCCGCTCATCAAACCGCTCGTCGGTCCTGGCACCGTTGTGCTGACGGTGCAAAACGGGGTCGACAGCGCGGACGAGGTCGCACGCGTTATCGGCGAAGCGCCGACAATCGCCGGCGCGACCTACATCGCGACCGCCGTGGAGTCGCCCGGCGTCATCCGCCAGACCGGGACGCATCGGCGGATCGTATTCGGTGAATGCTTCGGCGCGCCGAAAGAGACGTCGAAGCGGGTTGCGGCGATCGAGCCTATTCTCAAGGCCGCCGACATTCACGCGGAGGCGGTGGCCGACTCGCGACCGGCGATCTGGGAGAAATTCACGTACCTCGCGCCGTTTGCGGCGTTCACCGGCGCGTCGCGGCTGCCGCTCGGTCCGGTGTGGGGCGATCCCTACACCCGCGAAATGTTCGTCGCCGCCGTGGCCGAGGTCGTCGAAGTCGCGAAGGCGCACGGCGTGGCGATGGCCGCCGATCACCTCGATCGGATGCGCAAGTACGTGTCCGGGATTCCGCCGGCGACGCGATCGTCGCTCTTGATTGACCTTTCGCAAGGCAAGCGCATCGAAGTCGAAGCGCTGCAAGGCAGCGTCGTGCGGCGCGGACAGGCCAAGGGCGTGCCGACGCCCATCATGGCCTCCCTCTACGCCGTGCTCAAGCCTCATGCGGCCGGACCGCCAGTTGTACTAGGATCCTGACCGTCACATCGTGACGTCGAGGTTTCCGCTCAACGCCCGCGCGCTGAGGTCCCGCAACTTCCGGTTGCTGTGGCTGAGTCTGTTCGTCTCGTTCGCGGGCTCGTTCATGCAGCAGGCCGCGATCCTCTGGCACGTCTCGCTGCTCGTCGAGCCCAGTCACAAGGGGATCGCACTCGGCATGGTCGGGCTCGTTCGAGTCGTGCCGATCATTCTCTTCTCGCTGATCAGTGGCGTTGCGGCAGACGTGTTCGATCGGCGCAAGCTGATGCTCGTGACGCAGATCGGCGGCACGCTCGTCGCGTCGACGCTGGCGTTTCTGACGTTCATGGGCCTGAGCGTCGTCTGGCCCATCTACGTGCTCGCGGCGATTGGCGCGGCGACGAGCGCATTCGACGCGCCGGCGCGCCAGGCGCTCCTGCCCATGCTCGTGCCGCGCGAGGATCTGCCGAACGCGATCAGCCTCAACACGGTGATGGTGCAGGTCGCGCAAGTTGGCGGACCGGCGCTCGGTGGCGTCGTGATCGCGCTCTCCAGCGTTGCCTGGGCGTACGTCTTCAATGCCATCTCGTTTCTCGTCGTCGTCGTCGCGCTCGGAATGATGAAGGACGTGCCGAAGATGGAGCGCGGCAAGAGCCACGCGGGCGACGAGATGTCGCTCCACGCCGCGCGCGAGGGCCTGCGCTTCGTCTTCCGCTCGCCGATGATTCGATCGACGATGCTGCTGGATTTCTTCGCGACGTTCTTTGCGTCGGCCATGGCGCTTCTGCCGATCTTCGCGCAGGACATCCTGCACGTCGGCCCGCGCGGGTACGGCTGGCTCTACGCGGCGCCCGCGGTGGGCGCGAGCCTCGGCAGCCTGATCATGGTGCGCGCCATCGACGACATCGATCGCCGCGGGCCCGTGCTCGTCTGGGCCGTCATCGCCTACGGCGCGTCGACGGTGATTTTTGGATTCTCGACGATCTTCTGGATTTCTTTTCTTTGCCTCGCGCTCTCGGGCGCGAGCGATGCCGTCAGCATGGTGATTCGCAATCTCATTCGCCAGCTCGACACGCCCGACGAGATGCGCGGCCGAATGACGGGCATCAACATGGTGTTCTTCATGGGCGGCCCGCAGCTCGGCGAGCTCGAGGCCGGCACCGTCGCGAACTGGCTCGGCGCGCCGTTCTCGGTCGTGAGCGGCGGCTTCGGCTGCCTCGTCGCGACCGGTCTCGTCGTCTTTCTCACGCCGCAACTGTGGCAGTACGGCCGCGACACACCCGCCGAGGTGATCCCTGTCGAAAGCCGCGCCAAGAGCTGATCACCACGAAGCTCACGAAGGGCCACGAAGCTCGGAGAGAACCGCGCCGTCAGATCGACGGCGCCGCCGCGAGCCTACGTGGTTGGTCGGCTCTTAGCCACGATCGCTGGCACTCTTGCTTCGTGGCCTTCGTGAGCTTCGTGGTTGATCCGATCACCGATGCCGCGTGATCACTTCGTATGCAGCAAGTACCGATCGAAGAATCCGACGACGCGCCGCTCGAAGTCGGCGGGATGCTTCTGCAGGAACTGCGCGTGGCCGACGTCGGGCTCGTGCCAGAATTCCTTCGGCTGGCCGGCGGCCTCGTAGAGCCGTTCGCCGCTTCGCGGTGAGACGACGACGTCCGCATCGCCCTGCATGACGAAGACCGGGCGCGGCGAGAGTTGCGGAATCCAGCGCTTCGCGTCGATCTCGCTGACGTCGTAGCCGGCCTCGCGCTCGGACCAGAACAAGATCATCGGCGCGAACGGGAACGGCGGCAGGCCGGTGAAGAACTTTACGCTGGTGGCGACGGTGTCGGAAAGCGACGAGAACGCGCTGTCGGCGACGATGGCAGCGATACGGGGGTTGCGCGCGCCGTATTGCAGCGCCAGCGATCCACCCATCGATACGCCGAAGATGCCGATCTCGCCCGGATCGACGCCGGGATGCGCGATCTCGTACGCATACCAGGCGTCGAGGTCCTGCATCTCATAATGACCGAACGAAATCAGCTCGCCGTCGCTCAAGTCGTGCGCCCGTACCGAAAGGATCAGCAGCCCGTAGCCGTGTCGATGCAGAACGCTCGCGACCTGCAGCATCGATCCGCGCTGATCCTTGTAGCCGTGCACGAGGATCAGCGACGCGCCGTTCTGTGAGGGTACGAACCAACCGACGAGCTTCAGACCGTCGGCCGTCGTGACTGTCGCTTCCTCGTACGGCATACCATAGTCGGCGGGGGTTCTCGTCGAGAGGTGTCTCGTTGCGCGCGGATTGGTGATGAGCTCGTGCGCGCGCGAACGCGTGACAGATGCCGCGCCTGTCGCGACGACCAGGACGATCGCCGTCAGCGAGCGCAGCGCGTACGCGCGCCAGCGACGCACGTCAGTTCTTCTTCAGGAAGACGCTCTCGGCGTACTTCTGCAGGGCCTTCAACTGGGCGGCGCTGAATTCGACGTCGACCATGAAGATGTGCGCCTTGACGGCTTTCGCGTAGGCGATCGCTTCGAACTCCTCGGGCTTGAGTCTGGCGACGGCGTCGTTGACCATCGCGCCCGGTGCGGGATTGTCGACGACCATCCGATCCGAAAGTTCCAGCACGATGGGCTTCTCGTCCACCATGCGTTTCTGGTCCGGCGGCTGTTTGTCGTCAGGCGCGGGCGTCACGAGAAACCGGAGCGTCGGATTTCTGAGCGTGTTCGGATTGCCCATCGGGTCGGCGGCCGCTTCGATCGCGACCGTCGACGGCGGCTTATTGGGGAAGCGGCCCGCGAGCCGAGCGACGAAGGAGAGTCGCATCTGCCCGCCCGAGCCGCCCAGGATGAGTCCGAGACCCTTCTCGGTTTCACGCGTATCGTCGTGATACTGCGTCCACGTCTCTCCGTCCTTCCACGTGGCGAGCACGCCCGCCCGGATCTGGCGCGCACCCAGCGGCACGCCGATCGCCGACACGACGATGCTTGCGACGATGACTCCCGCGAAAGTGCGGAGGGTCGAATGTCCGCTGCGCATGCTCACTCTCCCTGTCAGGGCACGATGCCGCACGTACCGTAGTTCTGCGACACGGACGGTGCAGAATTCGGATCGCCGAGATGCCGTGAGTGCACTGCAAGATACTTGCCGCTTGGACCGCCGGCGACAAAGATCGTCGTGATGTTGAGATTGCCGCCCGGCGTCGCTTCGATCACATTCAGTCCGGTGGGCGTGACGACCGTCGACGCGTGCGCCGTCGCGCCGCCCGGAGCGACGATCCGTGCGTTGTTCTTCTTCGGCCTGTTATCGATCGAGTCGATGTCAAAACTGAAATCCTGCGCGCGACTCACGACCTGTGCGGCGCCGTCTTTCCAGACCGGCGCGGCATACACGGGAAACGAGCACGACAAGTGCTTCGCGCTGAATAGTGGATCGCGCGCGGGCGCTTGTGGGGCCTGAGCGGCGACAGCAAGTCCAACCGCTACAACGAACCGGGCCATCATGGGACCTCCCCAAAGGGTGCTCAGATCATTCTGACCCCTGGACGAGGTGCGCGCAAACCGCGCGGTTTCCAGGGCTGCCATCGCGAAGTGTTACGATTTCGGCCGTGATCGTGCCGGCTGTGATGACGCTCGTCGCTGGCGCCGTGGCCGGCGCGCTCGGCGCGCTCCTGGGCATCGGGGGCGGTGTCTTCCTCGTGCCGTTCCTGAATCTCGTGCTCGGCCTGCCGGTGCGGACCGCGTTCGGCATCAGCCTGATCACGGTCATCGCGACCTCCAGCGTCACCTCCGCATCGCCGGGGCGTCTCCGCCTCGTCAATCTCCGCCTCGGCATGGTCCTCGAAATCTTCACGACGACGGGCGGGCTGGTCGGACTGTACTTCGTGCACCGGTTCTCCGACGCCTCGTTGAGACTGATTTTCGGCGTCGTGATGGCGTTGGTGGCCGCGGTCACGCTCAGCCGCCTCGATCGACGCAACGTGATTCGCGATCCCCACATCGACGTCGGCCTGCTCGGCGGACGGTACCACGATGACGACACGGGCGCCGAGGTCGCGTATCAGCTCACGCGGCCGATCGTGGCGTTCGGCATCTCATTCTTCGCGGGCGTCGTGTCGATGCTCGGCATCGGCGGCGGCGTGCTGAAAGAGCCGGCGCTCAACGCGTGGTGCGGCGTGCCGGTGCGCGTCGCGGCCGCAACGAGCGCGCTGATGATCGCGGCCACCGCCGTGATTGGCGCGATCAACTATTTCATCCGCGGCGACGTCGTGCCCGAGTTCGCCGCGGCGGCCGTCCTCGGCGTGCTCCTCGGATCGCGCCTCGGATTCGCGATTAGCGCCCGGAGCGGCGCTCGCGCGCACAAGTTGCTGATGGCGGCCGTGCTCGTGACCGTCGCGGTGATCTACTTCGTTGTGAGGCCCGGGTGATGGCGACCGCCGAGCTGAACCGTCTCGAGGAACAGATCGGCCGCGTGCTGCGGCTGGGCGTCGGCCTCTGTGCTGCCGCGCTCATCGTCGGCCTCATCCTGTCGTTCGTGGGCAGCGACCGCGCGTCCATGATGCTGAGGATCGGCCTGGCGATCCTCATGGCCATTCCTGTGACGCGGATCGTCGCGTCATTCGTCGACGCCGTGCGACGCCACGACACGCTGCTCGCATCATCGACCGCCATCGTCCTCATCGTCATGGCGATCACGCTGTGGTACTCGATGCGGTCGGTCGATGCCGACGCGGCCGAGGAAGTTACGCACACGTTCAGCGTGGCGCTGACGCTCGCGCCCAACGGCAAGCAGATGGCGTACGTCGCGAACGTGGACGGACGCGATCAGCTGTTCGCAATCACGTTCGGCGGCGGCCCCCCGCGGCGCCTGATGGCTCACGACGCGAATGACGATGCCCCGGCGTGGTCGCCCGACGGCAAGCTCATCGCGTTCGTGTCGGACGTGGCCGGCCCGTCGCAGCTCTTCGTGATCAACAGCGACGGTACCGGACTGCAACAGGTGACCAGGGAAGCCGGCGCGGCGATTGATCCGTCGTGGGCGCCCGACAGCGACCGCCTCGCGTACAGCGTCCAGACGAGCGCGCCCGGTGCGGCCGCTCAGTTCGAGCTCGTCGAGATTCACAAAGACGGCACGGGACGCCGGTTCATCACGCACGATGGTGCAGTCGACACGTTCCCGTCGTGGTCGCCCGACGGCTCGCAGCTGGCATTCCGCAAGGTCGTCGGATCGAACTCGGAGATCTTCGCTGTCAACGCCGACGGTACCGGCGAGCGCAACCTGACCAACGATGCGTCATTCGATGGCTGGCCGGCCTGGTCGCCCGACGGCCGCCACATCGCGTTTGCGTCGGATCGGCGGTCGCACGATCAGATCTTCGTGATGGACGCCGACGGCAGCCATCCGACGCTCGTCGCCAACACCCTCGGCCAGGCGACAACGCCGCGCTGGTCGGCCGACAGCAGGGCGATCTACTTCACGAATTGCACGGTGTCAGGGACAAACCCCGATTGCCGCATTCTAAGAGCCGATATCACTCGTCGTTAGAAATGGGGCAATGCCTCATTTGTCGATCTTGTACGCAGCTGGCGTCGGTCGCAGCGGTCGGTCGAACCACATCGGCCGTCGCGTGCCATCAGGTCCAGGCGCGGGGCGTGTCTTCGCCATCCATTCCTGATAAATCCGGTACGACTCGTTGGTATCGACGACGATGTCGCCGTAGCGATCGTCGGCGCCGGCCTTCTCGACCGTCACGCGCTGGTGCCAGCAATGCATGCCGCTCACGGGATCGGGTTGCACGGGGAACGTCAGGTTTTGATGGACGCCGATCTCGCTCCACCAGACGCGCCCGCTGTCGGGATCGTCACTCGAGAACGACTTGACGCCGTGGACCTGCCGCATCTTGTAGCGCCCCTCGCCGTCGGGCACGATGCGCACGAGCGACGAGGCAGCGCGCGCGCCACCCTGATCTTCGTTGAGCCGCCATCGTCCGAGGTGATGCGACATCCCGACGACGCCTGGACGGATGCCTTCGGTGACCCACGCGCGCGTGACGAAGTATCCGATCGCGGTTTTCACCTTGACGAGATCGCCGGCGGCGAGGCCGAGCGCGATCGCATCTCCGGTCGAAATCCACAGTGGATTGTTGTGCGAGATCTCGTACAGCCACTTCACGGGCGAGCGGGTGTGCACGAGCGTGGGCAGCCGGAAGTTCGGCAGCAAATCGAATTCGTTGGCAGCGCGATTGAGGTCGCGCCAGTAGACCTGACCCGGGATGTAGAGCGGGATCGCGTGCTCGGGCCAGCCCCACGCCGCGAGCGTCGGCGAGTAGAACTCCAGCTTGCGTGACGGCGTGTTGAATCCGACGCGCGGCATGCCGTCGATCACGACGCCAATCGTGGCGCCGTCCTTCCTGATGAGGTTCGTGGTGTCGTCGATCGACGCGCCTTTCATGGCGGCTGCGGACAGCGACTGCTCGTGCGCCTTGCTGTAGGCGACCTCGTCGACCTTGAACACGCCGTAACGCCGCATGTACTGAAGCGGCGTGAGCGCTTCTTTGGCGGCCGCTTCAGGCAGGCCCGGCACCGAGTGCTCGAAGATCCAACCGAAGTACTCATCGAGCGTGATCATCTCGCCCGGCCGCGTGGGCGATTCGAAGAACTTGCGGATGCCGAGCGACCCGTCGGGATCGATCTTCCACGAGAGCGCGATCCAGAACTCGGCTTCTTCCCACACCTCGCCGGGATTCGCGTCGTAGGTGTGATCGACGGTCTTGCCTTTCTTCTCGAGCGCGACGCGCTTGACGGGTTGCCGGAAGCCGAGCCATCGGCCGGCGTGCGTCTCCTGACTCATGAGATCGTGACGCTCGGTGCCGAGGCCCATCGGCAGCACGTAGTCCGCGAACCACGCCGTCTCGCTCCAGATCGGCGTGAGCGCGATGTGCATGCCGATCTTCGACTCGTCCTTCAGCACCTCCATCCACGTGAAGCCGTCGGGATTCGTCCAGAGTGGGTTGTAGACGCGCGTGAAGTAGGTGTCCAGCCGCCCGCGTCCTTCTTTGAGAAAGTGCGGAAGCAGGAAGCTCATCTCGAAGAACGCGAGCGGAAACTCCTTCGGGAAGAGCAACTCGTTCCAGTAGTCGGGCGGCGGCGGGGGATTGGGATGCTTCGGCACGAATTTGTTCGTGACGTGCAAGTTCGTTCCGCCCGGCTCACCGATCGCGCCCATCAGCACGACGAGGAAATAGAGGCAGCGCGTGATCTGCCAGCCCCAGAGGTGACCCGATGCGGCCGCGCGCCAGCTGTGCGTCGAGAACGCCGTGCCCGCCGCCGCGATCGCTTCTGCGGCCTCGATCACGCGCGCGGCCGGCACGCCGCATTCGATTTCGGCGTACTCCGGCGTGAACACTTCGTAGTCCTGCTTCAGGGCGTCTTCGAAGCTGTCGAACGTCCGCGGCAGGTCGGGCCAGCCGGCCTCGAGATACGCCTCCCAGTTCACCCAGCGGCGCACGAACTCGCGGTTGTACTTCTTGCGATCGATCAAATACCGCGCGATCGCGAGCAGAAGCGCGCTCTCAGTGCCCGGCTGCGCCGGCAGCCAGAGATTGGCTTTGGCCGACGTGTTCGACAAACGCGGATCGATGACGATGAGTGTCGCGCCGTGCGACTGGCCTTCGATGATCCGCTGTGCGTGCGGGTTGAAGTAGTGTCCCGCCTCGAGGTGCGAGGAGAGCAGCAGGATCGTCTTCGCGTTGGCGTGATCGGGCGACGGCCGATCCGCGCCGGTCCACAGAAAATGTCCGAGCCGCGCCGACGACGAGCAGACGTTCGTGTGGCTGTTGTGCCCGTCGAGGCCCCAGCACTGCAACACGCGGTTGACGTAGCCGTCCTCGCCGGGCCGGCCGACGTGGTACATCACTTCGTGCCGGCGGTCCTCCTGAATCGCCTTGCGGATCCGGCCGCCGAGATCCTCGAGCACTTCGTCCCACGACACGCGCGTCCAGCCGCCGCCGCCGCGCGCGCCGTTCCGCTTGAGCGGATACAGCACCCGATCGGGATCCTCGAGCTGATTCGGCGTCACCACGCCCTTCGCGCACGTCCGGCCGCGCGAGCCGGGATGCACCGGGTTGCCTTCGATCTTGCGAACCTCGAGCGTGTCCTTGTCGACGTACGTGAGAATTCCGCACGCCGACTCGCAGTTGAAACAGATGCTCGGAATGATCCAGTACCGCCGGCGATCTTTCTTCGGCCAGCTCGTCGATTCGAAATCGACGTAGTTGTCCCACTTCGATGGGTCAGGGTGCTTTGGGAAGTCAGACATTCGCGTTGAATCGCGTCAATGGAGCAATGAGGCAGTGCGTGCCCCAATGCCCCATTGCCTCATTACGAGTTAGGTACAGCCTGCCCGGCCTCCACCCAAACGTACCCCCACGCCAGGCTCCCCGTCAGCGCCAACAGCGAGGCGGCGACGAGCGTGACGAGCGAGAAGCTCGCGAGCGAAGCGAACGAGACGAGCAGAATTGGCGCCAGGCCGCCGAGGCCGAGCGCGCCGGCCCAAAAGAGTTGCCGGTACGTGCCGAAGCGAATCGCGCGCACCGCCAGCTCGTGATGCACGGTCGGGCTCGGTGTGAGCAGATGCTCGAGCACGAGAATCGTCATGTGCGCGAGCGACGCGAACGCCAGCGTGAGCCCGAGCGCGCGGATGGTGCTGTGCTCTCCGCCGGCCACGATCGCGACGATGAGCATGGCGGCGCTGCCCTCGGCAGCCGCCTGCACGATCAAATCGATCGTCGCGTGCGGGCCCTGCCAGAGATCGCGCGCCAGACCCTGCGCGAACAGGAAGCCGGTGTACGCCGTCGCGCCAAGCGACGTCGCCAGCGCGAGCACAGCCAAGAGCGTGACCGCCATCGTCCAGCCAAGCGGCACACAGAGAATCCACAAGCCGGCGACGAGGCTGTGCGCGGTGAGGAGCACCGCACCGCGCGTGAGCCACGATCGCCAGTTCGGACGCGTGAGGATGTAGTAGAAGCGCTCCGGCCGCTCGAGATCGACGATGAGCAGGACGGCCGTGCCCATCGCGAACACCAGCGACAGGAACGGTCCCGCGAAGCTCACGAGCGGCGATCGATCGCCCATCAGCCAGAACAGCGCCGACAGAAACATCGCGCCGGTCGAAACGCCCTTGGCGACGAGGTACAGCACGAGATCGAATCCCCACGCCTTTTTGTGCGGAACGTCGTAGTCCACGCGCGGATCACCCGGGCGCAGCGGATCGGGCTCGACGGCGCCGGGGGGACGCAGGTGCGCCTGACCTTCCTTGAAAAGGATCGGCCGGGCGGCGATTTCCGGACGCAGCAGGCTTTCGTCCGCGCCCAAATAGAAGACTTTGGGCCCGGTGCCTTTCTCCGGCTTGCGGACCATGAACGGCTGGCGCTGGACGACCTCCGAGACCTGGCTCGTCGGATCGTCGAGGTCGCCGAAGATGCGGCACTCGGTCGGGCACACGCTCACGCATGCGGGCTGCAGCTGATTCTCGATTCGGTTCGCGCAGAAGTTGCACTTTTCGGCGGTGTGCGTGCCCGGATCGATGAAGAGCTGATCGTACGGGCACGCGGCCATGCAGGCGCGGCAGCCGATGCAGGACGCGCTGTTGAGATCGACGATGCCGTCCTTGCGCTTGAAGAGCGCGCCGGTGGGGCAGATCGCCATGCATGGGGCTTCCGTGCACTGATTGCACAGGACCGGGAGGAACAAGCGTTGTGTGTCTGGAAACTTGCCGCGCTCGACCGTCTTGACCCAGCAGCGATTGACGCCGACGGGAATGTCGTGTTCGGCCTTGCAGGCGATCGTGCACGCGTGACACCCGATGCACTTGCGCAGATCGATGACGAAGCCGTACGTGGGCACTGTGCGGGGACTATAGCGCAAACGCGTCGAAGGCGCGCCGGCGATCGGCCTCCGGGACAAGCGGAAAGCCGGCGAGCACGTGCGCGAACATCGACGCGTCGAGCCGGTACAGGCGGGCGATGGCCGCTTGGAGTGCCGCAAGCGATCGGCCGGATGCCGGACACCGCGCGAGCCGCCGCGCCAGCGCGCTGATTCGCCGCTGCTCTTCGTCGCCCGTCCATGCCGGGACGCGAAGGTCCTCGACGAGGCTCGTCGTGAGGTGTCCGCCCATCAGCATCCGGACGACAGCGTTGAGGACGTACGAATTGAACAGCCCGCAGAGGAAGTGCTCGCGCGTGGCGTCGATCGGCGTGCGCAGGCAGAAGACCGTGTGCGTGGAGAGCACGCCCGGCGGGACGATGGCGGCGATGAGAGAGAGGCGGTTCGCGAACGCCGACACGTCACGGTAGCCGAGCCGCGGCCGCTCGTAGCGGCGATCGGGGAACCGGCGCGACGCCTCCGCGTGCGCGATGCGCGACGTCGCCGCGCCGGTGTCGACGACGAACGGCTGCAGGTGCTTGCCTTCGATCACCGGCAGGCCGCTCGTGCCTAAACTCTCGCGATCGTCGGTCGCGTTGAGATCGCGTCCGAACTGAACGTTCCAACCCTCGCGGCTGCCGAGCGCCGGGCCGATCGACGCCACGTGCTGGAGCAGCTCGAGATCGCGATCGGACCGTACGTCCGGGAACCGGCGCGTCCGGCCGCCCACGGTGCCAAGACCATTCAACGTCAGGCGGATCGGGTAAGCGGATTCAGCCGGATCTTCGCGATCCGGGAGATCGTCGATCTGCGCCGCAGTCTTCACGCCGAAACGCGCTCGTACCTCGCGCGTCTGGCCGCCGGCCTTCGCGACGATGACGAGAAACCTCACGCCGCGGTGAATCGGGAACAGCGCTTCGGCGTTGTCGAGCCCGACCAGCGTTTCAAGGCTCGTGCGATCGAGAAGTCGCCGTCGGAGTGCCGTCGCGCCATCGTCGACCGCCAAGCCCCACGGCAGAATCAGACCCGTTCGTCCGCCGTCGCGTGTGAGCGAGAGCGATCGCTCGAGGAACGGCTGATAGAGATTGAGATGACCTCGATCGCAAGAAGGATAAAGACCGGACTCGCGAATGAAACGGACGAGCGGCACCATCTCCCATGGCGGATTGCCGATGACGGCGTCGAAGCCGGGCCGATCGCGCACCTCGCCGGATGGCTGGTAGAAGACGTCCGTGAACTCGAGCGGCCAATGGAAGAATCGCTGCTCCGCCGCCAGACTGCGCGCCTGAGCGATCCACCGACCGAGCGTCGACGAGGCGAGCGTGCGATCGTCGCGCAGGAGTGCATCAAGTGCCGCGCGGACCTCCTGCGGACTCGGCGGCTGACCGCGCCAGAACCAGCGCGCGCACCACAGGTCGGCGGCGTCGCGCCAGCGGCGCAGCGGAGAAACGTCGCCCGTCAGTCGTGCCCAGACCGCTTCCTTCGCATGGACGTCGGCGACCGAATCGTCGGGCCGCTCGGCCAGCTCGACGAGGGGTCGGGCCATTCGGCTCATCGCCTCCTCGAGCTCGCCCGCCTCCAGATCGAACAGCGGCTGATCCACCGACGCGCGCTTCATCGTCAGCCGTCGAAGATCGTCGGGCGATGCGCCGAAGAGGCTGTTGCCGACACGCAGACGATGATCGAGAAAGCCGAGGGGTTTGCCGGCAGCAAGCGTCGTGAGCCAGATTGACAGTCGCGCGAGTTGTACGGCGACAGGATTCGCGTCCACGCCAGCAAGGCATCGTTCTGCAACGAGCCGCCGGATGTTCGCGCGCTCGAGGTCGTCGAGGTCGGTCTCGGCGCACCGTCCTTCGTCCACAAGCGCTCGCGCGTACGCCGCGGCGAGATATCGGCAAGCCGCGACGAGAAACGCGCCGCTGCCCATCGCGGGATCGACCACGCGAAGCGCGAGGATCGCGTCCGAGCTCGCGCCCGCGACGAGCCGCGCGAGCGTGCGCCGGACGACGAACTCCGCGAGCGGCTGAGGTGTGTAGAACGTGCCCGTCTGTTTTCGACGCTCGCTGTGAGCGCCGGAGCGAGCGCGCACGTCGCGGACCGCAGGTTCGTCATCGAGGCAATCTGGATCGAGATCGAGCACACGCTCGTAGACCGCGCCGAGCTGCTCCACGCCAAGATCGGCGTAGTTGATGTGCTCGAGGCCGGCGCGTCCCGTCCGCGTGCCGAGCGCGACCAGTGCGCGCTGAACCGCGGCGTCGCGCTTCGTGACTCTGGGCGTTGAGCGGGCCTTGGGCGAGCCTGCTTCGAGCGTCGTCGCCGACGCACGCGCGAACAACCGGCCGTTGAACGGCGCGACCACGAGATCGTCGATGCGGCAGCCGGTGCGCAGCAATCGCGTGATTGCTGCCAGTCCGTCCCAAAGCCCCGGCTGATGGCCTCCCGCGGCGGCCTGGCATAGCGAGCCGAGCGCGTATGCGCCCGCGTAGATCGGATGCGACCGCGGTACCAAATCGCGCGACTCCGCGAACAACAGGAACAGCATTCGATACACGAGCGTTAGAGCCTCGTCGAACCCGTTGGCGCCGGCCGAGACGACCGGCCGCAGCGCGCGCAGAGCCGCCGTGACGCCGATCTGCAGGTCGGCGCGGACGCGATCCTGAAACCCGCTCGCGGCCGCAACCAGCGCGTCGAGATCGGTAAGCGCGCCGCGAACGGGGGCGTCGAACGCGCCAGCGTGGGCGAGCGCCCAGAACGGGCCGAAGCTCGCCGGTTGGAGCACGTGGGGCATGCGGAACTCCAGCCCGCGCCGGGACGCGTGACCTCGGACGTCGACGAGCGACAAGAACGGCGGGCCGAGGAGGAAGCACCAGTCGGCACCGATCGCCCTCGCGGCGATCAGCAGCTCGCGCCAAGCGAGCGAGGCCCGAGACGCCCACGGCGCCACGATGAGCGCGACCGGCGCCGATGCGGGCGTGTCGAGGCGCACGACGAATCGCTCGCGCTCAATCCGCGCGCCCGACGCGCGAAATCCCAGCGCGCCGAAGAGCGGCATGGCGACGTCGTCGAAGAGCGCGTGCAGGCCGCTGACCGGCCCGTGTCGCGATTCGACGGCCCGCCACCATCGTTCGAGCTGGCGGCGCTTCTGTTCGAGCCTCGGGTCGCGTCCGCCGTCCGGTCCCCGTGACAATACGGTGACGAGAAACTGCGCAGGCAGCAGCGAGCCACTGATGCCATGGATCGTCGTCATCGGCTCGCCGCCAAGACGGCGATGAGCGACGGGCGACCGATCTCGATCGTTGCCTCGCGCTCGAGATCGGCAATTCGAGCGTTTGTCGCGCGCGCGATCTCGCCGACGAGATCAGCACGCGCCCGCCACGTTTGCCACTCGCGCCGATCGAACAAGCCGGGCTGCGCCTCGCCCGGCCGCGCACGGTCCGCGAGCCAGCGCCCGAGCGCAAGCTCGCGCGCGACCTCGCGATCGTGGCTGCGCCGAAGGACCCGAGTCAGCCGCCGGCACCGCGGCCAAACCGCCGCCATGGCTTTGGCGCGGGCGATGTCGATTGCTGACGACGCGAGAGCATCGCGCAGGCTACGAACCGGCGCGACTAACGGCACGACATGAGACTCGACGACCGTGCCGGCACTGTCGACGATCGGCACATTGAACACGAGGAGCCCGCCACGCCCGCCCGGTCTATCGAACCCGAAGGATGGAGCGATGGCCCAGCACGGACGCTCGCAGTCGACGTCCGGTGCGCGCCAGTGGCGGCGAAATGCGCGTTGCCGTTCGAGCGCTCGCGCCGCGACGCGAGCTACGCGCGACCAGCGTCTCGTGACGGACCAAGGTGGCGAAGTTGGCGTCGGACGCGCCGGCGCTTCGCCCGTCCACACGGCCGCGCGCAACGCACTGCCGGTGAGACCGCCGTCGATCGGCACGTCGTCGGTGGCTCGCTCGGCAGCGAGAGCCCGTTCGGCCAGCCGGACAATGACGATCGATTCGGCTCGATGAGTGCTGACGAAGAGCGCCACGTGCACGCGCTTGGTTTGGCCGAACCGATCGACGCGACCCGCACGTTGCTCCAGCCGCACTGGATTCCATGGCAGCTCGACATTGACGACGAGCCGCGAGCGCGCCTGCAGATTGAGGCCCAGGCCCGCGACGTCCGTGGCGAGCAGTACGCAGGCCTCGCCGCGCTGAAAGCGGCCGAGCTCGACCCGGCGTTCGGCCGCGGTTTGGCCGCCGTGCAGGCAAGCGACGGCAAGCCCGGCAGGGCACCGACGTCGAATCGCGTCGAGCGAGTCGCGGAATTCCGTGAAGATGACGATGGGCTCGCGCGCGCGACGAACCAGCGCGAAGAGACGACGCACCTTGGTTTCGTGCCGCGCAGCGGCCGTGGCGAGGCCGAGCACGCGACGGATCCACAGACGCTCGCGATTTGGATCGAGGCCGAGATCCACGGACAATCCGATCGCCTCGTCCGCCCCGAACTCGTCGGCTTCGCCGAACGCCAACGCTTGCTGACGCGGAGCCGCCTCGACCGTCCCGCCAACCTCGTCAAGCCACGCAAGCCGGCGTTGCAGCGAGATGCCAAGCGCTGCGGCCGTGGACAGAGCGCGCTTGCGAAACACCGAGAGCAGGAGCCGAGCGACGTCCTGACGCTCCGTACCAGTCGCAGCGAGCACGTGGCGCTCAAATCCAAGCAGCGCGTCGAACAATCGCGACTCCGCCTCGCTTGGCGCGACGCGATGCCACGTTGTGCGCCGCGGCGCATCCAGATTCAAGTCGCGTCGCGTCCGGCGAAAGATTTCGATCGACTCGTTCCTGTCTCCACGCGTGCCGAGGGAAAGCAGCCGGGCGAATCGCGCCGGATCGCCGTCATGGGGCGTCGCCGTGAGCAGGACGACGCTCCTCGCGCTCGCGGTCAGATGGCGGCACACTGCGTGACGATCCGAGTCGCCGCACGCGACGTGCGCCTCGTCGACCACGACCAGGTCCCATGCCGCCGCCGGCAGCGACTCGAACACATGCAGCTGCTTCAAGAAATCGAGCGACGCGATCCACACGCCGGCGAGGCGCCACGGGTTGTCCGCCGAGGCCGCGCGTTGCGAGAGCGCGTCGATCGAAAACCGATCGCCGTGACGGCACGCCAGCCCGAACCGTTGCGCCAGTTCCTCTTCCCACTGCTCGGCGAGCGACGCCGGGACGACGACGAGCACCCGCGCCGCCGCCAGGCGTCGAACGACCTCGGCGATCACGAGGCCCGCTTGAATCGTCTTGCCGAGGCCTACTTCGTCGGCCACGAGCACCCGTCGAGCGCCAGCGATCACCGCCAGCGCGGGCTCGAGCTGGTGCGGCAAGATCGTCAGATCCGCGCCAACCGCGGACGAGATCGTGCGAACCCCGCGCGCCGACGCGATCTGCCCGGCGAGGCGGGCGAACGCATGTGCCGCCGACACGCGCGTTGGCCGGCCATCGTCGGTCGACGTCGTCGGCCGGTCGAATGGCGCGAGAAACGTGCGCCGGCGATCGCGCCTGGCGACGTCGTAGCGAGTCACGCCGTGCTGCGCGCGCACGCGCTCGATCCGCCAGCGCTCTTGCCGAATACGCGCGTAACGGCCCGCTGCGAGGCGATCGGTTTGCAGAAACTGCCACCTTGTCCGCGCGCAGGCCGTGCAGAATCTGCAACGCGCTGCGCACCGTTGCGGTTCTTGCGTCTAACTTCTGGCTTCTCACGTCGAAGTTGACTGGTGTCTACGCAATCACGATGCCAGCCGGCACCAGGTCGCGCCGAGATGCGCGTCGTGGTCGTCCCAGAATTCGACGACGAGTGGATGGCGTTCGAGGAGCGCTTGCACGATGCCGCGCTGCACGCCGCGCCCTCGACCGTGGATGAGCCGGATCTCCGTCAGTCCCGCTTCGCGCGCTGCCTGCAGGTACTCGTCGACGACGGAGGGAATGTCGGCGGCTCGGAACGCGTGCAGATCGAGCTCGCCCGTAATGGGGATGGGAACAGGATCGTCGTTCAATTTATTTATTTTTTTCGTACGTCGCGACGACGTTCGTTGTGATGCCGCCGCGGGCGGAAAATGCCCCAGTTACGGTCATTTTTCGGGGCCCGCAGGCGGCCACGAGATCGTCGAGGATCTTGTTCGTCGCGGCCTCGTAAAAGATGCCCTGATTGCGATACGCGAGCAGGTAGTACTTCAATGCTTTCAACTCGATGCACGAAGCGTCGGGGATGTACCGGATCACGATCTCGCCGAAATCCGGAAGTCCGGTTTTGGGACACATCGACGTGAACTCCGGACAACGGATCTCGATCTCGTAGTCGCGCTCGGGGCGCGGATTCGGGAAGGTTTCGACAGCGGACATGGGATCATTTTAGTCACTCGGGCGATTGACATCTTTTCGGGCAGAAGGCTACGATACGGCCCGTTTTTCGTCTTTGCCGTCGGACCGCATGCGCGCGCGGTTCAACGACACAACCTTGAACGCGCGCCCTAGCCAGGGAGAAGACGCATGGCCGACGCCCGGCGCATGGGCAAGATGGAGCTCTTCGCGCACTTCGCGGAGAAGTTCGACATGAAGCGCACCCAGGTGCGCGATCTGTTCGATGAACTGCTCCGACTGAGTGAGAAAGAGCTGAAGCGTTCCGGGGAGTTCGTGCTGCCCGGTATGTGCAAATTGGTCGTGCAGCGTCGCAAGGCACGTGAGGGACGCAACCCGGCCACTGGCGAGCCGATCAAGATCCCAGCCAAGACGGTCGTGAAGGCTCGTATTGCGAAGCAGCTGAAAGACGCAGTCCTGCCCCGCAAGTAGTCACCGAGATCACACGGCTGGGCGCTCGTTGACAGGTGGTGTTCACCTGTCAACGAGCGTCACCGCGTGTCCCGCCTCGTCGTTGGTTCCCCCGTCGAAGTAGACTAGTTGGCTATGTGGATGGTCGCCCTGGCTGCCGGGGGCGCGCTCGTCTCGGTCGTGGCCGCACTGCGCGTGGCGGCGATTTCCCGGCGGTTTTCCGCGCTCAGCCAGTCGCACTGGGAGCTCCGCTTCGAGTTCGCCCGGCTCCGCGCGCGCGTGGCCAAACTCGACGGCGGGCCGAGCGGCGATACCGCATCCGAGTCTCCAGCGTCCGCGCGCCCCGAATCGTGAGGTAAGCCCGCGTGCCCAGCTCCAACCAGTACGACGTGGTCGTGATCGGCGCCGGTACCGGCGGGTACGTCGCCGCCATTCGCGCGGCGCAGCTCGGCTTGAGCGTCGCGGTCGTCGAGCGAGCGACCTCGCTCGGCGGCACGTGTCTCAACTGGGGCTGCATCCCGACGAAGGCGCTGCTCGAGCACGCGCACGCGTTCAAGATCGCGCAGGAAGCCGCGTCAACCTGGGGCATCAGCTTCGGGAAGGACGCGCAGCCGTCGATCGACATGGCACGCGTGCACGCGCGTCAGGACAAGATCGTCACGGGCCTCACGAAGGGCGTCGAATTTCTTTTCAAGAAGAACAAGATCACGTGGATCAAAGGCAGCGCGCGGCTGATCGGCAAAGGCGGCGTCGAAGTGTCGGGAGCGGACGCGCGCGCGATCGCAGCGAAGGAGATCATCGTCGCGACCGGATCGCAGCCGCGCAGCGTGCCGGGGATCGACATCGACAAGACGCACATCATCACGAGCGACGAAGCCATCCATCTCGAGCCCGTGCCGAAGTCGATCGCGATCATGGGGAGCGGCGCGGTCGGTGTCGAGTTCGCGTCGATCTTCCGTCGCTTCGGTAGCGAGGTCACGCTCATCGAGCTTCTGCCGCGGCTGGTGCCAAACGAAGACGCGGCCGTGTCGGCCGAGCTGGAGAAGGCGTTTCGCAAGCGCGGCATCGCGATCCACACCGCGACGAAAGTCACGTCGGCGACCGTCAAGAACGGCGCGGTGACGATCGCGCTACAGGCGACAGACGGCAAGACCGAAACGATGACGGTCGAGAAGCTGCTCGTCGCGACGGGCCGCGGGCCGGTGACCGACGGGCTTGGTGCGGCCGAGGTGGGCCTCACGCTCGAGCGCGGGTACGTCAAGGTGGATAACCTGTTTCGCACCGGCGTGCCGGGTATCTCCGCGATCGGCGACGTGATCACGATGGGCACCGGCGCGCACGCGCAGCTCGCGCATTTGTCGTCGGCCGAGGGCATTGTGCTCGCCGAACGAATCGCCGGACGCGACGTGCAGCCGATCAACTACGACCATGTGCCGGCGGGCACGTACTGCGATCCGGAAATCGCCAGCGTCGGGTTGACGGAGAGCCAAGCGATCGATCGCGGCTACGACGTGCGTATCGGGACGTTTCCGTTCGGCGTCCTTGGACGCGCGAAGATGGCCAACGAGACCGAGGGGTTCGTGAAGATTGTCGCCGAGAAGAAGTACGACGAGCTGCTCGGCGTGCACATGATTGGTCTGCGCGCTACCGAGCTCGTCGCCGAGGCCACCGTGGCTCTTCGGCTCGAATCGACGGTCGAAGAATTGATCCGCACCATCCACGCGCATCCAACAATGTCGGAAGCGGTGGGGGAGGCGGCGCACGCGGCGCACGGTGCGGCGATTCATATCTGAGGCCCCCAGGGAGCAGGCCCAGGCCCCAGAATCGGAGTTGAGCTTTAGCCTTGGGCCCCGGGGCCCAGGGACTGACAGGAGCGCTTGATGGCTACTGATGTCGTGATGCCCCAGATGGGCGAGTCGATCGCTGAGGGCACAATCGTGCGCTGGATCAAGAAGGTCGGCGACGCGATCGACAAGGACGAGCCGCTCTTCGAAATCTCGACTGACAAGGTTGACGCCGAGATTCCCGCGCCTGGCACGGGCGTGTTGCTCGAGATCCGCGTGAAGGAGGGCGAGACCGTTCCCGTCAACAGCGTCGTCGCAGTGATTGGCGCGGCGGGAGAGAAGCCGGCGACGGATCCGCGGAACGCGACTCCGCCGTCAGCCGCTTCAACTCAAACCAAGGATGCGGCGAGCGAAGAGAGCCGCCACCGAGGACCTGACGTACCTGTCGTACCTGTTGTACCCGGCGTACCCGGCGTACCCGGCGTACCCGGCGTACCCGGCGTACCCGGCGTACCCGGCGTACCCGGCGTACCCGACGTACCCGACGTGCCCGACGTGCCCGTCTCTCCGGTGGCCACGCTCGCCGATCTACGTCGCACTCGTTCGTCACCGCTCGTGCGAAGAATTGCGGAGACGCACGACATCGACATCACACAGCTGCACGGCACCGGCATTTCGGGACGCGTGACGAAGAAGGACATTCTCGCCGTCGTCGAAAGCGGTGCGAAGCCGATGGCGAAGGCTGCGGCTCCAGCCGTTGCGCGCGCGCCTGTTGCGCCCATCGCGCCGCCGCTTGCCTTCCAGCCCGGCGAGAACGTGCGCATCGAGAAGATGGGCATCATCCGCAAGAAGATCGCCGAGCACATGGTGATGAGCGTGCACACGTCGCCGCACGTGTACTCGGCGTACGAGGTGGACTTCGGCCGCATCGACGAGATCCGGCTGAAGAAGAAGGCCGAGTACGAGGCAGCGGGCGCGAAGCTGACGTACACGGCGTTCATCGCGAAGGCGACTGTCGATACGATTCGGCAGTTTCCGTTCTCGAACGCATCGCTCGATGGCGAGAACATCGTCTACAAGCGCGACATCAATCTCGGCATCGCCGTCGCGCTCGATCAAGGCTTGATCGTGCCCGTGATTCGCAACGCGGACGAGCGCAACATGCTCGGGCTGTGCCGCGCGATTCAGGATCTGGCGGCGCGCGCCCGCAGCAAGCAACTCAAGCCCGAGGAAGTGCAGGGCGGGACGTTCACGATCACCAACCCCGGTATTTTTGGCGCGGTGTTTGGGCTGCCGATCATCAGCCAGCCGCAGGTGGCGATCCTCGGCGTCGGCAGCATCGACAAGCGCGTCGTCGTCGTCGATGACATGATCGCCGTGCGGCCGATGTGCTACCTCACGCTCGGCTACGACCACCGATTGATCGATGGCGCGGATGCGGGACGGTTCCTGCAGGCGCTGAAGGATCGACTGCAGAGCTTCGACGAGTCGTGGCTGTAGCACCTGCCGTGGCCCGCGAGCTCGACGTTCGTCGCCTGGGCCGCGTGGGGTACGATGCGGGCCTCGCGCTGCAGCAGGAGCTCGTCGAAGATCGTCGCGCAGGCCGAATTGGCGACACGCTGCTCCTGCTCGAACATCCTCCGGTGATCACGCTTGGCGTTCGCACGCGAGGCGGAGCAACGAACATCATCGCCTCCGCCGAGGAGCTGCGAGAGCGCGGCGTGACCGTCGTCGAGACGGGCCGCGGCGGCGACGTCACGTACCATGGTCCGGGCCAGCTCGTCGGCTATCCGATCTTCGACCTCCGGCCGGATCGCTGCGACGTGCATCAGTACGTGCGCGACCTTGAGGAAGCGTTGATCATCGCGGTCAAGCCGTTTGGCGTCGTCGCCGGCCGCGTCGCCGGGCTCACGGGTGTCTGGGTGGGGCCGCCGGGACGCGAGGCGAAGCTGGCGGCCATCGGTGTGCGCATTAGCCGGTGGATCACGAGCCACGGCTTCGCGTTGAACGTGTCCACGGATCTCGAGAACTTCAATCTCATCGTCCCGTGCGGAATCGCGGATCGCGGCGTCACGTCGCTCGATCGTCTGGTCGGGCGAACGCTGCCGATGTCCGAGGTCGAGGACGCAGTTGTCGCCGGGATCGCTGCAGTTTTTGCAAAGGATACCGGGAATACTTTGCGGAATTCCTTGACCTCCGGCTCCTAAGGGGCCGGATCTGTGGAAAAAAGCCCCGTCCCCATCGTCGCACCCTCGGCTCCGATCACCATGGCTTGATGGACCGAGCGGGAGCCGAAGGCGAGAGCTTCGGCGATCCGCGCCGTGGCAGCGCCGATGGCTTGCGGGCCCGGCGGCCAGAGGCGGCTGAGCGCGTCGGAAATTGCGCGCGTGCGATGAGGCCCAACGTGCTCGGTCAGCGGCGCGCCGCCGACGGTCGCTGAGGACCAGGCAATCGCGAAGTGAGGCGGCCGCCCCGTCAGTGTCACGGCCACATCGAGGCCCGAGCGTCCCAGCTCGACGCCGACGAGCATTCGGACAGCGCCCGGAATGGCCGAGGCGGCGGTGGCAACGAGGCGCTTCGCCGGTACCTTCAGCTCCGCGAAGACCGTCTCCATCAGCGCGATTTGCTTTGGTCCGGCGAACACGAGCGGCGCAGTCGCGTCGACTCGAACCAACTGGCGGACCAGCGCAAGGCCCGTTTCACCCTGCCATTCGCCGCCTTCGACGGCGTCGGCGATCACGATCACGCTCGCGCCCACCGCGGCCAGCACGTCAGCCGTCGCGGAGACGTCCACGTCCGTGCCATCGATTGGTCCGGATTGACGGAGGTCAAGCGCTTTGCCCGCGGCGACGCTCGCGTTCGCGTCGATCAAGCGGACCGCCCGAAATCGTGCGCGCTCCGTTATCCACTGCGCGATCGCCGCGCCGATAGGGCCCGCGCCGAGAATGGCGACCGACGACATGGGCATATTCTATGAGCAGGCGAGGTGTGACGTGTCTAGAGCCATCGTGACGGGCGGAACGAAGGGAATTGGCTTTGCGATCGCGAAGGCGGTCGTCGCGGGGGGTGGAAGCGCGATGATCACCGGCCGCCGTCAGTCCAGCGTCGACGCAGCCGTGCGCACGCTGTCAACCGGCGCGCGCGACAAGGCGAGCGTCGCGGGCGCGGCCGTGGACGTGCGCGATCGATCGGCCGTCGAAGCGCTCGTCGCCGACACCGTTCGCCGCTTCGGCGGTCTCGATCTCCTCGTGAACAACGCCGGGGTGGGCGCGTTCGCTGACGTCGCCACCATGACCGACGACGGCTGGTCCGAGATCATCGACACGAACCTGACCGGCGTCTTCTACTGCACGCGTGCGGCCATTCCGGCGATGAAGCAATCGGGCGGCGGGTGGATCGTCAACATCGCGAGCCTCGCCGGCCGCAACTATTTTCCCGGCGGCGCGGCGTACTGCGCGTCGAAAGCCGGCCTCGTCGCGTTCAGCGAATCGCTGATGCAGGAAGTGCGCTTCGACAACATTCGCGTGAGTGTGATCATGCCCGGCTCGGTCGCAACCGAGTTCAATGGCCACAAGCTCACACAGGACGATGACTGGAAGCTCGCGGCCGACGATATCGCGGAGGTCGTCGTAGACCTGCTGCGGCATCCGAAGCGGAGCCTGCCGAGCAAGATCGAGATTCGTCCGGCGCAGCCGAAGAAAAGCTAGTTCAGCACTCGCGCGACGACATCCGGATCAACGTTGCGGCCGGTCAGCACGATGCCGACGCGCCGGCCCGACAGATCGAGTCCGCCCGCGAGCACCGCGGCGACGCCAGCAGCCCCCGCGCCCTCGACGATCAGCCGCTCTCGCCGGATGAGCTCTCGCATCGCCCGCGCCAGCGGGTCTTCCGCCACGACCGCGACGCGATTCACAAGCGCGCGCACCAGCTCAAACGTCCGGCTATCGGGCTCCATGTTGCCCGTCAGTCCGTCCGCGAGCGACGGCAGCACCGTGACTTTGGTGATGCGGCCGGCGGCGAGCGAAGCCGTAAACACCTGGGATGCCTCGACCTCAGCGCCAATCACTTGAACGTCCGTATCGCTGGCGCGCGCGACGACAGCCGTGCCGGACAGCAAACCGCCGCCGCCGAGCGGCACGATGATCGTGTCGAGCGACGGCTCGTCCTCGAGCATCTCGAGCGCGATGGTTCCAGCGCCGGCAATGACGTCCGGGTGGCTGTACGCCGACACGAACGCCGTATCGCCGCGGCCCGCCTCACCGTGCGCCAGCCTCTCCGCTTCGTCGTACGACGATGTCTCGACGATTTCGGCGCCAAGCCGTTTGATAGCGTCCTTCTTGGCGCTGGGCGCGCTCGCCGGGACGTAGATGCGCGCGGCCAGCCGCGCCCGATTCGCGGCCAGCGCAATCGCTCGTCCGTGATTACCCGCCGAGGCCGTGAGAATCCGGCGCACATGCGGCCGGTCGGCAGCGATACGCGCGATCGCGTTCTCCGCACCGCGAATCTTGAACGCGCCCGTCGTCTGCACGGTTTCGAGCTTCAGCCAGACAGCGGCCCTCGCAACGTCCGACAGCCAGTCCGAGCGAAGCAGCGGCGTCCGCCACGCCGCGCCGCGGATTCGCGCTGCCGCACGCCGCACATCGTCAATCGTCGGTGCATCGGCGTCTCGCGTCATCGCGTCATCATAGCCGTCCCGACGCCGAGCTCCGTTATGCGACGATTGGGCGATGCGAATTCGATGCGCGGCCGTCGAACCATTCTTCAAGAACGGTTACCTGGTCTCGTGCGAGACGACCCGAGAGGCGGTACTCATCGATCCCGGCGATGAGGTCGACCAGTTGCTGAAGGCGGCGCGCGAGGATCGGCTCAACGTGGGCGCGATCTTGCTGACGCACGCGCATCTCGATCACATCACCGGGGTCGCACGTGCCAAGGCTGGGCTCGGCGCGTCGGTCTGGCTCGACCGCGCGGACCTGCCGCTGTATGACGGGGTCGTCGAACAGGGGCGGATGTTCGGCCTCACCGTGGCGCCCCAGCCGCCCGTCGACGCTTTCTACAGTCCGGGAACGCCGCTGCGCTTCGGCGAGTACATCGTCGACGTGCTGCCGACGCCTGGCCACTGTCCTGGCGGCGTCTGTCTTGCAATCGGCCGTCCGTCCGAGGCCCTGCGCGAGCTGTTCGTTGGCGACACGCTGTTTGCGGGTTCGATCGGGCGCACCGATCTTCCGGGCGGCGACTACGACACGCTCATGGAATCGATCCACCGCGTGCTGTTCGCCTTTCCCGACGAGACGATCGTGCACTCCGGCCACGGTCCGGACACGACGATCGGCGAGGAGCGCCGAACGAATCCGTTCTTGACGTGAGCGCTATTCGGAAGCGCGGACTTCGAACGCGACGCGGCCAACCTGCAGCCGGTCACCGATCTTCAGCACCGCGCGATCGATCTTGCGGCCGTTGACGAGCGTGCCGTTCGTGCTCTCGAGGTCTTCGACGACGAGCTGATCGGATCGATCGGCGGTGAGCCGGCAGTGAAGGCGCGAGACGAGCGCGGCGTCGACGATGAAATCCGCGCGCGCCGTACGACCGAGCGTCTTGATCGCGCCCGACGGCAGCCGCAGTGTCAGTGGTGGCTCGCCGCTCTCGAGGATCCAGCCAGGCATAGGGAGCCCGTACCCGGGCGGCCAAGAGTGTAGTACATCTCGAGCCCGGCGGCCGCTTACTTTTTCGGCGCGAACACGCCGCGCAGCCAGTTGATCACCGCGTCGGTGACCTGCGGCGCGACCGTCTGACTCTTGAGCGAATCGTACTCACTGATCTCGCCGGTCGTGGCCGGGACGAGTCGGTGATTGATGCCGGGCACGATCACCTTGCTCGTCGCCGTGGCCGGCAGCTTCGTGCGCGCGCGTGAGAGCGTTTCGAGTCGATCCGCGTTCGCGACCGGGAATTCTCTGTCCCGCTCGCCCTGGACGATGAGCAGCGGCTGATCGAGGCGCTTGATCACGCTCGCCGGATCGAAGAGCAGCCAGCTCTTGAAGTAAGGCGTGTCGGCCTGCTTCCGCACGTCGTCGGGCACGCCAGTCCAGCCGTCGCCTTTGATGGTCGCGTCGACGATCTGGGTCTGCATGGCGATTTTCGCCTGCCGGTCAGCATCAGTCGTCTTCAATTGATCGAGCGCGTGCCGCTGTTGCTCGAGCGTGATCTCGCGGCCGGTGAAGCCGCCGGCTTCGAGCAGCGCGATCGCTTTGATGCGCTTTTCGCGGTCGGCTGCGAGCAACGCCACGGCGCCGCCATCGCCGTATCCGACGACGGCAATGCGGTTATCGTCGACGTCTTTACGATCGCGCAGATACTTCACCACCGTGACGACGTCGTCGGCGTAGTCGGCGAGCGTGGCGCCCTCGATGCGACCGCCGCTTTGACCGCTGCCGCGCTTGTCGTATCGCACGACGAGGAAGCCGGCATTCGACAGCGCGCCGGCAATCTGGCCGAACACCGGGAGGCCGGCGACGGCCTCCTCACGATCCTGCTGACCCGACGCGCCCACCAAGACAACGGCCGGAGCTTTTGGCACGGCGGTCGTCGGTGTCGTGACCGTGGCGCCGAGATTGAAGCCGTTGGCCGGAATGAAGAGCGTCGTATCGCCGATATTGCGCACGAGTTCCTCGCGCGTCATCACCGACGACAAATCGTCGCGCAGCACGACCAGCGATTGCGCGGGGATCGACAGCCGCGCCAGCCGGCTGTGCGTATCGATCCACATCTCGACTGCCAGCGGCTGCGGCGAGTCTGCAAATGTCAGGTCGACTTGCTTCAGGTCGATCGGCCCGGTCGGCGTCGAAAAGCGCCGGTCGGTGATGCGGTCGACGGTCGCCGTGATTTCCGCCTGCGGGGCGACGTAGATCGGAAAGCGAGAGCCGGGCGTGGCCGCCCCGAGCCGCATCGCGAGCGCTTCGTACGCTGCGTAGAAGTTGTTCGGCAGAACAATAGTGCGCGGCGTGATGTCCTGCAGCACGGAGCCCTTTTGGCCCGCCTGCATCATGTCGACCGTCACCGTCGTCAGGTTGAACGTCGCGGAGAGCGTGATGAGTTGGCCCTTGAGGATGCCTTCGATCGTGAGCTTCTGCGGCTGCCAGTCCGTGGCGTAGACGACGTCGAACTTCGACGTGATGAGATCGACGGGCGCAACCTGCCGGCCCGACGATGAGATCTCATAGCCGCCGGCCGACGAGGTGATGGAGACCGTCTCGAAGCCGACGCGCGTGCCGCGCAGCACGATGTTGAATGTCGCCGATTCGCCGACCTGACCCGTTTGAAACGCGCGGACGCCGACCCCCGCGGTTGTGACGCAGAGAATCGCAACGATAAGATGACCGGAGAGCCCGCGAGTGACGCGCATCGCCGATCAGTATCGCATCATCGAGGCCGGGGCCGGTTGGATCGACCGGTCCGGTCGCGGCCGCCTGGCGTTCGAGGGCCGCGACGCACGGGCGTTCCTTCAAGCGCTCGTCACCAACGACATCGGCGCAGCCGTGGCCGGTACTGGAGTAGACGCGGCGTATCTCACGCCACAGGGCCGGATGATCGCCATGCTCCGCGTTCTGGTCGGCGAGTCGTCGCTCGATGTCGAAGTCGCGCCGGGTCAGGCGGCGGCGCTGGCGACGCGGTTTGATCAGTTGATTTTCGCCGAGCAGGTGCGCGTGACTGACGCGTCGGCTGCGACGACTGCAATTGGCGTCATCGGTGGAGACGCCGCCGGCACGATCGCGCGCGCGTTGGCAATCGATCGTACGAAGGTCGATGGCCTCACGGTTCTGGCTCACCAAACGTTCGGCGACGTGCGCGTCGTCCGCGTCGATGACACGGCGCTTGCCGGATTTGAGCTGTGGGCGCCGGTGTCCGCGCGCGAGGATCTGCTCTCGCGATTGGCGGCCGCTGGAGCCGTCGAGATCGACGCGGAGCTCGACGAGGCGCTGCGGATCGACGCGGGCCGGCCGGCGTTCGGCGTCGACACGACCGAGGATACGATTCCGCTCGAAGCCGGCTTGCTCGATCGTGCGATCAGTACGACAAAAGGCTGCTACGTCGGTCAGGAAGTGATCATTCGCGTGCTGCATCGCGGTTCGGGACGAGTCGCGCGCCGGCTCGTGAAGCTCACGTTCGACGCCGGGGTCGTCACGCCGCCGGAGCCAGGCGCGCCCCTCACCGCTGCCGGACGCGAGACCGGGCGCATCACCAGCGCCGCCGTGTCTCCGATGAACGGCCGCGTGGTCGCGCTCGGCTACGTGCATCGCGACGTCGCGACGGTCGGAACGCGCGTCGTCGCGCCGACGGCGGACGGCGACGCGACCGCGGAGGTCACAGGCTTCGCTGGATAAGGACGAGGTCAATCAGATGTGCTTCCGGCGCGGTCACACGGCTCTCTGTCTTTCCGTTCTCATTTGCGCGATCGCGCTCGCTTCAACTCAGCCGCACCTCAGCGCTCGCTCCGGCGGCACCGTGATTGGCACCATCACGACGAACGAAGGCGCCCTCAAGTCGATTCAGGCCACGATCGATCCGAGCGTGTGCGGGTCGTCGGTGGCGAATGAGGCGATTACCGTCGATCGGTCCGGCCATCTCGCGAACGTCGTCGTGACCGCGACAGGCGTCAAGGCGCAGCTCGCCGCCGAAGCCGCGATCAGCAACGAGAAGTGCGCGTTCGTGCCGCGCGTGTCGGTGCTGCAGCCGAACGGCACGCTGAGGATGACGAGCAAAGATCCAGTCCTCCACACGGTGCGCGCAGTTGGCGCGGACGGCAAGGCGTATTTCAACATCAGCCTGCCAGTGCCGAACCTCACGGTCACGAAGCCACTCGACGGGTCCGGTGTCGTCACGCTTTCGTGCAGCACGCACACGTGGATGCGCGGTTACGTGTTCGTCAGCGACGAGCTGTCCGTGGTGAGCGACGCCGGCGGCAGGTTCCGCCTGGACAACGTGCCCGCGGGCATCGTCGAGCTGCGCTTTTGGCACGAGATGCTCAAAGCCGCCCCGGTCAAGGTCACCGTGCGCGACGGACAGACGGTCAGCGTGGACGTGGCGATGGTGAAGTCGCGAGCCACTCGATGAGCTCGCGATCAGCCGCCGGGAACTCCAGTGTCCTGAGCGCGTCGCGCGTGACCCATCGAATCTCTTGACCCAGACGCGGTTCCGGCTCGCCGTCTATCGTGCAGCTCCTGAAATGCAGTCGCACCGTTCGATCCGCGTACGCGTGCTCGGTGACGATGATCTCATCGCCTATCGCTGAGCGGACGCCGAGCTCCTCCATCAGCTCACGAGCGAGGCACGCCTCGTGCGTTTCGCCGGCCTCGCACTTGCCGCCAGGAAATTCCCAGAGTCCGGGCAAGTGTCCGTGCGCGAGACGTCGCGCGACCAGAAATCGCCCGTCGCGTTCCACAACGGCGGCAAGGACGACGATCGGGGCGCGATTAGCGCTCATTGTCGGGATTGAACGGGTACGCGCGACACTTGCGGCTCATCGGGCACATGAGACATTCGGGCTTGCGCGCGCGGCAGACCGTCGCACCGAAGTCCATCAACGCCTGATTGAAGTCGAAGACGTGCCGGTGGGGCAGCACGCTGCGGGAGACGTCCCAGAGATGACGCTCGGTCGCGTGCGCGCGAGGTTCGCCGCGGCCGATGAACACGCGGAACAATACCCGGGCGACGTTGGTATCGAGGATCGCCGCGCGCTTGCCGAACGCGAAGCTCATGACCGCTCCGGCCGTGTATTCGCCGATGCCCTTGAACGATCGCAGCGTTGGCTCATCGTCGGGCAGCCGGCCGCCGAATTTCGTCACGGCTTCGCGGGCAATGGCGTGGAGGCGTCGCGGCCGGATGTTGTAGCCCAGCGGGTACCACGTTCTGACGACGTCCGCTTCGGGCGCCTCGGCGAGCGCATGGAACGTGGGATAGCGGACGAGCCATTCTTCGTACTTTGGCAGTACGCGATCGACCTGCGTCTGCTGGAGCATCACCTCGGAGACGAGGATGCGATACGGGTCGCGGGTTTCGCGCCAGGGCAGGTCGCGTCCGTGCTTTCGGTACCAGCTGAGGAGGCGGCGGCGGAACCACTGGCGAAGCGGCGGCGCCGGCAGAGGCAGGCGCTTTGGGCGTCGCGGCACGGTGCCATAATAGGGGACCCGAGCGACCTCCGTCCCTGTTTGGCCTGAAACTGTGGAAAAATCCCCCGTCCCCCTCTACACCAAGACTGGCGATAGTGGTGACACCAGACTCTTTGATGGTACCCAGGTGTCGAAGGCCGATCCGCGCGTCGGCGCGTACGGGGATGTCGACGAGCTCAACGCGTGGATCGGACTCGCGCGCGCCAACGGCGTTGACCGTGAGATCGACGCGATGCTCGATCACATCCAGCGCGATTTGTTCGCGCTCGGCGCGATGCTGGCGGACCCGCGCCACAAGATCGCCTCGCGCGTCGAGAAGGCGAAGCTGGGCGACGCGGATGTCACTCGGCTCGAGCAGTGGATCGACGCGCTCGATGCGACGCTGCCGCCCCTGAGACGCTTCATTCTCGCCGGCGGCGCGCCTGGCGGAGCGATCTTGCACCTCTCCCGCACCGTCTGCCGCCGCGCCGAGCGCGCGATCGTCGCGCTCGGCACCGAGGCCGTCGATCCGCTCGTCATCGTGTACATGAACCGGCTGTCGGATCTGCTGTTCGTCATGGCCCGGGCGGCGACCGCCCGCGCGGGCAAGGCCGAGATCGAGTGGTAGCGGACGCGGCGTACGCGATCTGCCTGCGGCTCGCGCGGCAGCACTACGAGAATTTTCCCGTCGCCTCGCGCCTCCTGCCGGCGAATGCGCGACCTCACATCGCGGCGGTCTACGCGTTCGCACGGATCGCCGACGATTTCGCCGACGAAGGCGATCGCACCAACGACGCGCGGCTCGCGTTGCTCGACGACTGGCGCGATCGGCTTCATCAGGCGGTCCAGGGCGATCGTCCCAGCGACAATTCCGACGCGTCCGCGATCTTCATCGCGCTCGCCGAGACGATCCGCACCTACAACCTCGACGTCTCGCTGTTCGAGGATCTGCTGAGTGCCTTTCGGCAGGACGTGCTCGTCAAGCGCTACGAGACCTGGAGCGATGTCCTCGACTACTGCCGTCGATCCGCCAATCCGGTTGGTCGGCTGGTCTTGCGCATCGCCGAGTATCACGACGATCGACTCGATCGCTGGTCCGACTCGATCTGCACGGCGCTGCAGCTCGCGAATTTCTGGCAGGACCTCGAGATCGACTGGCGCCGCGGCCGGCTGTACCTCCCGCTCGCGATCCTTCGCCAGACCGGCGCGGACGAGCAGGACCTCGGCCGTCGTCGCATGTCGCCGGAATGGCGCGCGGCGCTGGCATCGGCGGTGGAGTACACGCGTGCGCTCTTTCGAGATGGCCGGCCCGTGACCGACGCTGTTGAAGGACGGCTGCGCTGGGAGCTGCGCGCGACGTGGCTCGGCGGCATGCGCATCCTCGACCAGCTCGAGCGCGGTGGGTACGACGTGTTTCGCCGCCGGCCCAAGCTTAGATGGAGCGACGCGGTGTCGATCGGATGGCGGACGCTCGCGTGGTCGAGTGGAGCCGCGCGGTGACGCGGAAGACGAGCTTCTACTACTCGTTTCTCGTCCTCTCGCCGCCGCAGCGGCGCGCGATTACCGCCGTGTGGGACGTCTGCCGCGCCATCGACGACAGCGTCGATCTCGAGACCGATCCCGCGCGCGCGCAGGCTGCCCTGACGCAGTGGCGCGACGAGATCGCGCGCGTGTTCGATAAAGGCGCGCCCACGACGCCGCAAGGACAGGCGCTGCAGCCGTTTGTCGTGCCTCACCACCTGCCGCGCGCGCAATTCGACGCGCTCATCGACGGCGTCGCCATGGACGCGACGCCACGGCGGTACGAAACATTTGCGGACCTCGAGCCCTACTGCCATCGAGTGGCGTCGGCCGTCGGACTGATTTGTTCTGAAATCTTCGGCTACACGCAACCGGCGGCGCTCGACTATGCGCGCGATCTTGGTGTCGCGCTGCAGCTGACGAATATCCTGCGCGATGTCGGCGTCGACTATCGTCGCGGCCGTTTCTATCTGCCGCTCGAGGATCTTCGGCGCTTCGGATGCGCCGAGGAGGATGTCGCGCGCGAAGTCAATGAAGCTGGCGCGGGTGTGAAGAACGACCGCGTGCGAGCCGTTCTCGAGCACCACGCGGCCCGGGCGCGCGTGTTCTTCTCGCGCGCGGTTCGCGCGCTGCCAAGCGCCGACGCCCGTCGCTTTCTGCCGGCCGAGATCATGCGCGCGATCTACTTCGATCTGCTGCGCCGCATCGAAGCAGCGCGCTGCGACGTGTTCACCGCCGTGATTCGCGTGCCGCGCCCAGCCCAGGCCCAGCTCGCCGTTCGCACCTGGTGGCGGGTGCGATCCGGCCGCGCCGCTCGCTGACTCAATGCCCACCCTCACCGCCGACGTCGTCGTCATCGGCGCGGGCTTCGCGGGTCTCAGCGCGGCTGTGCGACTCGCTGACGCCGGCAAGCGCGTGGTCGTCGTCGAGCGAGGTCCGCGCCTTGGCGGACGTGCGACGGCGTTTCTCGATCGCGAAACCGGCGAGCGCGTCGACAACGGACAGCACGTCCTCTTCGGCTGCTACCACCACACGTATGCGTTTCTCGATCGCATCGGCACGCGTCATCTCGCGCCGCTGCAATCGAGTTTGGCGCTGACCATGGCCGACGCGACGGGACGGCAGGCGCGACTGGCGTGTCCAGCGTGGCGGCCCCCGCTGCATTTGATCGCCGGCGTCCTTGGCTGGAGCGCGCTGCCGTTTGGCGATCGATGGACGGCGACGCGGCTCGCCGGCATTCTGCTGCAGGTCAGGCGCCGCGGCGCGGCGGCCGTCGCGGCGGGCGTCTCGCCTCGCGACACCGTCGCGACCTGGCTCAAGGAGCATGGCCAGTCGGCCGCGCTTTGTGAGTGGCTGTGGAATCCGCTCGCGGTCGCCGCGCTCAATCAGGATCCGGCGATTGCCGCGGCCGCGCCGTTCGTTCGCGTGCTCGGCGAGCTGTTCGGCCCGCGCCCCGAGGACTCCGCGATCGGCCTCGCGTCGGTCCCGCTCGACGAGTTGTACGCTCTTCCGTCGCAGCGCTTCGTCGAAGCGCGCGGCGGTGCGGTGATGATCAAATCACCAGGTCGAATCGGCGTCGACGACGAGGGCCGCGTCAGTCACGTTCAGGCCGGCGAGACGATGATCCAGACGGACACGGTGGTTGCCGCCGCGCCGTGGAATGCATTTGACACCATCTGGCTGCACGACCCGCCGCCCGCGATTGCGGACAGTGTCGCGCACGCCGCGCGGATGGAATCGTCGCCGATCGTCACGGTCAACCTTTGGTTCGACGGGTCCGTCATGCGCGATCGGTTCGTTGGGCTCATCGGCGGTCCGATGCACTGGGTCTTCGACAAGAGCGCGATCTTTGGCGCTGCCGCCGGCCATCTGTCTGTCGTCTCGAGTGGTGCCACGGCCCTGTCGTCGCTCGGCAACGTTGAGGTGACAAAGCTCGCCGTCGAGCAAATCGCGCGTGCGCTGCCCGAAGCATCCTCTCGGAGGTTGCTGAGATCGGTCGTCGTGCGGGAGCACAGCGCGTCATTTTCGATCGCGCCCGGCGCACCGCCGAGGCCGGGCACGCGGACGGGCGTCGCTGGACTCTTTCTCGCGGGCGACTGGACGGCCACCGGCCTGCCCGCGACGATCGAGGGCGCCGTGCAGAGCGGGCATCACGCCGCGGACGCGGTGCTCGGGACCGGCGCATAATCATCGGCATGACGTCGGTCGTGATCCACTACGGCGAGATCGCGCTGAAGGGCCGAAATCGCCCGTGGTTCATCACGATGCTCGTGCGCTCCATCCGCGCCGTCCTCGCCGACCTCGACGTCGTCTACACGCGCCTGGTGCTCGGCCGGATCGAAGTGCGGCTCGGGCCGGGCGCGGACTGGGCGGAGGTGTGCGAGCGTCTGTCGCGGCTGCCGGGCATCGGAAATTTTTCACGGGCCCGGCGTGTGACCGCCGATCTCGACGCGATCGCCGCGGGCGTCCTGGCAGAAGTCGACGAGGGCGAAAAGTATTCCGGGAATACTTTTCGGATCGCCGCGCGCCGCGCCGACAAGCGATTTCCCATGCCGTCGCCCGACGTCGAGCGCGTGCTCGGACGACTCGTACAGGACCGGACGGGATGGCCCGTCGATCTCTCGAACCCGGCGATCAAGATTCACGTCGAGATTCTGAGTGACGAAGCATTCGTGTACATCGGCAAGGAGCAGGGGACGGGTGGGCTGCCGATCGGCACGAGCGGCCGAGTCTTGTGTCTGCTCTCGGGCGGCATCGACTCGCCGGTCGCGGCATGGCGGATGATTCGGCGCGGGTGCCGCGCCAACCTCGTCCACTTTCACAGTTATCCGATTCTGTCGCGGACGTCGCAGGACAAGGCGCGCGCGCTCGCCAAGCTGCTCGCGCGGCATCAGCTCAAATCGCGGCTGTTCCTCGTGCCCTTCGGTCCGATTCAGCAGCGCGTGGTCGTCACGGTTCCGCCCGCCCTGCGGGTCGTCATCTATCGCCGCTTGATGTTGCGCATTGCCGAAGCGCTCGCGCGACGAACGCGCGCTCTCGCGCTCGTCACCGGCGACTCGGTCGGCCAGGTCGCGTCCCAGACGATCGAGAATCTCGATGTCGTCGGCAGCGTGGCGACGATGCCGTTGCTCAGACCGCTCGTGGGATTCGATAAGGAGGAGATCACGTCGCAGGCGCTCCAGCTCGGCACCTACGAAACGTCGATCATTCCCGACGAAGATTGCTGCACGCTTTTTACACCGCAGTTTCCCACCACTCGCGCGACGCGCGAGAGCGTCGAGCGCGCGGAGGCCAACCTGGCGCTCGAGCCGCTCGTGTCCGAGGCCGTCGAGGCCGCCACGGTCGAGGAGTTCCGCTATCCGCTGAAAAATAACGCCGGGAGTCTTTTGGCGGATTCAGTAAAATGACTGCCGGCCTATGAAGCTCACACCCGGCAAGCTGGCAGGCATGAAGCACGTCGCGAACAACCGCGGGGTCATCGCGGCGGCCGCCATGGATCAACGCGGCTCGTTGCAGAAGGCGCTTGCCAAGGAAAAGGGCGGCGACATCACCGACGCGATGATGGAGGAGTTCAAGGCCCTCGTCACCGAGGTGCTCACGCCGCACGCCAGCGCGATCCTGCTCGATCCCGAGTGGGGCATCGGGCCCTCGAAGAAGCGCGCGAAGAACGCCGGACTGCTGCTCGCGTACGAGAAGACTGGCTACGACAAGACCGGTCCCGGCCGGCTGCCGGATCTGCTCGACGACTGGTCGGCGCGGCGCCTCAAGGAAGCCGGCGCGGATTGCGTCAAGATTCTTCTGTACTACACGCCGTTCGATCCGAAACCGATCAACGAGATCAAGCACGCATGGGTCGAACGTATCGGCGACGAGTGCCGGGCGAACGACATCCCGTTCTTCCTCGAGTTCGTCGTCTATGAAGAAGGCGCCGACGAGAAGGGCGCCGCATTCGCGAAGAAGAAGCCCGAGGCGGTGACGCGCGCGATGGCCGAGTTCTCGAAGGATCGCTACGGGGTCGACGTGCTCAAAGTCGAGGTGCCCATCAACATGAAATGCGTCGAGGGCGCGAAGGCGTTCGCCGGCGAGCGCGCGTACACGCGCGACGAAGCGAAGAAGCTTTTCCTCGAAGCGGCGAAGGCCGCGACCAAGCCGTTCATTTATCTCTCGGCCGGCGTGAGCAACGCGGAGTTCACCGAGTCGCTCGCGCTCGCGTCCGAATCAGGCGTGCGCTACGCAGGCGTGCTCTGCGGCCGCGCGACCTGGAAGGACGGCATTCCGGTCTACGCGAAGCAGGGCGCCGCCGCGTTTCGCGCGTGGCTCGAGTCCAAGGGCGTCGAGAACATCAACAACGTCAATGCCGCGCTCGCGTCCGCGAGCGCGTGGTACTCGTTCTACGGCGCCACGTCGGCTGACGCCCTGGGCTGACAGGACACCCCTCGTGGATTTCACGTGAAGATCGTCGCTGCTCTCCTCGCAACGATCGTCACCGCCGCAGCGATGCCTGCCGGCGGCCAGGACCGCCAGCAACAGCCTCCCCTGATCGAAACCATTCAAAGTCAGATCGCCGACCGTCACGGCGTGATCTGGTCAGCGACCCGCAAGCTGACCTGGGACGACTTCACAGGCGCCGTCGTCAACGCCGACCTCGGGGAAGCCGCGCACCTCGAGTACGGCTTGTTCTACGGCGTGCGCTGCACGGGCCGCGCGCTTCAATTCCGCGTGATCAACGCGATGATCCCGGGCGATTCCTGGGTGCTGCCTTCCGTCATTTCCTCGCCAGCCGACAACGCCCGCACGCTGCAACACGAGCAGACGCACTTCGATCTCGCCGAAATCCACGCGCGCAAGATGGAGAAGTATTTCGCCGGACTCTACGAGCCGTGCATGCGAAGCAACGAGGATCTCGCCGCTCTTGCCGACGGATTGATCAAGACGCAGTCCGCCGAGCAGAAGCGGTACGACGATGAGACGCGGAACGGCCGGCGGGCGGACGCGCAGAAACATTGGGACGCCGACGTGGCGTCGCGCCTCAGCGAGCGCTAATGACGTCATCGTCGCTTCCTCGCTGGCCGCTTGGCAGGTCGTTTCGCGGGTGCCGGCGTCGCGTCGATCTTGCGGACGATCGGCGTCGGTGTTCGATTCACGCGCAACTCGAACACGTCCGGACGCGCGTAGTGACCCGCGATGTCGAGCTGCCACTTCGCGCCGATGAGCTGATCCGGCCGAACGTCTGCGTACAAGATCGTCTCGCACTCGTTCGCGGGTCCGGCGACGATCTTGCCGTCCGGATCGACGATGACGCTGCCGCCGGGGTTGAGCCAGGCGTGCGCGTCAGCGAGATACTTCGATTTGAACGCGAGCGCGTCGGAAACACCGCGAGCGTCGCGCCGTTCTTGCCGGCCTCCGCGATGAGCGCGCACGCTTTGTCCAGCGTGCGCTCGAGATCCAGGAAGACCGCTTCCGGGCGAGGGGATTCCAGATCGTCAGGGGATGAGTCCGGCGTTCTTGCCGAGCTGGACGGCCTGCGATCGGCGGCGAGCGCCGAGCTTGTCGAAGAGGCGCGCCGAATGCGTCGTGAGGGTGCTTTCGCTAACGAAAAGCTTTCCGGCCATTTCGCGGTTGCCGAGGCCCGCAAACAACGCCGCGACCAGCGCACCGTAGATCTGAACGGAGTTCATGAGGGTGGTCAATGATATCGGGGAACGAACTCAGGAGGACTTCTCAGCTCGGCAGGACTTCTTCTCTCTATTTCCTCAATATTTCCGTCCCCGTCACAGGGCCCGCGCACGTTGTTCCGGTGAACGGCACGCGAATTTCGTTGGCGGTTTCCATTTCGGCGGTGCCGCTGAGCGAGATGGGGCAGTTGGAGACCGTCGGGCTCGTGCCCATCGCCGTCGCCGTCCATGTGAGCGTCGAACCGGACAGCACGCCAGACGACGTGCCTGCGACCGTCATGTTCTGGAGGCAAGTGGCCGTGAAAGACCCGGAGACGGTGCTGTCCTGAATGTCGGTCACGACCCACTGGAAATTAGTGCACGTATTCTGCAGCACGGTCGTCGACGAAACCGAGGACCAGACGCCCGTCATCGCCTGCACGCCGGTGGCGGATGGCGTGTTCGATGACGATGACTGTGTGACGTCGTTGAGCAGATTACTGCAGCCGGCGCTCACCAGGGCGGCAACGAGCAGCGAGGCAAGCAACGAGCGGGTCATAAGAGCTCCCACAAAGGTATCGTCTCATGGGCGTCGCGGCTCCAGAGCTTCTTCATATAATCTCCGCATGGCGATTCTGAAAGTCGCCCGGATGGGACATCCCGCCCTGCGGGCGAAAGCCAGGCCGATTCCACCCAAGGAGATTGGCTCGGCGCCGGTGCAACAGCTCATCGACGACATGTTCGAGACGATGCGCGAGTACTCCGGCATCGGGCTGGCGGCGCCGCAGGTACACGAATCGTTGCGGGTGTTCGTTGCCGGCGTGCGCAACATCCCGATTCCACCGGTGCTCGACAACGACGAGGAGATGCCGTTCATCGTGCTCGTCAATCCGGAGGTCACGCCGATCGGCCGCGTGGCCGAGGAGGGCTGGGAAGGCTGCCTCAGCATCCCCGACATTCGCGGCCTCGTGCCGCGCCCGCTTGAGGTGCAGGTGAAAGCGTACGATCGCACCGGCCGGCGCGTCGAGCTCATCGCGAAGGGCCTCTCTGCTCGTGTCATTCAGCACGAGACCGATCATCTCGACGGCGTTTTGTTCTTCGATCGCATGGCGTCGTACGAATCGCTGACGTTCATGGACGAGTACCGCCGCTACTGGGCGAAAGACGAGGAAGACGAGACCGATGCGGACGGGCCGGACGCGCAGAAGACCGCGCGGGCCGACAAAGCCGGGAAGGCCAGGACCGGGCGCTGAGATGTTCACCGTCGCGGAAGCCGCGTCGATCGCTCCGTACTTCACCAATCTCGATCGCCCCGTCTTCGCACTGATCAATCTGCCCGAAACGGTCAAGGGCGCGTTGTTCGCGCGCTACTCTCGATCGCCGAAATCGCTGCGACGCTTGTTTCTCGACGAGTTCCTCGATGAGACCGCCGCGCCGCCGACGCTCTCGGCCGCGGGCAGCGCGCGCGCCGAACGGCTGTACCAGCGAGTGCTGAGCGAGTACGGCGACGATTCAGTCGCGCAGCTTGGCGGCGTTCACCTCGCCGTCGAAGACGCGTCGAATCTGCTGACGAAGGTGCTCGAGCGCGGGCGGCTGATGGCGTATCTCGAGCAGTCCACGCGCTACATTCCGTACACCGATCGCCGAGGCGACGCGTGGCGCTATCACGTGCCGGCTGAGCTCGACGTCGACGCCGCGTTGCGCGATCGCTACGTGGCGACGATGAACGCGGCGTTCGAAACGTACGCGCGGTGGATCGATCCGATGCGCGCGTGGTTCGAGGCGCGCTATCCGAAAGCCGAAGGGGATTCCGACGGCGTCTACCGCCAGGCGATTCGCGCAAAGGCGCTCGACACCCTGCGCGGATTGCTCCCTGCGGCGACGCAGTCGAACGTCGGGATCTACGGCACCGGTCAGGCCTACGAAGCGCTGCTGCTTCGAATGCGCGCGCATCCGCTCGACGAGGTGCGCGCGACCGCTGATCTGATGCTCGAGGAGCTGCGCAAGGTGATTCCCGCGTTCATGACGCGCGTCGATCAGCCCGAGCGCGGCGGCCGCTGGACGAAGTATTTCGAATCGACGCGCGAGGCGACGCTCGAGATCGCTCGGCGGCTGGAGTCGAGCGGGCCGAGCGCGGCCCGGCCCGAGGTGACGCTCACGGCGTTCGATGCGGACGGCGAGGTGAAGGTGGTTGCGGCCGCGTTGTACGCGGCGTCGTCGAGACCCGATGACGAGCTCCTGGCGGAAGCGCGCACGATGAGTACGGCCGCGCGCGCGCAAGTGCTCTCCGCCTACGTCGGCGATCGCGCCAACCGTCGTCACAAACCGGGACGCGCGTTCGAGCGGACGAGCTATCGCTTCGACGTGCTCACCGACTACGGCGCGTTTCGCGATTTGCAGCGGCACCGGATGCTCACGATCGACTGGCAGGCGCTGTCGCCGCGACACGGGTTCGTGCAGCCGGAGGCCGTGATCGACGCCGGCGGCGACGCGGACTGGCAGCAGGTGATGGAGCGATCGGCGGCGCTCTACGACGCGCTCACGGCGGCGGGCATGCCAGCGATCGCGCAGTACGCCGTGTCGATGGCGTATCGCGTGCGGTTCGTGATGGACATGAACGCGCGCGAAGCGATGCACGTGATCGAGCTGCGCACCGCGCCGGCGGGACATCCCGCCTATCGGCGCGTGTGCCAGCAGATGCACCGGCTCATCGCCGACCAGGCCGGACACCACGCGATCGCCGGAGCGATGCGGTTTGCCGATCATTCGGCGGTGGAGCTCGAGCGGCTGCAAGAGGAGCGGCGTCTCGAGGCGAAGCGCCAGGTGCGCGCGTGACACGCCTGATTGCGCACCGGCTGCCCGTGCGTTTTCGTGATTGCGATCCGCTCGGTCACGCGAACAACGCGGTGTACCTGACGTATCTGGAGCAGGCACGATTCACGTTGTGGCGCGCGCAGCTCGGCTACATCGCGCGGCCGAGCGATGGCGGCCGCCGAGGCGAGGGAATGATCATGGCGCGCGCCGAGATCGACTTTCGCGCGCAGGCGCGCTACGGCGACGAGCTCGAGGTGCGGCTCGATCTCGCGGCGGTCGGACGATCGAGCTTTACCTACGACTACGAGATCGTGCGCGTGTCCGACAACACGACGGTCGCGACCGCGCGCACCGTGCAGGTGTGGTACGACTACGATCGATCGCAATCGGTACCGCTGTCAGACGAGATGAAGCGTCAGCTCGCGGTGCCCGCAGGAGCGTGAATGGTTGAGATCTTCGGCAAGGACACGTGTCCGTACACGCAGGCGGCGCTCGAGGACTACCGCAAGCGTCAGGTGAAGTTCGAGTACGTCAACGTGAAGAAGAGCGCGGCCGACCTCGAACGGATGCTGGACTACAGCAAGGGACAACGTCGCGTGCCGGTGATCGTCGAGGATGGGAAGGTGACGATCGGTTTCGGCGGCACGTGAGGCGTGTGATGCGCCGGCCGTGCGCCGGCGACGATCTGAGTGGGCATGAATCACATCGGCGTGAGATTCTTCGGGCGGTCGAGCGCGGACTTTGTTCGAGCACTCGATCGCGACAGGGACCAAATCGATACATGCGGGACTAAGTCGTTGCGTTCGCAACGGTTATCGATCGGCTTGACAGATTGTGAAAATTTTCACATAATTAACACGGTCGTTCCTGGCCCGTCATCTTCAGAGTTCGACCCTCGCGGCCTCCTCTCCCCGGAGACCGCCGTTCAGCGCAACACCTCGGGCTCGCCTCTCTTAGCTTCCAAAACACTGCTCTCCTGAATAACTGGGCCAGGGACGAGCTTTTTTCAGGTACATCAGGTACATCAGGTACATCGGGTACGTCGGGTACGCGGAACGCGCTATCGCTCGCCAACTTCTTCTTGCTTCGAAACCAAATAAGCTGATGTGAGTGCAGGTTCCGCGGACCCGACGTACCTGACGTACCGACTCATGTCTTTCCCTCTGCAGATCCCCGCCGGCAATCCCGGACCGATGACCGGCGCCGGCAACAACACATGGCTCATCGACGGCGGTGAGCCGACGCTCGTCGATGCGGGCGTCGGGCTCGCGCCACATGTCGACGCGATCGCGGCTGTGCTCGGCGGACGCGCGCTCAAGCGCGTGCTCGTGACGCACGGTCACGCGGATCACGCGTCAGGCATCGACGCGCTTCGGACGCGCTGGTCCGGCCTCGACGCGTGCAAGCTCGTGCAGGAAGGCGAGCGCGGTTGGCGCAGCTTGCGCGACCACGGTCGCGTCCGCGCCGGCGACGTCGATCTCGTCGTCGTCCACACGCCCGGCCACGCGCCGGATCATCTGTGCTTTTGGGACGCGGAGTCGCGCGCGCTCTACGCAGGCGACATGCTCGCGCTCGGGACCACCGTCATGATCCCGGCGGGCCGCGGCGGCAACCTGCGGCAATACCTCGCGTCGCTGGATCGATTGGCGGCGCTCGATCCGCTCGTCGCGTACCCTGGACATGGGCCGGTCATCGATCGTCCCGTCGATCTCATTCGCGAGTACGTCGCGCATCGCGAAATGCGCGAGCGTCAAGTGCTCGAGTGCCTGCGCGATGGAGTAACGGATCCGGATGCGATCGTCACGAGGATCTACGGCGAGCTCGTCGATCCGGTGCGCCGCGCCGCGCGAATGACGGTCGACGCACACCTCGAGAAGATCAGCGAAAAAGATCTGAACTTCTAACTTCTGGCTTCTAACTTCCAACTTCTGGCTGGCTTCTAACTTCAAACTTTCTCACGCCGGTTGCCACCCGGGCGGCAGCTGCTTGGCGCGCGAGGGCGCTGTCTCAGCCTTCGGCAGCGCGTCGCGGACCACGCGCTCGAGTTCTTCGAGGTAGGCGATGAATCGGCGGCGGCCGTCGGTGGAGAGGCGCGCGAGCGTCTGGGGACGCCGATCCTCGAATCCCTTCCAGACCTCGACGAGTCCTGCTTCGCGAAGCACGTCGAGATGACGGCTGAGATTGCCGTCGGTGAGCGCGCAGAGCGCGCGCAACTCGCCGAACTTGAGGCCGTCGGGATGCGCGACGAGCGACGTCAGGATGCCGAGCCGCGCCTTCTCGTGCAGCACGCGGTCGAGCCCCTCGTATGCAAATCGTCCGCTGCCGGTTCGCTCGGTCGTCTCACGCTTCCTCGCCATAGTCTCCGCCTTCGCTCGCTGTTGAATCGATCGATCGCAGCCGCTTGCGATCCGGACGCTCCACGCTCCAATACAAGACCGCGGCCGCGAACATCTGCCCGACGCCGAACGTGATCCCGACCGCCCACGGCGACACCGTGCCGCTCGCTGGCGCGGTCCAGAGCAGCCCGAAGCCGGCGATCTCGTAGTAGAGCGCGACCCAGCCGCTCGCGCGCGGTAGAAACGGGCGCGCCGCGAGAATCGCGACCCCGAAGAACAGCGACCAGACGCCCGGCAGGAGCGTCGCGAGCGCCGGGTTGATGCGGACGACGCCGCCGGTCACGATGGCGCCGGCGACGAGCGCCGGCAAGAACTGTCCGACGACCTGACGCGAGCGGCGCCGCTCGCCGGGCGTCGCGCGCGCCGCGTAGCGCCAGACGATCTCCGAGCAGCCGATGACGAGCGCCGTGACGCCGACGAGGAGCCAGTATGCGGTGAAGCTCCACGGGTCGAACGCGCGCGCCGCGGGCCATGCGGCCGCGGCGGCAAAGCCGACGAGGCCGGAGCAGGCGACGGGCAGCGATCGCCAGCCGCGGTAGACCTCGGTTTTGGCGAGCTGCTCGTGGATCTCGGCAATCTGCTCGAGCGCGCGCGAGAACTCCGGCATGTCCTCTCTGACTTTGCACTACAAAGTCAGAGAGGTCAAGGGGACGGGGGTTTTTTCCACAGA
>CAYQRM010000111.1:0-33442 GCA_964419785.1 uncultured Solibacteraceae bacterium | reverse complement strand
GTCACGCGGCTCTCGGGCGGAAGCCCTGCCGCGCTGCTCCAGGATGACCACGCGTTCGACTCCGTGAAAGCGCTCGCGAAAGCGGCGCTGAACTTCGTTCAAGGCACGTGGCAGCCGCAGCTCAAAGATCTCGCCGACGAGCTACAACGGCGCCTTCACGTGAACACGCTGTTCGCCCAGCTCGGCGGCTACGCGACGAAAGAAGGACTGCTGAAGCTGACCGACACGGCGCTGCAGGGCGTCGCCGAGCGGCTGCTTGGGATGGCGTGGGACAAGATCAAGGCGAGCGATCTCGGAAAAGCCGCGGCCGATCTCCACGCGGCGCTCGAGCAGGTGAACACGTTCAAGGACACGTGGTACGCCAAGCTCGGCCAAGCGCTGCACCAGTCGTTTTCCTTCGCCGCAAACGCGACGTACACGCGGGCGACGTCGGCCGACGCGCTGATCGACGTCGAAATGGACGTCTCGACTCCGCAAGGCCAGCGGCTGTTTCAGCTGGCGGCGCTCGGTCAATTCAGCGGCGTGTTCGACCGGCCGAATCTGAACGTCGTCCGCGTCCATCGCGGCAAGCTGACGCACGAGCTGACCGAGAGCACGCATCTGCAGATCAACGTGCTGCAGTGGGACGAGAAGCGTCTGGTCGACGTGATGTCGCGGACGACGAACAGCATCGAAGTGCAGTCGACAGGTCTCATCAATGTCTTCACGACCGAGGCGTCGGTCACCGAGCGCGTGGCGAAAAAGGGCTACGCGCTCGAGAGCCGCTTTCTTGTCGGCCTCGCTGGCACGGCGAGCCAGGCCGCGCGGCGCAGTCACGCCGACGACTATCTGATCCGCACGCTCGACCGCATTGGTGTGACGTATAACCTCGCAATTTCGAACAAGGTCACGTCTCCGTCCGAGCTCACGCAGTATCTCGAGTTCGCGGAGTACCTGCGGCTCATTCCGTCCGCGAAGGATTTTGCGACAGCGCTCGGCGCGCAATTTCCTGCCGGGTTCGGCGCCGTCTCCGTGACGTACGTCGCGAAATATGGCGCGGACGCGATTTTCACCGCGTTCGCCAGCACGTCCAACGCGCCACTTCGCGACCTCGTGCGTCAGTCGTCGCGTTATCTCGTGTCCGCCCACCTCATCAACGCGTCATCGCCACAAAGCGATCTGGTGACGATGGGATTCGCGTACCGGGATCCGGCGAACGGCGCGCTCTACGATCAGCTCGGGTTCACGGGTTTCCGCGACGCGAATTCCACGGTCACGATTCCCGGATGGTTCACGCGCGGCGGTGCGAGAGAAGTCGCGCTGCCTTCGGGCAGCTTCATCCGCCAGCAGCTCGTGACGCTTTACGGTCTTGAAACGTCGATCGCCGAGAGTCTCGCGAAGCTCGATCGCACAATCGATCTCGCCCGCAATCGTCATGCGCCGGTAGCCGAGTCCGATCTTGAAGCCGCGGCGCGATCGTTCGTCGATACCGCGGCGGACATTAATGAGTACGGCACGATCAATACGTTCTTCGCGATCTTCGACGCCTTCGTGCAGCAGGGCGGCGGCGCGCGCCCAGCCTCGACGCTCATCCTGCAGATCACTCCGGCCGGCGGTCAGACGGCGGTCACCAAGTACTTGATGACGCGATGACGCCCATTACAGGAGTGAGCACCGCGACGGCCGCGTTCGTCGGATGGGCGCCGCAGGGCCGCACCGAGGCGGCGGTCGAGGTCCACAGTCTCCGCGAGTTTGTCGAGGAGTTCGGCGAGCCGGACTCGCGCAGCCTGCTCGGCCACGCGGTGCGGCACTTCTTCGACAACGGCGGAACGCACGCCTGGATCGTCCGCCTCGCGGCTGCAACAGGCGCGGTCCTTACGCCAGACACCGAGCCATTCGAGCGATTGCTGCTGCCGGCGAGCGGCGCCGGCGGCGCGTTCCTGCTCGATCGCGTGAGCGGCATCAATCTTCTCGCGGTGCCGGGCGAGACGACGGCAACCGTTGTCGCTGCGCTCCAGGCGTTTTGTGTCGCTCGGCGGATCTTTCTGCTCCTCGACGCCCCGCAGACGCCGATGCCGTTCACGCCCGACCCGAAGATCGTCGGCGACGCCGCGCGCAACTCCGCGATCTATTTTCCGTGGCTGCTGCCCGCCGACGTTGCCACGAGCAAGATTCACGCGTTTCCGCCATCCGGCTTCGTCGCCGGCATCTACGCGCGTACCGATCGCACGCGCGGCGTCTGGAAGACGCCCGCCGGCGTCGAGGCGACCCTCATCGGCGCGCCGGGTCCGACGACGCCCGTGACCGATCGCGACGCCGCCGCGCTTGCCGAGCACGGCGTCAACGCGATTCGCTCCATCAACGAGCACACGGTCGCGTGGAGCGGTCGGACGCTCACCGGCGGCGCGGCCAGCGGGTCCGAGTGGAAGTACGTGCCGATTCGTCGCCTCGCGCTCTACATCGAGCAGAGCATCCAGGCGGGCACGGCCTGGACCGTCTTCGAACCCAACGCCGAGCCGCTCTGGGCTCAGCTTCGCAACAGCGTCGGCGCGTTTCTCTTCACGTTGTTTCAACAGGGCGCGTTTCCCGGCAACAAGCCGGACGAGGCGTACTTCGTGCGGTGCGACAAGACGACGATGACCGAGGAAGAGATCGCGGCGGGAATCGTCAACATCGTCGTGGGATTTGCGCCGATCAAGCCGGCGGAGTTCGTGCTCCTTCGAATCGGGGCGAAGGCTGGCCAATCTACGGTAGAGTGAAAGCGGGCCAGCCAGCCGCCTGAGGCGAAGGAGGATCGTCGTGCGATCGAGAGGCTTGTTCGTGACAGGCGTGACCGCGCTGGTGGTTGCGCTCACCACGCTCGGGTGCAAATCGGCGCCCAGTCAGAGAACCCTCGGCCTAGGCGACGTCAACACGGGCCCGGGCTCGGTCGAGTACGTCCGGCGCCAGCTGACCGGCACGTGGACGCTGACGAAGTTCGAGATTTTCGATGCGTCCGGCCAGCCGCGCGAAGTGAAGGCGCAGGCGACGCTGACCTACGATCAGTACGGGAACATGACAGTGACGGGCAATCTCCTGGAGCCTCTGCCTGGTCAGCGGCCGGAGGACGTCAAGCAGATGCTGTCGTACACGGGCCGGATTCAGATCGACACGGCGAAGCAGGAGTTCCTGCTGCTTGGTCAGCAAGGCACGACCGATCCGGCGCTGCAGAACCAGATCGGCGCCAACATGAGAAGGAAGTATGAAATCACGCCCGAGCAGCTGATGCTCACGATCGTCGACGCGCAGGGCAAACCCGCGTCGCGAGCGACCTTCAAGCGCGCGAGCTAGCGCGTCGCCGGCTCGCCATGGATGATACCGCGCTCGTCTTCTTCGGCGCCTCGGGCGATCTCGCCTACAAGAAGATCTTTCCCGCGCTCCAGGGCCTCGCCAAGCGCGGGCGGCTGACGATGCCCGTCATTGGCGTCGCGCGTTCGCAATGGACGCTCGAGGAATTTCGCCAGCGGGCGAAAGACAGCGTCACCGAGCACGGCGGTCTCGATCCGGCCGCGTTCGAGGTCCTGAGCCGATCGCTTCAGTACATCGCCGGCGACTACGCCGATCCGAAGACGTTCGAGAAACTGAAGCAGGCGCTCGGATCGGCCGCGCGCCCGCTCTACTACCTCGCGATTCCGCCGGATCTGTTTCCAACGGTCTTCGAGCAGCTTGCGCGCTCGAGCTGCCAGAACAACGCGAGCGTCATCGTCGAAAAGCCCTTCGGGCGGGACCTCGCGTCGTCGCGATCGTTGAACGAGATCGTGCACAAGGTCTTCGGCGAGCGCGACGTGTACCGCATCGATCACTACCTCGGGAAGAACGCCGTCGAGAACATCCTCTTCTTCCGATTCGCGAACAGCTTCGTCGAGCCGATCTGGAACCGCCAGCACATCGAGAGCGTGCAGATCACGATGGCGGAGAACTTCGGCGTCGAAGGCCGCGGCGCCTTCTACGAGCAGGCCGGCGCGATTCGCGACGTCGTGCAGAACCATCTTCTTCAAGTCTTGAGCAACGTGGCGATGGAGCCGCCGCCGAGCCTCGCGGACGGCGAGCTGGTGCGCGACGAGAAAGTGAAAGTGCTGAAGAGCATTCCGTCTCTGACGCCAGCGGACGTGATTCGCGGCCAGTTCCGCGGCTACGTCAACGAGAAGGGTGTGAAGCCTGACTCCGACGTCGAGACGTTCGCCGCGCTGCGTCTGGGCATCAACTCGTGGCGATGGAAGGGCGTGCCCTTTTACATCCGCGCGGGCAAGCAGCTGCCGGTAACCGCGACGGAAGTGTTCATCAAACTGCGGCAGCCGCCGATGGTGTACCCGGAGATGATGCCGCCGGCCAACTACTTCCGGTTTCGCGTCACGCCGACGTTGGTCATCGCGATCGGAGCGTTCGTCAAAGTTGCCGGGCGCCGGTTCCAGGGCGAGACAGTGGAGCTCGTCGTGAGCGAGCAAGTGGATCCGCGGGAGGTCGGCGCGTACGAGGAGCTCCTGTGGGACGCGATGCACAAGCAGACGGCGCGGTTCGCGCGGCAGGACTACGTCGAAGAAGCCTGGCGCATCGTCGATCCCGTGCTCGGCGACGCGACGCCCGTGCATGAGTACGCGCCCGGCACGTGGGGCCCGGTCGAGGCCGCGGGGTTGGCGTCAGCGGACGGCGGATGGCTGAATCCCAAGTGAAAGTGCTCGTCATCGACGTGGGCGGCACGCACATCAAAGTGTCCGCCGAGGGTCGGCGCGAGCCCGTGAAGATTCCTTCCGGACCGAGTCTGACCGCGAAGCGGATGGTCGCGCTCGTCAAGCGCGCGGTTCGCGGATGGCAGTACTCGGTCGTGTCGATTGGCTATCCAGGTCCCGTCCTCCACGGGCGTCCGATTGCAAATCCCAAGAATCTCGGCAAAGGCTGGGTGGGATTCAATTTCCACAAAGCGTTCGGCCGGCCCGTGCGGCTGATCAACGACGCGGCGATGCAGGCGCTCGGCAGCTACCGCGGCGGCCGGATGTTGTTTCTCGGATTGGGCACAGGCCTCGGGACCGCGATGATCGTCGACGGCGTCGTCGAGCCGATGGAGCTCGCGCACCTGCCGTACAAGAAAGGACGGACGTACGAAGACTACGTCGGCCTGGCAGGCCTCCGGCGCCGCGGCAAGAAGAAATGGCGCAAACACGTGCGCGACGTGATCGTCATGCTTCAGAGCGCGCTCGAAGCGGATGATGTCGTCGTCGGCGGCGGGAACGCGCGGCTCCTGAAAGAACTGCCGCCGGGCGTGCGGCTTGGCGGCAACGAACATGCGTTCGCCGGCGGCATTCGGATGTGGCGCGACGCCAAGCCCGAGTCGCTCGAGTGACGGCGACCGTTCGCGTCTGCCGTGATGCGGCTGCGCTCGTCGACGCGGCCGCCGCATTGTTCGTCGACAGCGCGGTCGAGGCCGTGGCCGCGCGCGGCGTCTTTCACGTCGCGCTCTCGGGCGGATCGACACCGCGGGGGTTGTACGAGCGGATGGCCGAAGACGCGGACGTTCGCGCGCGCTTGCCGTGGGCCAATGTCGAGTGGTGGTTTGGCGACGAGCGGCACGTCCCGCCCGATGATCCTCGAAGCAACTTCCTGATGGTGAAGGACGCGCTGCTTGCGCGCGCGCCGATCGATCCCGCCACCGTCCATCGAATGCACGGCGAGGATCGGGACGCGGACCGGGCGGCGCGCGAGTACGAGCGGGACTTGCGCGAGAAGTTTCGGATCGGAAGCGGCGCCCGGCCTCGTTTCGATCTCGTCTGGCTCGGCCTCGGGCCCGACGGTCACACGGCGTCGCTCTTTCCCGGCACGGCGGCGCTCGATGAGCGCACTCGTCTCGTCGTCGCGAACGTGGTGCCGAAGATGCAGACGGTTCGTCTCACCCTCACGCTGCCCGTGTTGAACGCCGCGCGTCGTGTCGCGTTCCTGGTGGAAGGCGATGATAAGGCGACGATCCTTGCGCGTGTCCTCGAAGCGCCCGCCGACCGTTTCCCGGCGCAGCGCGTGCAGCCGGAGGACGGCGAGGTCGTCTGGCTCGTCGACGCGCTGGCCGCTCAGGAGCTCGCGCGCGACGTGCCGTGATCCATCAGCACGACTTGTTGCGCGCGGCCGTGGATCTCCGCCCAGTCGTGCGTGACGTAAATCATCGGCAAGCGAAGCTCGGCGATCAAGCGATCCAGATACGGAAGAATTTCCTGACGACGGGCGACGTCGAGCGATCCAAGCGGCTCGTCGAGCAGCAGGAGCCGCGGGTGCGAGAGCAGCGCGCGTCCGAGCGCAACGCGCCGCTGCTCGCCGCCCGACAGCTTCGCGGGATGCCGATGAAGCAGCGGCCGAAGACCGAGCAGGCCGACGACCTCATCGAGTCCGATGCCCTCGCGGCGATCGTTGGCAAACCAGCGTCCGAACGCCAGGTTCTGGCGCACGGTCAGATGCGAGAACAAGCGCGAGTCCTGAAAGACGTACCCGATCTGGCGCTGGTGCGGCGGCATCCAGATGCCGCGCGCCGTGTCGGCAATCGCGACGTCGTCGATCGTCACGCGCGCGAAATCAGGACGAAGCAGACCCGCGACGACGTTGAGCACGCTGGTCTTGCCGGCGCCCGACGGTCCCAGAAGCGCCGTGAGGCCGCCGCCGAGATCCAATGTGACGTCGAGCGAGATGCGTTCGAACGCGTGGCGGATTTCGGCGCGGAGCGACGTCATTGCCGCCTCGCGATCCGTCGGGCGAGCGCTTCCGAGACGAGGAGCGCCATGACCGACACGGCGAGCGACAGCCAGATCAGCCGCATCGCATGCGTGTCGCCGCCGGGTGTTTGCGTCAGGCTGTAGATCGCGAGCGCGAGCGTTTGCGTCTCGCCGGGAATGTTCGAGACGAACGTGATCGTCGCGCCGAACTCGCCGAGCGCTTTCGCGAAGGCGAGTACCATCCCGGAGAGAATCCCCGGCAATGCGAGCGGCAATGTGATCGTCGCGAGCGTCCACCACGGGCTTGCGCCGAGCGTCGCCGCGGCTTCCTCCAGGTGCCGATCGACGCCTTCGATCGCGAGGCGGATCGCGCGGACCATCAGCGGGAAGCCCATCACCGCGGCCGCGAGCGCCGCGCCGGTCCAGCGAAACGCGAACGTCAGGCCGAACGCGCGCTCGAGAAACGCGCCGACGACGCCTTGTCGTCCGAACGTGAGCAGCAGCAAATAGCCGGTCACGACCGGCGGCAGTACCAGCGGCAGGAAGACGAGGACGTCGAAGAGCGCGCGGCCCCAGAAGCGCCCGCGCGCGAGTAATAGCGCCGCAACGATCGCGACAGGCAGGCTGGCGATCGTGCCGACCGTCGCCACCTTCAGGCTCAGCCAGACGATCGTGAGATCGGCCGCGGACCAGTCGGTCATGAAACCGGCGTCACGGTCGTGCGGAAGCCCTCGCGCTCGAACACGGCGCGCGCCTCGGGCCCGCGCAGGTAGTCGAGCACCCTCTTCGCGTTGGCGGATGCGTGCGTCGTGAGCGCGGCCGGATAGACAATCGGCGGATGCGACGACTCGGGAAACACATCGACGATCTTCACGCCGGGCTCGGCGCGGGCGTCGGTGCGATAGACGATCCCGAGCGGCGTTTCGCCGCGCGAGACGAAGAGCAGCGCCGCGCGAACGTTCTCCGCCGGGGCGAGATGACTGGCGACGTCGTTCCACACGCCGAGCGACGTCAGCGCGGCCTTGGCGTAAAGACCGGCGGGCACCGCCGCTGGATCGCCGACCGCGAGGCGTCCCGATCCGAGCGCCGCGGCGAGCGGAAAGCCTGGCGCGATGTGCAGCTCGACGGTCGACTTCGCCGGGGCGACGAGCACGAGATCGTTGCCGAGCAGATTCCCGCGCGACGCCGTCTGAATCATCCCGTGCTTCGCGACATCGTCCATCCAGTCGACGTCGGCGGAGATGAAGATCTCGGCGGGCGCGCCCTGATCGATTTGCTTCGCGAGCGTCGAACTCGCGGCGTAGGAGGCGCGGATGCCGGCACCCGTCGCGCGCCGGCACGGCTCGGCGATCTCATCGAGCGCGGTCTCGAGCGATGCGGCGGCGAACACGAGGACGTCGGCGCGTGGCGGCGGAGTCTGCGCAATCCGTCCGGCCGGCGGCACGGCCAACGCTAGCGCCAGGGACAACGTCAACGTCCGCACGAGGCGATTCTACCTGCGCCGGTTGGCTAATCGATCGCGCGGCGAACGGGAACCGTGGCGTCGAACAGGTCGCTGTCCGCGAAGTAGATCGAGGTGCACCTCGGCAGGATCACGCCCGGCGCGAAGCCGAAAAAGTCGATACGCCGCAGGCCGGCGTCCTTCATGCGTTCGAAGATTCCGTAGCCTTCGGCGTCGTCGAAGACGATCACGCCGTGCGGCGCGCGCCTCTCGAGCGCGACCTGGATGAGCTCGTGACGCCACAAACCGTCGACGACGATGACGTCGAATTGCTGCTGGGTGACGGCCGCGAGTTGCGCGCGGACGTTGCGGACGCACTCCGCTTCGCTCGCGATTGTCGTGAACCGCAGATCGACGGTCTCCGGAACGACCTTGTGCAAGCGCGTGAACCAGTCGCGATCAGCCTCGAACGCGACAACCTTCGCCCCCCCCCTCGCCCACCAGAGTGTCGATTGCCCGGCGCCAAATTCCAGGACTGAGCGCACGCGGTCGCGGCGCGCGCCCAGAAAATCAATGCAGGGGTAGGTGTACCAAGGGAGGGGGTCGCCGCGAGGCGAGACGGCCCGTTGGTGCATGCTGCTCCGCCAATGCCCCGTGTGATGCGAAAAGTAGAAGGGCGTGAGCGCCGCGGTGGCGCCAGCGCGAACGACGCGGGCCAACGGGTTCGGCACGATCCGGCGCAGTCGCGCAAACAACGCGTGGGCGTTCGGCCGGCCCATCGCGCGTCATGTTAACCGAGTCGGCGCAGCGCCGCACGCGTGCATGAAGGCGACCAATCGAGCGACGCTAACGGGTTGAGCTGCCGCCCCCGTCCGTCAATTGCTCGAGCCGCGTCAACAGCTCGATCTGCCGCTGCTGCATGTCGATGAGCGACGCCCACTGCTTCTCGCGCAGCTCGTCCATCTTGAGATGGAGCGAAACGATTTCCATCTCGGCCTTGAGATTCACTTCGTAGTCGTGCCGCGCGTCGACGCGATCTTTGGCGGCCTGGCGGTTCTGACTCATCATGATCACCGGCGCCTGGAGCGCGGCCAGGCACGACAGCATCAGGTTCAACAGGATGTAGGGAAACGGATCGAGCGGCTGGCCGCCCCGCGAGTTCCAGATCATCCACGCGACCATCGCGATCCCGAAGATCGCGATGAACGTCCAGCTGCCGCCAAACGCGGCCACGCGGTCGGCGACTCGCTCGCCGAACGTCATTTGCGATGCGTACAGCGCGTTCGCGTCTCGCGCGATCGGCTTGCGATGGATGAATCGATCGATGACGCGGCGCTCGACCTGACCGAGTGCGCCGAGCTCATCGGCAAGGACGGAATGATCGGTGGACATCAGGCCTCCGGAAGAAGACTCTACGTCTTTCCGCCACCGCTCTTGGGCAGGGGAAAGTTCGGCGACTCCTTGACCGTCCCGAGCACCATTGAGACGCGGAACGACGCGCCGCGCGCCGCGCGCGGCAGCACCGTTGTCAGCAGCCCCTCGAGCTCGGACGCTGACCGCGCGCGAATCTTGACGAGATACTCAGCGCGACCGGCAATGCGATGACACTCCTGCACCGCGACCAACCGGCCGACCACCTGCCGGAACTCCTCGCGTGCTTGTGGATCCTCGAACGTGACTTCGACGAACGCCGTCACCGCCGCGACGGCGTCAGGCTGGACCAGCGCCGCGAATTGCCGGATCACGCCCGAGTCGACGAGCCGACGCACCCGCGCGGCGACGGCGGGCGGCGTCAGGCCGATCGCCGCTGCCAGCTCCGCCCATGTCGCCCGGCCATCGCGGCTCAGGCGGCCGAGCAACTCGAGATCAATGGAATCGATTATTTCTATACGGTAGATAATAGGTTGAAAACTAACTAAACAAAAGTCATAAGGCTTGAACTGATCGATTTACTTCGTCAACCTGTCTGGAAGTGCCAATCACGGCCAGTCGATCGCCAGAATTCACGAGTTCCGACGGCCCCGGATTGGGAATCAGACCGCTCGCTCGGCTGATCGCCACGATTGACGCCCCGGTCCGCGTGCGGAGGTGAGACGCCGCGATGGTCTGTCCCGCGAGCGGGCTGCCAGCCTCGACGGTGAGCCACGTCACTTCGAGCCCCTGGGCGGCGGTCACCAGATCGTGGAGCACTCGCACTTGTTCGGCGCTGGGCCGGTCGGATTCGCTGAGTCCTTCCCGGCGGATGAGCTCGGAGTACTGCTGGACGTCGCGCACCGGCAAGTCGAGCTGCAAGAGCGTCCGGCGCACGATCTCGACCCCGCCTTCGAGCTCCGGCCGAACGACCGCCGTCGCGCCAGCGTCGCTCAACCGGCGTCCGCCTTCCCACGTCGACGCGCGCGCCACGACGTGCAGCTTCGGCGCGTACATGTGCGCGGTCTCCATCACGGCCAGCGCCGCCGCATCGTCGGGCAGCGTGATCACGAGCGCGCGGGCACGATCGAGCGCAGCGTGCATGAGAATTTCAGAGCTGCCGGCGTCGCCGTAGAGCACCGGAACGCCCAGTTCGCGCAGCTTTTCGATGCGGCCCGGATCGACTTCGACGACGAGACGCGCAATGCCGAGTCGTCCGAGCGCTTCCGCGATGTGCCGGCCGACGCGCCCGCAGCCGACGATGACAACGTGACTCGAAAGTGTCGCGTCCGCCGGCGGCAGGTCCGGCCCATGCCTGTTGATCGCGCGCCAGAGCGACGGCGCGCGTTGGAACAGCCGCTCGATCGGGCCTCCCAGACGCAAGACGAACGGGTTGAGCGTGATCGATATCAGCGCCGCCGAGAGGATCAGCTCGTATTGTTCGGTCGTCAGCAAGCCGAGTGTGACGCCCGCCTGGCCGAGGATGAACGAGAACTCGCCGATCTGGCTGCGTCCGAGCGCGACGACGATCGCGGTGTGCGCGGGATAGGGCAGCGCGAATCCGATGAGCGCCGATACAATCGGCTTGGCGACGACGACGATCGCGATCACGATGGCGAGCTCGCCCCAGTGTCCCATCAAGTCTGACGGCCGCACGAGCATGCCGACCGACACGAAAAACACCACGGCGAACGCTTCGCGAAACGGGAGCAGGTCGGCGCCAATTTGATGGCTGAACGGCGACTCGTTGACGACCATGCCCGCGACGAACGCGCCGAGCGCAATCGACACCCCGAACACTGACGCCGAGAGGAGCGCGGTGCCTGCCGCGACCGTGAGCGCGACGAGGACGAACAGCTCGCGCGATCGCGTGTTGACGATGCGGCCGAGAATCCACGGCATGAAGCGCGTGCCGGCAAAGACCATCAGCGCGATGAACAAGACGGCCTTGCCGATCGCGATGAGCGCGGTGAGCCAGATGTCCGAACCGCTCGCCGTCGCGAGGACCGGCAGCAGCACGAGAATCGCGACGGTCGCGAGATCCTCGAATACGAGCCAACCGACGGCCACTTTGCCGGCCGTCGAGTTGAGCCAGCCGTGATCCATGAATCCGCGCAGCATGACGATCGTGCTTGCCACCGAGATCGCCACGCCGAATACCCACGCGCCGCCGGTCGAAAATCCCCACTCGCGCGCGACGAACCACCCGAGCGCGGAGATCGCGGCCATCTGCGCGACCGCGCCGGGAATCGCGATGTCGCGGACCTGCCAGAGATCGCGAAACGAGAAGTGCAGGCCGACGCCGAACATCAGCATGATCACGCCGAAATCGGCGAGCTCGTGGATCGCCGCCGGATCGCCACGGAATCCCGGCGTCACCGGACTGAGCGCGACACCAGCGATGAGATAGCCGACAATTGTGGGGAGGCCGAGCCGACGGGCGACCAGGCCGCCGACGAGCGCATAGGCGAGCGCCACGGCCAGATTCACGAGCAGCGGCGCCTGAGTCATGCGGGCATTATCCGATGCAACTATCCCGTCGCCGCTTTCGTCTGATACTGTCGGTTCCCACGCCTGCCCGGAGGGTTCGTGTGTCGATCAAGCTGGCCGCGTTCTCGGCGGCGTGGCTTGCGGGGCTGGGTGTCATCGCGCCCAGCGGCCTCGCGGCCCAATCCGATCTCGACGCGTTGATGAAGACCGTCATCGCGCGCCGCGACGAGAACTGGAAAAAGCTTCAACAGTACGTGCTCGACGAGGAGGATCGCATCGACGTCCGCGGCCCCGGACAGATGCCGCTCTGGGGCGAGAAGCGCGACTTCACCTGGTTCATCCGCGAGGGCTATTTCGTCAAGAGCCCGCTCAAGGTGAACGGCGTCACGGTGTCCGAGTCCGATCGACAGTCGTTCGAGGCGGATTTTCTGAAACGCGCCAAAGAGCGCGATCGGCGCGCGACTGCGCGCTCCGCAGCCGCCTCAGCCGGCGAGCCCGGCACGCCAGCGGCGAACGACGCGCCAGCCGATCCGCCGAAGGACATCGATTCGTTCCTGAGTCAGCGGCGGCAGCCGGGCTTCATCGATTCGGCGTACTTCCTGCGCTTCAAGTTCGAGCAAGGCAAGTACGCGCTCGTCGGCCACGAATCGTTCAACGGCAAGGACGTGCTTCGCATCGAGTACTACCCGGCGCGTCTGTTCTCGCACGAGAACGACAAACAGGCGCGTCGCCAGGCCGAGGACAAACCCCTTACCAAGGGCGACGATCTCGACGCCGCGCTCGAGCGGATGATGAACAAAGTCTCGCTCGTGACACTGTGGGTCGACCCCACCTCGTCGCAAATCGTGAAGTACACGTTCGACAACGTGAACCTCGATTTTCTGCCTGCCGCGTGGTTCGTCCGCGTCAACGATCTCAAGGCATCGATGACGATGACGCAGGCCTTTCCAGACGTCTGGCTGCCGCATGACGTCGACATGTATTTCTCGGGCATGCTCGCGGTCGGTATGTTCGATCTCCGCTACCACCTCGACTACCACGACTACCGTCAGGCCACGACGAGCGGGCGCATCAAGGCGCCGCTCGACTCAGAGCGCTGACGTGCTGACGGTCGCTGCGGCCGGAGCGCTCGCGGTCCGGCTCCTCGCCTTCGGCTTCGTGCTCCAGGCGTCGCCGCCTCAGGAAGTCATCGCCGACATTCGCGTCCACGGCAATCACATCGCGACCGACGACGAGGTCGTGAGGATGGCCGCGATCGCAGTCGGCCAGCCGTTCACCGCCTCGACGATCGACGACGTGACATCACGGCTGAAAGCGTCGAAGAAGTTCGACAACGTCACCGTGCTCAAGCGATTCGCGTCGATCGCGGACGCGACGCAGATCGTCGTCGTGATCATCGTCGACGAAGGGCCCGTGCGGATCGAGCTGCCGGACGTTCCAGGCGGGAGCGTCAAGGTCGTCAAGCGCACGGGCATGCGAAATCTCATGTGGCTGCCGATTCTCACCGGCGAGGATGGCTACGGCCTCACGTACGGTGTGAGGCTCGCCTGGCCCGGGTTGATCGGCGAGCGCAGCCGTCTGTCGTTTCCGCTCACGTGGGGCGGCCTGAAACAAGCGGGCGCGGAGTTCGATCGCACGTTCGTGAGCGGACCGCTGACGCGAGTCGACGCCGGCGTGTCGCTGCAATCGCAGCACAATCCCGGCTACGATGACGACGACGATCGGCGTCGCGTGTGGGTGCGCGCCGAACGCGCACTCGGGCTCGTGCGCGTCGCCGGCGACGGCGCGTGGCAGCACGTCTCGTTCCTCGGCATCGAGGATCATCTGAAGTCGTTCGGCGGCGAGGTCACGCTCGACACGCGGATCGATCCGGTGCTGCCGCGCAACGCCGTCTTCGTGACCGCAGAGGCCGATCGCATCTTCGTCGACGCCGATTCGGGCCTCACGCAAACGCACGTCGACGCGCAAGGCTATCTCGGACTGATTGGTCAGGCCGTGCTCGTCGCGCGCGTCGAGCGCCGGGCCGCGGACGCGCCGCTGCCGCCGTATCTCAAACCGCTGCTCGGTGGAAACTCCACGCTGCGCGGCTTCGAGGCCGGCTCGTTCATCGGCGACACGGTCGTCCACGGCACGCTCGAGATCCGCGTGCCGCTCACCTCGCCGCTCGAGATCGGCAAACTCGGGGTGAGTGTGTTTGCCGACTCCGGCAAGGCCTACGCGTTTGGGCAACGCTTCGAGGACCAGCCGTACCACACCGGCGTCGGCGCGAGCGTGTGGATGGCGGCGACCGCGTTTCGCATGAGCCTGGCCGTCGCACATGGGCTGGGAGCCAGTACTCGCGTCAACTTTGGCATCGGCTTGACTTTCTAAAGGTCGCCCGCCGACGCGCCGATGCCTTCAATAGGACAGAAGTGATCAGTAGTGATCATCCCAAGTGATCAATAGTGATCATCGTCCTGCCGCGTGAAAATTTCTCGCGAGCGGCGTTAAACTTTCTGAGGGGCAGGGAAGTCTGTATGAACATGCGGCTCTTGCGTGGCTTGTCCGGGCGCGTCCTCGACTGCGGTTGTCTCGTCGGGGTGTATGAGACGTACGATGCGACCGTCGTGGCCACCATCGATGCCCGCGGTCCTGCCTGTCGCGCGTCAGGACACCGGTTGCACGCCGTCATCCCGGTCGAGGCGGTCGACGACCACGAACACGCCCTCGCATCGGTGAGCACCTCTCGGCATCCCCGGCCGTAAGCTCCCGGCGATTCCCCTTTCGATTACAGTTGTGTACAGCGCCCGTCGGTGACCGGCCGATTCGCGCCTGATTCTGGCTGTTTCTGGCGGATCGCGCGGGGCGTCGTTCTTGCATTGCATGGCGTGGAGGTGTGTATGACCCGCCGGGCCCTTTCCTTCCTGTCATGTGCGGTTCTCGTGGCCGGCGTGCAGCTCACCGCGCAGTCGATCGACGACATCGTCGCGAAGAATTTGCAGGCAAAGGGCGGCGCCGACAGGGTGCAGGCCGTGCAAGCGTTGAAGCAGACGGCGCACGTCACGTTCCAGGGGATGACCGGGACGATCACCGTCTACGGGAAGCGCCCGAACATGGTGCGCCAGGAGATCGTCGTCGCCGGACAGACCGTCGTCAATGCGTTCGACGGCACGACGGCCTGGAGCGTCAACCCGCTCAGCGGATCTTCGGAGCCCATGGTCGTCACTGGCCCGCAGGCCGACGACATCAAGATGCAATCGGAGTTCGACAGCCCGCTCGTGAACTACAAAGCGAAGGGCTATGAGCTCCTGATGATCGGCACCGAAACGCTTAACGGCCGTGAGGTATACCACCTGAAGCTCACCGGCGCGAACAAGCGGGTGCAGAATCTCTACATTGACGCGAAAACCAACCTCGAGTCGGAAATCGTTGGCGACAGCTCGATGGGCCCAATCCAAAACGAGTTGTCCGACTATCGCGACGTGAGCGGCGTGAAGATGCCGTTCATGATGCGCACGCTCTCGAACGGCGCGGTGCTGGGACAGATCGCCGTCGACGCTATCGAGGTCAATCCGAAGATCGACGATTCGATCTTCAGGATGCCGAAGAAGTAGTGGGCGCTAGAGCGGCTTGCCGAGCCGTTCCTGCAGGTGCTCCCGATAGCCGCGGCTGAGCGTCAGCTTCGTGCCGTTTCGCAGGATCACGACGTACTCGCCGTTGAACCACGGCTGCAGCTCTTTGATCCGCTCGATGTTGACAATGTGCGAGCGGTGAATCCGAAAGAACGTCTCCGCGTTCAGGCGTGACTCGATTGCCGTCATCGTCTCTCTGAGCAGATGGCCGTCGGCGCCGACGTGCAGCCGCACGTAGTTGCCCGCGGCCTCGATCCAGTCGATCTCGTCGGTCCGCAGAAAGAACAATCGTCCGCCGGACTTGACGACGAGTCGCTCGGTACGCGCGGGGCGATCGCCTTTCAGATCTCGCACGAGCGCGAGCAGCTTCTGGCCGAGATCGCCCGTCTCGACATTCTGCATCTGCCGGCGCACGCGGCGCAGCGTGCCTTGCAGCCGCTCGCCGTCGAACGGCTTGAGCAAATAATCGAGCGCCTGCACTTCGAACGCGCGCAGCGCGTGCTGATCGTACGCCGTCACGAAGACGACGGCCGGCATGCGCTCGGCGCCAACGGTTTCAATCACCTCGAAGCCGTCGAGCTTCGGCATGTGTACGTCGAGAAAGACCAGATCGGGAGAGCGATCGAGAATGGCGTCGACGGCCTCGAGGCCGTTGCTCGCCTCGCCGACGACGTCGACGTCGGCTTCGACGCCCAGCAGCGAGCGCATCCGCTCGCGGGCCAGCGGCTCATCGTCGACGATGAGCGCGCGGATCTTGCGCGGTAACACGGTCATGAGCACACATCCTCAAGCGACGTCGGCCGTGGCGGCCGCCGCCGTCTCGCGCCGGTGCGGCAGCGCGATGATTACCGCGAACCCGCCCGGCCTGCGTTTGAACTCGAACCGATAGTGCGCGCCGAACTGGTAGGCCAGTCTGGCGCGTGTGTTCGACAGGCCGATGCCCGTGAAGAGGGCGGCCATGGCGCGTTCGGATGGACCGGGACCCGTGTCGTCCACCGTCATGACCAGCATGTCGTGCTCGCGCTTCGCGGATACGGTGATGCGGCCGGGCACGCCAAGCGGCGCGATGCCGTGCTCGATGGCGTTCTCGACCAGGGGCTGAAGGATCAGCGTCGGCACCGCCGCGTCGAGCACGTCCGTCTCGATATCGAACAGTGTGGTCAGACGATCCCCCAAACGCACCTGCTCAATTTGGACGTATTTTTCGAGGAATTCGATCTCCTCCGAGAGGCGAATTTGCGGGCGCGTCGACGAGTCGAGCGTCATGCGCAGCAAATCGGCGAGCTGCACGAGCATGCGTTCGGCAGCGGACAGATCGCGATGCATCAATGTCGAGATCGCGTGCAGCGTGTTGAACAGAAAATGCGGATGCAGTTGATGCTGCAGCGTCTGCAGCTGCGATTCGATCAAACGCGTCTCGAGCTGCGCCTCGCGCAGCGCGCGCTGCTGCGACTCGCGGTAATAGAAGACCGCGTGGATCAATCCCAGGATGCCCGCGCCGGTGACGAGCTCCCAGTCGAGCAGCTGCGTAAGCTCGATCGGGTACACGCGCTGCCACTCGGCGAACCAGTCGAATGGCGCCGTCAAGTCCCCCTGCGCGTCGGTCAGCGCGTTGCCGAGCAGCGCCACCTGTGCCGTCGTTTGAATCGCGAGATGGACGGCCGCCGCGATCAGGAGCGCGACTACGTAGATTGGCACCGCCACGTTGAGTGACCGGTCGAGCCGAAGCCACGCCGAAAGCAGAAACAGGGGCAGCGCCAACACGGCCCAGCCAAACCAGAACGCCCCATTGAGGATGGCCAGCCGCCAGAGCACCGGCTCACCCCCGCCGGCCCGCACGGCCTGTCCGGCCAGCACCGTGGAAAATCCGGTCGCCAGGATCGCCGCCAGGAAGACGGCCAGCGCGAGACGGAGCGAAATGCGCATGCCGCCACTATCCGGGCCGAATTCAGGCCCTGTCAACGAAGTTGGGACGAAGATGTGACGACCCACACGCTCGTGTGTCCGAAAGGTGACAGTGGAAACTGCAGGTTCAGGGCTACTGTGACTAAGGCCCTATCAAGCCCCCGACGGGTAGCCTCAGTAAGTCCTTACAAATCAATTACATAACGGTCTCAATTTCCGACAATTCCCGCCGTTTCCGATTCAACCATCATTGTTCGATGCGGTCTAAGTCTTGCAGCGCGGTTGGACCCGGATGAGGTTCCCTCTTTCATTGGCAGTCACCCTCCTGGGGCTGGCACTCATCCCAGCCGGCGGCTTGCTTCACGGGGACGAACCTGTTCTTCAGATCAATGACGCGTTTATCACCAACGACGGCGGGCAGGCCTGGACGATCGGGAACCCGTCGATCCGGTATTCGATTGGCGCCACGCCCGCCGGAATGGCGGCCAAGGGCCTGGTCGATCCGGTAAGCGGCAAGGACTGGCATGCGAGCGACGCGCCCGACGGGTCTGTCACCGTCGGCGGCGTGCCGCTGGCGTTCGGCTCGCCAGGCCTGCCGTTCACCAACGCGACCACCACCGAATGGTGGGGCGGCGTGCGGCTCGATCTGCACTACACGATTGCGTCGCAGCAATTCGACGTCACACGCTCGTACGCCTGCTATCCGCAGAGCGCCGTCATCGAATCGTGGACTACGTATCACACGGGCAATCGCACGGCGATCCTGAACGACCTCAACAACTTTGATCTGATGGTGCCGGCGAGCACCGTCCGTTGGGTGACCGGCGTGACGACGCCCGACGAGGCCGGCGGACCGTTCACGCGTCAGGGCGGCAACTTCGACGACGGACAAGTTCTGCAGCTTGGATCGACGACGCGCTCATCGACGCAATTCGTTCCGTGGTTCGGAGTAGGTCCCGGCGACGACAATCAGTTCTTCGGCGCGATCATGTGGAGCGGCAGCTGGCAGCTCCGGCTTCAGCGTCGCGGTGATTTGATCGACGCGCGCCTGGGGCTGCCAGCGTTCAACACGACGCTCGGCGTAAACGGCACGCTCGAGACGCCGCACGCCGTGTTCGGATTCACGACGGCGGCGATGCCGGCCGTGTCCATGTCGCTCCATGGCTTCATCGATCGTTCGCTGCGGCACGGACGGCCGTACAGCGCGCACGTCTCGTACAACACGTGGTATTCGTTCGGCACGTTCATCGATGAGCCGTCGCTCCTGGCGGAGATGGATCTTGCCGCGTCGATGGGCATCGAGCAGTTCGTCGTCGACGCCGGCTGGTGGGCCGGGATCGATCCGTCCGATCAGAATGACTTCTCGCAGGCGTACGGCACGTACGTCGTCGACATGGATCGATTCCCTGACGGCCTGTCGGCGCTGTCCGATCACGCGCACGATCTCGGCATGCGGTTCGGCTTGTGGGTCGAGCCCGAGCGGGTGGCGCGCACCACGGTCGGCCAGCCGGGCGGCGCGAAGGAAGCGTTCCTCGCGACGCAGAACGGACGCTACGATCCGTCGGCGGCGAACACCACTGGCGTCGACGCGCAAGTCTGCTTCGCGTACCCGCCGGCGCGCGACTGGATCGTGAGCAGGCTCGAGGCCCTCATCGACACGGTGCACCCTGACTATCTGAAGTGGGACAACAACTTCTGGGTCAACTGCAACCGGACGACGCACGGTCACGGGCTCGAGGACGGTAACTTCCTGCACATGAAAGGCGTGCAGATGGTCCGCGACGCGTTACACCAGCGTTACCCCGACCTCGAAATCGAGGACTGCTCGAGCGGCGCGAACCGGCTTTCGCTCGACATGCTCGCGTACACCGACGTGACCTGGGTCAGCGATCGCACGTCGCCGTCTTCGCGCGTTCGTCACAATCTCGAGGGCCTGCTCGACATCTTCCCCGCGCCGTACCTGCTGACGTTTGCGATCCAGTCTGACAACGAGCCGATGACGGCCGATCCGACATTCGACACCGCGGCGATGATGCGGAGCCGCATGCCAGGCGCGTTCGGCCTGAGCGCGCTCGCGAGCGACCTGGACGACGGGACCCGGGCCACGCTCGGGCAGCAGATCTCGCTCTACAAGTACATTCGCCCGATTCTGCTTGGATCGGATTCGATGCTGCTCTCCGCACAGCAAATCGACCTGCCCAACGTGCCGTGGTCGGGCTGGGACGTCGTCCAGCACGTCTCACCGACGACGGGCGACTCGGTGGTGATGGCGTTCGACACGCCGGACGCCGTGTCGAGCACGCTCGTGCGCCCGAGAGCGCTCCGCACGGACCTCGATTACCAGGTGGAATCGGCCGATTATGGCGATCTCGGCACGATGCACGGCGCCGATCTGATGACGAGCGGCATCCAGATCAACTCGTCCGACCTCACGCACAGCCACGTGATCATCCTGCATGCGCTGCAGGCGTCATCCGGCGGCCGGTAAGGAAAAAACGTCCTTGCGGAGCGGGATCTCTTTTATGATTAGCGGTCTGTGAGCACGACGAGCCGTGTCACGCGCACGTGGCGCCAGGGCGATCCCTGGACCGTCACGGACGCCACCGAACTCTACGAAATCGAACGCTGGGGCAAAGGCTACTTTTCCATCGGGCCGAACGGTCACGTGCGCGTTCACGCGACGCGCGACCCCGAGCGCTGGATCGATCTCAAACAGCTCGTCGATCACCTGCAGCTGCGCGGGATCGGCCTGCCGATTCTGATTCGCTTCCGCGACATCCTGCGGCAGCGTCTGGCCGACATTCACTCTGCGTTCTCGTCGGCGATCGCGCAGCACCAGTACGATGGCAAGTACTTCTGCGTCTATCCCATCAAGGTCAACCAGCAGCGTCAGGTCGTCGAAGAGGTGCTTGACTTCGGCCGGCCGTACGATTTTGGTCTCGAAGCCGGCTCCAAGCCCGAGCTGCTCGCGGTCGTCGCGATGACGACCGGCGACACGCCGATCATCTGCAACGGTTTCAAGGACGCCGAGTTCATCGAGATGGCGATGCTGGCCCACAAGATGGGCCGCCGCATCATCCCCGTCGTTGAGAAGTACACCGAGCTCGGCTTGATCCTCGAGTACTCGCGAAAGGTCGGCGTGCGCCCGCAGATCGGCATGCGCGTCAAGCTCGCGTCGCGCGGCGGCGGCCGCTGGCAGTCGTCGGGCGGGTACCGATCGAAGTTCGGCCTCACGGTTGCTGAAGTGCGCCAGGGCCTCGAGGAGCTGAAGTCGTACGGCATGCAGGACTGCTTCAAGCTCCTGCACTTCCACCTCGGCAGCCAGATTCCCAACATCCGCATCGTCAAAGGCGCGCTGAACGAAGCGGCGCGCGTGTACGCGGAGCTCGTCAAGGACGGCGCCGGGCTCGAGTACCTCGACGTCGGCGGCGGACTTGGCGTCGACTACGACGGATCGCAGACGAATTTCGAGTCGAGCGTGAACTACACGCTCGAGGAGTACGCAAACGACGTCGTGTACCACATCCAGACGGTGTGCGACGACGCCGGCGTGAAGCATCCGACGATCGTCTCGGAGAGCGGGCGCGCGATCGTGGCGTACCACAGCGTGCTCGTGTTCAACGTGCTCGGCGTCGCCGGATTTGGCGAGGACGAGATCCCGCAGAACGGGCACGGGGACGAGCTCGAGCAGCCGCTCGTCGATCTCAAGGAGACGTATCAGAGTCTCACCGCGCGCAACGCACTCGAGAGTTATCACGACGCGCAGCAGGCGCTCGACATGGCGCTCAACTTGTTCAACGGCGGCTACTTGCCGCTGGGACAACGCTGCCTCGCGGAGACCCTGTACTGGGCGATCTGCGGTAAGTTGCGCAAGCTCGTCCAGCAAATGGACGAAGTGCCCGAAGATCTCGCGGGCCTCGACGACACGCTCGCCGATACGTACTTCTGCAACTTCTCGCTGTTCCAGTCGATCCCTGATTCATGGGCGATTAAGCAGCTCTTCCCGGTGATGCCGATTCACCGGCTGAACGAGCCGCCGACGCGCCAGGCCGTGCTCGGCGATATCACGTGCGACTCGGACGGCAAGATCGATCAGTTCATCGATCGCCGTGACGTGAAGCGCACGCTCTCGCTCCACCCGTTCACCGGCGACGCGTACTACCTCGGCGTGTTCCTCGTCGGCGCGTATCAGGAGATCCTCGGCGACCTGCACAATCTCTTCGGCGACACCCACGCCGTACACGTGAGTCTCGATCAGTCGGGCAACGTGATGCTCGAGTCGGTGATCAAAGGCGACACCGTCAAAGAAGTCCTCGATTACGTGGAGTTCGACGCCGACATGCTGCTCCGCAAGCTGCGCGAGTCGGTCGAAGTCGCGGTGCGCGACGGGCGCATCGACTTCGAGGAATCCGGCCGCCTGCTGCGCTTCTACGAAGACGGCCTCCACGGGTACACGTACCTCGAGGATCCGGGCGAGCAGTAAATCGATATTGAAAGTCGGGAAGTCGGGAAGTCGAGAAGTCAGGGAAGTCGACAGGTTGGCAAGTCGACAAATCGGGAAGTCACCCCACCGGCCTTGAGAATCCTTCGAGGAGTCTCGCTCACAGTCGCTGCGTTGGTCGGCGGCTGGGCCTTGTGGGTCGCCGTCATTGGCGGCTTCGATTTCGCGGTTCTTCATCACACCATCGCCTCGCACGAGCCGTGGCGCCCTGCGCTGGCCGCGGCGGCCGCGCTTGCCGTGTTCGTCGCCGCGAAAGGCACGCGCGAGCACGTGCGCGCGTGGCTCGCGGCGATCGATCGAGTCGACGATCGAATCCTCACCGCTGCACTCGCCATCGCGCTGTGCATCGTCGGCGTCGCCTACGCGACGACGGCCGCGAGCGGATCGGACGCGTACGGCTACGTGTCACAGGCCGACGGGTGGGTGAGCGGCCAGCTCAAGATTCCCGAGCCGTGGGCGGCGAACGCGCCGTGGAAAGACGCGCTCCTGACATTCACGCCGCTCGGTTATCGGCCCGGGGCCGGCGCGGATGCGGCGTCGATTGTGCCGTCCTACTCGTCGGGGCTGCCGCTTCTGTTCGCGGCCGCGAAGACGATCGGTGGCCAGGAGGCGATGTTCTGGGTCGTGCCGATCACGGGCGCAGTGCTCGTGATCGCGACGTTCGGGATCGGTCGCCGGCTCGGCGCGCCGCGTGCGGGCCTCATCGCCGCGTGGCTTGTCGCGACGAGTCCGATCGTCCTGTTCATGGTGGTGGCGCCGATGACGGATGTTCCCGTCGCGGCCGCGTGGAACGTCGCGCTGTATTTCGTGCTCGGCGAGTCCGCGTCGAGCGCCGCCGCGGCGGGCTTCGCCTCGGCAGCGGCGATTCTGATCAGACCGAATCTGGTGTTTCAGGCCGGTCCGCTCGGCGTGTGGTACTTGATCCGTGCGTGGCGCACGGGCGCGCGGCGCGTGTGGATCGGTCGCGCGGCGATCTATGCCGCGTGCGCCGGCGCAGGAGTCATCGCGGTCCTCGCCGTCAACGCGTACCTTTACGGATCGCCCTTCGTCTCCGGTTACGGCACGCTCGGCGGGTGGTTCTCACTCGGAAACGTTCTCGCGAACGTTCGGAACTACACACGGTGGTTTGTATACGCGCAGACGCCGTTCGCGCTCGTCGGCCTCGTGCCGCTGGCGTTTCCGTCGAAGCGTTTTTGGCCGCGCGTCGACGATCGGGCCGCATTCGTCGTTACCGGCCTCTTCCTGCTGGCGCTCGTCGGACAGTACTTTTCGTTCCTCGTGTTCTCGGATTGGTGGTATTTGCGTTTCCTGATCACTGGGCTGCCGCTCGTCTTGATCGGAGTCGGCGCGGTTGCGACGTGGATCGCATCCACCCGCCGGCCGATCTTGACGGTCGTCGTCAGCGCCGGCGTGTTGCTTCTGGGGGCGCGTGACTTCAAGGTCGCGGCGAACGAGCATACCTTCGAGATGTGGCAAGTCGAGCGCCGCTACGTCTCGATCGCGAAGGTCGTGCGGTCAACGACGGATCCGTCGAGCGTCATCTACTCGATGCAGCACAGCGGCAGCGTGCGGTACTACGGCGGACGCATGACGTTGAATTACGCCGCGCTGCCGCCGGACCAGTTCGATCGCAGCGCCGCGTGGCTCGCCGCGCACGGTGCGCATCCGTACCTGCTCGTCGAGGACTGGGAAGTCGATGCGGTGAAGAAGCGCTTCCCGGGCCAGCAGAGGCTCGCCGTTCTCGACTCGCGCCCGCTCTTTACTTACGAAGGCCCCGCGCTTGTGATGATGTACGACCTCGCTTCGTCACCGACCGATCCCGCGCCCGCGACCGTGAACGTCGTCGAAACGTTCGCGGACCGCGAGCGCTCCGTGCGACCGGTGAGCTTCCTGCCGTTCGTCCTGAAGTGAGCCGACGTGCGGTCGCGCTCGATGGGCCGACGCTCTATTGCGCGACGGCGACCATTGCCGGCCGCAGCACCTCGTCGCCGACGAGGTAGCCAGGCCGGACGACGCCCGCAATGTGTCCGGCGGGCGCTTCGGTGCTCGCGGGCACGCTCGCGACCGCTTCGTGTCGCATCGGATCGAACGGCGCGCCCATCGGATCGAGCCGAACGACGCCGAGGCCGTCGAGCGTCGCGAGAAATTGCTGCCGGACGAGCGACACGCCCTGCACGAGCGGATCGTCCGGGCGATCGGAAGCCGAGGCGAGCGCGCGGTCGAGGTTGTCGAGCACCTCGAGAAATGACACGAGCATCTGTCGCCGGCTGCGCTCGACGTCCTTCGTGACTTCCTTGCGCAGCCGCGCGCGCGCCTGGTCGAACTCGTCGGCGGCACCGCGGTACTTGGCGAGAATCTGCTGCAGTTCGACGTCTTTTGCCGCGAGCCTGGCCTCGAGCTCCTCGATGTAGGTGGGTTTGAGCCGCGGTTCTTCGGGCGCGGGCGCGTCTTGATCGCCCTTTACCCACCAACGACGATCGGTGACTTTGAGATCACTCATTCACGCGCTCGTACTGGAACGTCAGCCCCTGGCCACTGACGCCGATGGTCACCGTGCCTCCGTGCTCGAGCTGGCCGAAGAGAATCTCGTCGGTGAGCGGATCCCTGACCTCGCGTTGGACGACACGCGCGAGCGGGCGGGCGCCGAAGACGGCGTCGTAGCCTTTTTCGGCCAGCCAGCCGCGCGCTTCCGGCGTCAGCGTGATCGCGACGTGTCGCTCGGCGAGCTGCGATTCGAGCTGAAGGACGAACTTTTCGACGATCGTCTCCATGACCGACGGTGTCAGGCTCTTGAACGTGACGATCGCGTCGAGCCGGTTGCGGAACTCCGGGCTGAACACGCGCTCGATCGCGGCCTTGGATTTTCCCGCCGCAACGCGCCGCAGCGCATCGTCGCGCTCGTCGCGGCCGCTCTCGCCGCTGAAGCCAATCGATTTTGCGCTCATCTCCCGCGACCCCGCGTTGGACGTGAGAATCAGCACGACGTTCCGGAAATCCGCTTTGCGGCCGGTGTTGTCCGTGAGCGTGGCGTGGTCCATCACCTGCAGCAGGATGTTGTAGATGTCGGGATGCGCCTTCTCGATCTCGTCGAGCAGCACGACCGAATACGGGTGCGAGCGAACGGCGTCGACGAGCAGGCCGCCCTGCTCGAAACCGACGTACCCGGGCGGAGCGCCGATCAGCCTCGCCACCGCGTGCTTTTCCATGTACTCGCTCATGTCGTAACGGATGAACTCGTTGCCGAGGAGCAGCGCGAGCTGCTTTGCGAGCTCCGTCTTGCCAACGCCCGTCGGGCCCGTGAACAAGAAGCAGCCCGCCGGCCGATCCGGCAGCCCGAGCCCGGCGCGCGATCGCTTGATCGACTGCGCGACCAGGTGCACGGCCTCCTGCTGGCCGAAGACGACGCGATCGAGCGATTCCTCCAGCGTGCGCAACCGTTCGCGATCGGACGACGACGCCTGACGCGCGGGGATGCGCGCCATGCGCGCGACGATCGCCTCGATGTCTGGAGCGTTGACAACGATCGGGGCCGGCGCTTCTGCTTGAGGTCCGGCGCCGTCGGCCTGGTCCGCCGGACTCTGCGCCTGACTTCGAATCTTCATTACCGCGCCCGCTTCGTCGATCACGTCGATCGCGCTATCGGGCAGCTTGTAGTCGCGCAGGTGGCGGGCCGCGAGTTTGGCGGCGGCGTCGAGCGCGGCGTCGGTGTACGTCACGCCGTGATGCGATTCGTAGCGTGCACGCAAGCCGGCGAGAATTCTGACCGTTTCTTCGATCGACGGTTCCTCAATCGCGATCTTCTGAAGCCGTCGCGCGAGCGCGCGATCTTTCTCGATGTGCTTGAACTCCTCGAACGTCGTCGAGCCGATGACGCGAAGATCGCCGGCCGTCAGGATCGGCTTGATGAGCGTCGCGAGGTCCATCGTGCCGCCCGTCGTCGCACCCGCGCCGACCGTCGAATGAATCTCGTCGATGAAGAGGATCGCGCGTGGCCTCGAGCTCAACGCGCGAATCACGGCCTTGAAGCGCTCCTCGAAGTCGCCGCGGAAGCGCGTGCCGGCGAGAAGCGCACCCGTGTCGAGCGAGAAAATCTCCGCATCCTTGAGCACTGCCGGGACATCGTCGCCGATGAGCTTCGTCGCCAGGCCTTCGGCCATCGCGGTCTTGCCGACTCCTGCCTCGCCCACAAAGACCGGGTTGTTCTTGCGGCGGCGGCAGAGCACTTCGATCGTCCGCTGCAGCTCGTTTGCCCGGCCGATCAACGGGTCGAGCTGACCATTCCTGGCGCGCTCGGTGAGGTTCATGCAGTACGCCGCGAGCGGATCGCGCGACGTCGCCGTGCCCTCGGCGCCGATGCCCGATGGCGCGTCGCCCGTGTCCTCGCGCGGGACCAGACCCTCCGGCATCTTCGAGACGCCGTGCGAGATGAAATCGAGCACATCGAGCCGGGTGATGCCATGGCTCTGGAGGAGCCGCGCCGCGTGCGACTTCGGCTGCTGGAGAATCGCCGCAAGGATGTCTCCGGCGTGCACTTCCTGCCGCTGCGCGCTCTGCACGTGCAGCACGGCCGTCTGCAGCACGCGTTGAAACGCGGTGGTCTGCTCCGGCTCGCGTTCGTGGCCGCGCTTGAGCTGCTCGACGCTCTCGTCGAGATACTGGTTGAGCTCCTTGCGCAGCCGCGGCAGGTCCGCGCCGCATCCGAGCAGGATCCGCTCGCCCTCGGTGTCGTGCGCGAGCGCGTAGAGCAGGTGCTCGAGCGTGAGATACGCGTGCCGGCGCGACACGGCCTCGCGGTACGCAATCGTCAGCACGATCTCGAGCGACGCGGAGAACATAAATGGATTATCCCTTACGATGCCCGGCGAACTCAGATGGTGTCAATGACCCCATGACCCAATATCTCATCCTTCCTCGGTCACCGCCTTGAGCGGAAACCCGGCCTGGCGCGCGAGCGTCGTCACGGTGTCGACCTTCGTTTCGGCGACTTCCCAGGGGTACACGCCGGCGATGCCTCGGCCGTTCACGTGGACGTTCATCATCACGCGGTAGGCCTCGGCCGGCGACTTCTGGAACACCGATTCGAGCACGCTCACGACGAACTCCATTGTCGTGTAATCGTCGTTGAGGAGCACCACCTTGAAGACCGGCGGTTCTTGTTTCTTCGTTTGCGGGCGTTCCTTGACCTGTCCGCTTGGCGCATCAGCCACCTCATCAGCGTACCGCAAACCGCGGCGCGCATAGAATGAGGCTCATGGCGTCAGCACCGGGCCCGCTCGCGGCGGGCCTCGATTACGTCGATCTCGACTTTCTTGGCAAGCCGCAAATCATCGCCACCGGCGTCCTGCACGGCCGCGACGGCGTCGCTCTCGTCGATCCAGGGCCGTCGACGACGCTTGGAACGCTCGAGCGGAAGCTCGGCGCGAAGGGCATGGCGTTTCGCGACGTGCGCGCGATTCTGCTGACGCACATCCACCTCGATCACGCGGGCTCGACTGGCGTGTTGGTGGAGCGCTGTCCCGATGCGCGTGTGTTCGTGCACGCGAAGGGCGCGCCGCACATGTCGGATCCGAGCGGCCTCCTTGCAAGCGCGTCGCGGCTCTATCTCGACGACATGCAACGCCTCTGGGGTGAAGTGCGCGCGGTGCCGGCCGGGCGGATGCAGATCCTCAACGAGCGCGATCGGTTCGAGGTCGTCGGCCACGAGGTCGAATCAGCGTGGACGCCCGGACACGCGTCGCACCATGTCAGCTACTTTCTGCCGGCGGCGCGGCTCGCGTTCGTCGGCGACACGGCGGGCATCAGCCGGCCGGGAGGAACGCTCGTGCTGCCGCCGACGCCCCCGCCAGACATCGATCTCGAGGCGTGGCGCGCGAGCACGGATCGCATCCTCGCGTGGAATCCGGATCTGATGTTTCTCACGCACTTCGGGCCCTACGCGTCGCCGCGCGTGCACTTTCAGAACTTGTGGTCGCGCATGGAGGCCTGGAGCTCTCGCGTGCGTGGTCTGCTCGCGACCGCCGGAACGGACGCCGAGCGCGCCGAGACGTTCGCGAAGGAGATTGACGACGAGATCGCGCGCGCGACCAGCCGGGACGAGGCGCGCGCCTATGCCGACGCCGGCCGCTTCGATTTCTCGTGGATGGGTCTCGCGCGGTATTGGAGAAAGAGAACCGCGACGTAGTCCTGACTGACATATGCCAGCCGCCGACCGGAGGCCTCGCTGGATTGCGATCGCCGGCGCGCTCGCGTTGGGCATTGCGGCGACGATGTCCCTGACAGGCGGTGGTGAGACGCACATCTTGGGCGTGCGTCTTCGCGCGAGCGATCCGACGCGGCCGCTCGTGCTCGGCGTGGTCCTCGTCGGCATCGCGATGTGGCTCGCTGGTCCCAATCGCGTTGCCGCGCGAATTCGTCAGGTTCTTGGCTGGTTCACGCCCGTCGTTCTCGCGTCGATTCTGACATTCGCGTCCGTGTTCGTTGGCGTGACCAGGATTTCACGTGTCGCCGGCGGTTCGGACTCGTACGGTTATCTGAGCGAGGCGCGCTCGTGGGCTGAAGGCCGGCTCGCGACGCCGATATCGATCGCGGCCGAGGCGCCCTGGCCGAACGCGATCGCGACTTTCGCGCCGATCGGCTACCGCCCGGCACCCGCAGGCAACGCCATCGTCGCCATCTATCCGCCAGGATTTCCACTGCTGATTGCCGCGGCGACCGCCGTCGGAGGAGTCTGCGCGCCATTCTGGGTCGTCCCGCTCTGCGCCGGCCTGCTCGTCGTCGCGACGTTCGCGATCGGCCGGAGGCTCGGCTCGGCGTGGATTGGCGTGCTTGGCGCGTGGCTGCTCGTCTCCAGTCCGAACTTCATTTGCATGCTGCTCAACCCGATGAGCGACGTTCCGGCCGCCGCGTTCTCGGCGGTCGCGACGTACGGCCTCGTCCGGAGGACGCTGCCGTGGCTGGTAGCGAGCGGCGTGTGCGCCGGACTCGCGATCCTCGCGCGTCCGAATCTGGTGCCGCTCGCCCTCGTGATGCTCGTGTGGACTCTCCGGAGCGAGCGCGACGATCGGGGACGCGCGATCCGCGCGGCGGCCGCGTTCCTGCCGGGCCTGGTCCTCGCGGGCGCGGCGATTGCGATCGTCAGCGCGATCGCGTACGGATCGCCGCTGGCGTCGTCGTACGGCGATGCGTCCGATTGGTTTTCACTCGGGAACATCCAAACCAACGTACGTCAGTGGCTCGTGTGGACTGCCGAGACGCAAACGCCGTTGATCTTCGCCGGCTGGGCGGCGCTGTACGCCGGCTCGCGCTGGCTGTGGAACGCCCCTGATGCGCGGCGGGCGGCGTTACTGCTCGGATGGATTGCCGCGGCAGTCGTCGGCATTTACATCAGCTATCAGCCGTTCGATTCGTGGTGGTTTCTGCGCTTTCTGCTTCCCGCCTGGCCCGCGCTCATGCTCGGCACCGGCGCAGTGCTGTGGGCCGTGCTCGCGCGCGCGCCCGGCATTCTGAAATTCGCGATCGTGCTCGGCGTCATCGTGCTCGGCGTCTGGACGATCTCGGTTGCCGACGATCGCGGCGTGTTTGCCGCCCGCGACAGCGAACGTCGGTATCCCGCGGCCGCCGCGCTCGTCGCGCGCTCGACTGCGCCCGGCGACGTCGTCATCAGCGGCCTGCACAGCGGCAGCGTGCGCTACTACTCCGGCCGCCTGACGCTTCGCTACGACCAGCTCGACGAGCGATCGCTCGATCAGGCGATCGCATGGCTGCGCGATCGCGGCGCGCATCCTTACGTCCTCCTCGACGAGGACGAACGGAAGGGATTTGCCGAGCGATTCGGATCTGCGAGCGCGTGGGCGAAACTCGAGCAGCCGCCCGTCTGGACCTACCAGGGCAACCCTCGCGTGCACTTTTACGATCCGCTGGCAGGAGTGGTGGAAACGCGGCTCTACACGCCGGACGAAGTTCAGCTCGCTGAATGTCCAGCGCCGGCGATGCCTTCGACGGTCGCGCGCTAGCGCCCTGGGATCACCCTGACTTCTTCTTGTTCATCTTGTCAATGATGTCGCCGACCTTCTTGATCTCTTCCCCGTAGGTTGCCCAATCGCCGTCGCGCTGCGCCTGAAGCGCGCGCTCGAGATGGGTCTTCGCCTGCGCGGCAAGATCTGCCATCGTGCCCGTACCTTCGTCGACGTTCGGCGCTTCGGGGATTTCAGACGACGCCTGGACGACCGAGGTCGCGCTGCTTTGCAGACGATCGGGCGAGAGGGCAGGGATGATGCCGTTGCCGAAGATCTGCGCGAGCGCCTGGTTGAGCGTCTCGGCCATGACGATCCGGCTGCTGTAGGCGACGATCACGCGTTTGAGCTCGGGAATCCGGCCCTCAGGCGACCGCAGGTAGAGCGGGCGCACGTACAGCAGGGACTCGTCGACCGGAATCACGAGCAGCGTGCCCCAGATGACCTCCGATCCCAGCTGGTTCCAGAGCGTGATCTGCGGCGAGATGACTTGATCCTGATTGATGCGCCCGACGATCTGCCGCGGACCGTACACGATCTTCTGTTTCGGAAACTGGAAGACGACCAGATGCCCGTAGTGCTCGCCGTCGCTTCGTGCGACCATCCACGCCGACAGGTTGTCCTTGAGGCGCGGCGTGAACGGGAGCATCTGGATGAACTCGTTCTGCTTCTCGCCCGGCAGCCGCATGATCGTGTAGTAGGGCTGCATCGCCGTGGCGTTCTGGCCGGTGTCGAGCGTCGGCAGCTGCCACTGATCTTCCTTGTTGTAGAAGACCTGCGGGTTCGTCATGTGGAACGTCGCGAACACCGTCGTCTGAATCTTGAAAATGTCTTCGGGATAGCGCACGTGCTGTCGCAGCCCGGCCGGCATCTCGGACAGGGTATGCAGCATGCCCGGGAAGATGCGTCCGATCGTGAGCGCAATCGGATCGTTCGGCTCGGCCAGATAGAACGTCATCGTGCCGTTGTAAGCGTCGATGACGATCTTTATCGAGTTGCGGATGTAGTTGACGCTGCCGGATCGCGTCTGCGTCGGCGTCGAGTACGGATAGTTGCTCGACGTCGTGTACGCATCCTGAATCCAGTAAAGATGGCCCGCGCTGATCACCGGATACGGATCGGAATCGAACTGGAGGAACGGCGCAACGAGGCCGACGCGCTCGCTGATGCGCCGGTGAAACAGGATGCGACTCTCGGCCGTGAGCTGGTTCGTGAACAGAATGTCCGTTGACGCGAACCGCAGCGCGAAGAGCAGACGCCGCCAGAAGCTGCCGATCGGCACGCCGCCCGTGCCCGTGTACGTCGTCGTGACGTTGTCGTCGCCGCGCGGATAGTGGAACTCCGGCTGGCGCGTCTTGACGAGCACGTAGTTGCTCGAGAGCTCGCCGAAGTAGATGCTGGGCTCGTCGATCTTCAGATCCGTCGTCGACACCGGCGGCAGGTCGCGGATGAAGAGCACCGGCAAGCCCTCGGTCGTCACCTGATTGACCGGACCGAGCGTCAAGCCGTAGCCGTGGGTGAAGAACAGCCGCTCGTTGACCCACGATCGATTCGGCATGTTCTCGGTGTTGAGCTCGCGCGCCGAGAGCATGACCTGGCGGTACCGGCCGTCGATGACGTAGCGATCGTTGTCGACGGAGGCGAAATCGTAATACGTGCGGATTTCCTGAATCTGGCTGAACGTCTGCAGCAGCGGCTGGTAGTCCCAGAGCCGCACGTTCTCAATCGTGCCGGCGTTTTCGACGATGTCTTCGGGTTTGAGCTCGGCATCGCCGGAGAGCTCGCGCTCCTCGACACGATCGAGCGCGTACGCCGTCCGGGTCGCCGCGATGTTGTACGTGATGAACGCTTGCTCTTTGTCCAGCTCGTTCGGCGTGACGGCGAACGTCTGCACAAAGCCGGCGTAGATGCCGCCCGACACGGCCGTCGCGACCGCGAGCCCCACCGCGACCGGAATCGGCCACCCTCGGCGGCCAAACCCGTGCCACACCGAGAACGCGACACCGATCAGGCATGCGCCGAAGGTCGCCCAGAGGAACGGAATCTTCGCGTGCCAATCCGCGTACGACGCGCCGAAGACGATCGATGCGGGCGTCAAGAGCGTCTGCGGAATCTCGAGCCACGCGCCCCAGGCGAACAACCCGAACAGGGCGGCGACCAGCAGCGCCAGATGCTTGCGTGCGGCCGGAATCAGGCGCACGCGGGGCCAGAAGGCCAGGCCATACCGCGGCTCGATGACAAAGCTTCCGGACAGGACGTAGTACAGACCGCAGCCCACCATGGCGACGAGCACGGTGACGAGCCCTTCGCGCTGCAGCGTCTCCCAGATCGGCAGCCGGAACACGTAGAACGCCACGTCGCGATGGAAGAGCGGATCGGTCTGGCCGAACGGAGCGCCTTTGAAGAAGTTCAACCAGTCGAGCCAGTCGTCGGACGCGGACCACGCAAGGATCAGCGCGACGCCGGCCGAGACCCAGCTCGCGATGCGCGCGAGGCGCTTCCCCTCGAGCGCGATCGCCCGTCCGTCGACGCCGGTGCCGAGAACAATCTGCGGCCGCGTGAACGTTCGGCGCGCCAGACCGAGATTGAACGCAAGCACCACGAACACCGCAACGAACGTCGCGGCAAAGACGATGACCTGCGTGTTGATCGTGCGGAGGAAGACGCCTTCGAATCCAAGCTCGCGGAACCACAGCCAGTCGGTGTAGTACTCGACGGCCGACGGCACCACGAACAGCAGGACGACGGCCAGGACGATGAGCCAGGAGAGGCCAATTCGCCTCATCTCGCCGCCTCCGAAAAGGCCATCAGAGAGACCTTATCACGTCGGGCACCGGGCCCCAGGCGCGAGGCTCCGGGCCCGAGCGACCCCATTGAGTCCTGGGTGGCAGTTACTGTGCGGAGGCCTTGGGCCTGAAGCCCGGGCCTGCCAGAATGAAGCGATGATGAACGTCGGAAGTCTCGCCCCGGATTTTTCGCTCCAAAGCCACAACGGCCGTACCGTGCGACTGTCCGATTTTCGGGGCAAGCAGCACGTCATCCTCGCGTTTCATCCGCTCGCGTTCACGCCCGTGTGTGCCGAACAGATGCGGACCTACGAGCGCGAGCGGCCCAAGCTCGATGCCGCGAACGCGCACGTGCTGGCCGTGAGCGTTGACGCAGGACCGTCGAAAAAAGCATGGGCCGACTCACTCGGCGGCATCTCCTACGACCTCTTGAGCGACTTCCACCCGCACGGCAAGGTCGCGAGCGACTACGGCGTCATGCGCTCGGACGGCATCTCGGAGCGCGCGATCTTCGTCATCGACAAAGCCGGAAAGATCGCCTGGGCGAAGCAGTATCAGATTCCCGAGCAGCCCGACTTC
>CAYQRM010000110.1:0-2827 GCA_964419785.1 uncultured Solibacteraceae bacterium | reverse complement strand
CTCGCGTCGCCCAACGCGACGGACGTGCTGTACGGGCTGACGCTTTTCCAGATGGGGCAGCGGCTGCAGTCGCATTCCGCGATTCGGAAGCTCTTGACGCATCCGTCGCCACGCGTGCGGAGCAAGGCGGTCGCGATTCTCAACGAGGCCGGGGATGTGGCCGTGAGAGGGCAGGTCAAGGGTCTGCTCAACGACGAGGATCTCGACGTTCGAACGGAAGCGCTGCGGTACCTCACGCGGCACGATCACTCCGATCCGCTCGCGGAGATTGAGCAGCTCGGCGATTTTCCGAGCGCGGCGGTTCGCTCGGCGGCGGTCGTGGTCCTCAGCCGGCCCGGCGAGTCGCAGAACCTCGACGCTGCCGGCTTGATTCTCGACGGCATGGTACGCGAGGCCGGCGCGGAAGGCCGAGACAGCCGCCTCGAAGCGGCGCGGCTGCTGGGGTCGCTGCCGAATCAATTCGAGGATCGACTTGGCGTGCTGCTGAAGGATCCAGATCCGGACGTCGCTCGCGAAGCGCTGCAGACCGCGGGCGTGCGCGGCGCACGGCGTTTCGTGCCGGCGATCCTCGAGCGGCTCGGCCAGCCGGCGTTGCGCGAGGACGCCGTCGCCGCACTGGCGGAGTTCGACGACACGATCATCGGCACGCTGCGCGATCATCTGGTCGATTCGCGCGAGTCGCTCGAGGTCCGGCAAGCGATTCCGGAGGTGCTGCTTCGCATCGGCTCGACGTCGGCGGCGGCCGTGCTTGGCGAGGCGTTGCTCGAGCCGGATCTGACCTTGCGCTTCCACGTGATCTCCGCGCTCAACAAACTGCAGGAGACTCGTCGAGACCTGGTGCTCGACCGCCAGACGATCGATGCGGTGATGATTGCCGAGCTGATGGGGCACTATCGCTCGTATCAGCTGCTCGGCACGCAGGGCGGCGCGCCGACCGAGGCGCTCAGGACGTCGATGGCGTGGGAGCTCGAGCGCATTTTCCGACTCATGAAGCTGCTCTCGCCGACGCTCGATCTCAAGGAAGCGTACGCCAGCGCGCGCTCGTCCGACGCCGTGATGCACGCCAACGCGCTCGAGTTCCTCGACAACACGCTCAGTCCCGAGCTTCGCGTGCTCATCGTCCCGTTGCTCGATAGCGAGGTGAGCGTTGCCGAGCGGGTCAAGCTGGCCGACCGGTTCCTCGGCTTCAGCGCAGCGCAGACGACGGCCTCGACTCCGACGACTCCGGGGCGGCGCATCGACAGTTGAGGTGCCACCGGGCTGGAGGGCGCCATGCTGAACTACACCGTTCCGCCGACCTTCATGCACAGCGCGATCGTGCCGCCCGACGACTACAGCTCGCGCGAGTGCAACGGCTCGTTTCAGGTGTATCCGTTCCGGCCGTTTGCCGGCGACATGGCGGCGCTTCTCATGTCGACGCTCCTTCAGGACTGGATCGATCCGCGCTTTCGCGAGGAGACCGTCGCCGGCCCGCCCGAGTTCCACACCGCGACGGTGACGGGCGCCGACGCGGCGTTCGTCGCGTTCTTCGTCGATAGCCCGGTCGGAATTTCGCGGCCGCGCATGCGGCTCGTGATCGTCTCGGGCGGTCAGGCCGCGATCCTCGACGCGCACGCCATGACGCCGGAGAGCTGGCAGATGATGCAGCCATCGCTCGACGTCGTGCTCAACTCGCTGTCAGTCGGCGCGGCGCCCGCGCCGCCGCCCATCGACGAGAACGCCCGCCACGACTACGCGGCGATCGCCGGACTGTACGCGGGCGTCAAGATGAAGTTCATCAGCGATCTGTCACACGGCGCCGGGTCGGGCGGCTTCCTCCCGGCGCGGCACTTCTATCTCTTCTCCAGGGACGGCCGCGTCTATCGCGCCTACGACGGCATCCAGGCGCCCAATGGCGACGCGGACGCGTTCGACTACGACGCCGCGCTCGCGCAGGATCCGCGGAACACCGGCACGTACGCGGTGTCTCTCGGCAGACTGCATCTCACGGTCGGCGGCACGCACGGAGAACAAGTCGACGACTGGTTCGTCGCGGCGCCGTCGAACGGACAGATCACGATACAGACGGTCGTGTACACGAAGCAGTAGGACGCCAGGTACATCAGGTACATCAGGTACATCAGGTACGCCGGGTACGTCAGGTACGCCGGGTGCCAGGAACCTGCATTTGCGTCAACTTTTTCTTGGTTCTAAAAAGAGAAGCTGACACGCGCCAGCGCGTTCCGCGCACTCGACGTACCCGATGTACCCGATGTACCTGTGGTACCCGATGTACCTGTCTTACCCTCCGCCCGCGAACACGCGAAGGAGTCTTCTCAGCGGATCGTAGAACTTGTCGACGACCCGTTCCTTGAGCGGGATGATCGCGTTGTCGGTGATCGTGATCGATTCGGGACAGACTTTCGTGCAGCACTTCGTGATGTTGCAGTAGCCGATGCCGAACGCGTCCTTGAGCTCCTCGGTGCGATCGGCCGTGTCGAGCGGGTGCATCTCGAGCGCGGCGACGTGGACGAAGAAGCGCGGCCCGATGAATTCGTCGTGCTTGTGGTGATCGCGGAGCACGTGGCAGACGTCCTGGCAGAGGAAACACTCGATGCACTTGCGGAACTCCTGCACGCGCTCGATGTCTTCCTGCTGCATGCGCCAGGTGCCGTCCGGCGCGTCCGGTTTGCGCGGCTTGAACGGCTTGATCTCCTGCTTGACCCGGAAGTTCCAGGAGACGTCGGTGACGAGGTCGCGCACCGACGGGAAGGTATGCATCGGCTCGACGGTGACGGGCTTCTCCAGCGGCAGGTCGGACAACCGGGTCATGCACATGAGCTTGGGC
>CAYQRM010000109.1:0-22846 GCA_964419785.1 uncultured Solibacteraceae bacterium | reverse complement strand
GCCCACGCGCCGAGCTGGCTCTCGCGCGGCCGCGTCACGAAGTATTCATCCGCTTCGGCGTCGGGCACACGGCTCACGCGTCCCTCGAATCTGACTTGTCGTTCGATCTCGCGCCAGAAGACGCAGAGCGACGCGTGCGGCTGCGCGTCAAGCTCGTGCGCCTTGCGGCTGTTGAAGTTCGTAAAGAACGCGAGACCGCGCGCATCGGCGTACTGAATGAGGACCATCCGCCCCGATGGCCGGCCCGACGCATCGGCGGTCGACAGACACGCCGCCTTCGGCTCGGCGCACTTGGCCTCGGCCGCGGCGGCAAACCATTCCCGATAGCGATCTATCGGATCGGTCACGCGCTCAGCGTATCGCAGAACGAGTGGTTGATGCTTGGTGCGACGTGCCTTGGGACGGTGCGCTGAGTGCTGAGGTGCGCGCGGCACCCAGCACTCAGCACTGACGAACGAAGCTACTTCTTCTTCACGCCGAGCGCTTCGAGCTCTTTGGCGAGATACTCGCCCGCGTCGGCCGTGTGCGATGTCTTCTCGATGTGCACGATCTTGCCGGTGCCGTCGATGAAGAACATCCAGCGTCGCGCGTACTGCGGCGCGTCGGGACGATCCGGGTTGGGCGGCGGCAGCACGCCGTAGGCGTTCGCCACCTGCTTGCCCGGGTCGGACAGCATCGGGAAGTCCGCCTGCTCCTGCTCGGCGAACGCCTTGTTGTCCTCAGGCTTATCGACGCTCACCATGAAATAAGCGACGTCGAACGATTTAATGGTTGAGCCGCTCGCACGGAGCGACCTGCATTCGGCCGTTCAACCACCAGTGAAAGCCTTCGGGAACCAGGCGAGGACCACCATCTTGCCCTTGTAGTCGGACAGCTTGTGCGTTTTGCCGTCCGTGCCGGGCAACGAGAAATCCGGGGCTTTGTCGCCTTCCTTGAGCTCCACGGGTGCCTGCGGCCTGGCGGCGGCACCGACCGTGAGCGCGAGGCACACAGCCGATGCCCACAACACTTTGGGCATCACAGACTCCTTCGCTCGCAATTGTAGAGGGTCTGCACCCCGTCCGGCAAACGAGCGGTGGTCGTATGATGCCGGGGCTGACGCCATGTGGAACTTCTGCGCCAGGATCGCCGAGACGGCGTCGCGCTTCCCGGATCGTCCGGCGATCGAGCTGATGTCGGGCAGCCGCGTCGTCGTCACGACGTATGCGGCGCTTCTTGACGGCGCGGCACGCACCGCCGCGTGGCTGCAACAGGTCGGGCTGGCCAAGGGCGACCGCATCGCGATTCTCGCGGACAACGATGCGCGATGGATCTCGACGTACCTCGGCGCGCTCTGGCTGGGCGCCGTCGCCGTGCCGCTCGATACGGCCTACAAATCCGCGCAAGTCGCGACGATCCTCGGCAACAGCGGCGCCCGCGTGCTCTTCACGTCGCCCAAGTACCTCGACACCGCGAAAGCCGCGTGCACGGAGCTCGGCCCGAACGTCCGCGTCGCGCTGCTCTCGGGCGCCGCGCCAGGCATCGCCGGGCCCGCCGATCTTGCTGAGGCCGGCTCCGCGCCGTCGATGGCCGCGGTCGACGCCGCTGACGCCGCGGTCATTCTGTACACGTCGGGCACGACCGCCGATCCGAAGGGCGTGGTTCTCACGCACGGGAATCTCGACGCCGAACGACTCGCGGCCTTTTCCGTCGTCACCGCCGACGACTCGGACGCGGTACTCGGGGTGCTTCCGCTCTTCCACGCGCTCGCACAGATGGCTAACCTGCTGCTGCCGCTCTCGGTCGGCGCGCGGGTCGTGTTTCTCGAGACCGTGAGCTCCACGACGCTCCTTGAAGCGCTCGACCAGCGCGGGATCACGATCTTCGCGTGCGTGCCGCAGTTCTTCTATCTGATCCACCAGCGCGCGACCGCCGAGGTCGCGAAGCGCGGCCGGCTGGCGCGGGCAATCTTCCGATCGATCGTGACGACGAACGGCTGGCTCCGCGATCGCACCGGGGCGAATCCGGGCAAGCGCGTGTTCAACCGCGTTCATCGTGTCTTCGGGACGAAAATGCGATTCCTCGTCACGGGCGGGTCGAAATTCGATCCGGCGATCGGCCGCGACCTCTACGGCATGGGCTTCACGCTGCTCAACGCGTACGGCCTGACCGAAACGTCCGGCGCCGCGACGCTGATGCGGCTCGGCGATCGCTTCACCACATCGGTCGGACCGGCCCTGCCTGGTGTCGAGATCCGCATCGCCGAACGCCCGCAGACCGACACCGGCGACGCCGTAGACGACGGTGAGGTGCTGATTCGCGGACCGATCGTCATGCGCGAGTACTTCGCGCGGCCGGACGCGACCGCCGAATCGATCAAGGACGGCTGGCTGCACACCGGCGACCTCGGCCGTCTCGATGCCGACGGTCGTCTTTACATCACCGGACGATCGAAGGAGATCATCGTCCTCGCGTCGGGAAAGAATCTGTATCCAGAAGAAATCGAGGCGCACTATCGCCACTCGCCGTTCATCAAGGAGCTGTGCGTGCTGGGCCTGTCGCGCCCAGGCGAGCCGGCCGCCGAGCGACTGCACGCGGTGATCGTCCCGAACGACCAGACGCTGCGAGAGCGCGGCATCGTCAACGTTCGCGAGCTGATTCGCTTCGAGCTCGAAGGGCTGGCCGTTCAACTGCCGGCACACAAACGCATCCTCAGCTACGACATTTCACTCGAGTCGCTGCCGAGGACGACGACGGGCAAGCTGAGACGGAATGAGATCGCGCGGCGGCTGCGCGAGCGCGCGTCCGAGGCGCCGGCCGACGCCCGAGCGTTGTCCGAGAGCGAGCGCAACTGGCTCGCGCATCCGAAGCACGCGGAGCTCGTCTCGACGGTCAGCGCGCGGCTCGGCCGCCCGACCGTGCCACCCGACGCCAATCTCGAGCTCGATCTCGGGCTCGATTCGATGGAGCGCGTCGAGCTGCTCACGGCGCTCGAGCGGCAATGCGGCACGCGCGTCACGCCGGAGACGCGCGCGACTATTTTCACTTTGCGCGCGCTCATTGACGCCGTGTTGTCGGGCGAACGCGTCGGAACACAGGCAGATGCCGACGCCGCCGAGCAGCCGTGGGACGCGCTGCTCCGACAGCCACCGGAGGACTCGCTCATCGCGAATCTCCGTCGGCCAAAGACCGGACGCGCGCTGCTCTTCTTCGTCGTGCTGGCGATCGCGCGGTTCGTCATGTTCCTGCTGCTGCGCTTCCGGACGAGCGGACAGGAGCACTTGCCGGCACACGGGCCGTTCATCATCAGCCCAAATCATCAGTCGTATCTCGACGGCTTCTTCCTGGCGGCGGCGTTGCCGTTTCGCACGTTGCGCTCGATCTTCCTCGTCGGCGCGGCGGAGTACTTCGACACGCCATTCACCGCGTGGCTCGCCCAGGCTGTCAACATCGTGCCGGTCGACCCCGACGCAAATCTCGTCACCGCGATGCAGGCGGGCGCCGCTGGCCTGCGGCTCGGAAAAGTGCTCGTCCTCTTCCCCGAGGGCGAGCGATCAATCGATGGCGAGATCAAGCTGTTCAGGAAAGGCGCGGCGATCCTCTCCTCGCATCTCGACGCGCCGATCGTGCCGGTCGCACTCGACGGCCTCTACGATCTCTGGGCGAGAGGCCGGCCGTTCAACTGGCGCGGCCTCTTACCGTGGCGCGCCAAGCCGATCACGCTGAAGTTCGGCGCGCCGCTCCGCTGCGCGCCGGGTGATTACGCCGGCGGCACTCGCACGTTGCGTGCCGCCGTCGAGAAGATGCTGACCGAGATAAGATCGCTGAAGTAATGCTGAGCCTCGTGACCGGCGCTTCTTCTGGGATCGGCGAGGCACTCGCGCGCGATCTCGCGCGTCGCGGGAGCGACCTCGTGCTCGTCGCGCGGTCGGCTGACAAGCTGAAGGCGCTGGCCGACGACCTCAGCAAGGCGCATCGCATCAAGGCCAGCGTCATCGCCGCCGATCTCACCGCGCCCGGCGCGACCGCGCGCGTCGCCGAAGAGACGAAGGCGATCGGACGCATCGACGTGCTCGTCAACAACGCGGGCTTCGCCACGTTCGGTCCGTTTGCCGAAAACAACATCGACGAGGAAATCGAAGAAGTTCGTCTCAATGTCGAAGCGCTGACGGATCTCACGAAGCGTCTGCTGCCCGACATCCTCTCGGCGAAAGGCAAGATCCTGAACCTCGGCTCAACGGCGTCATTTCAACCAGGACCAAAGATGGCGGTCTACTACGCGACGAAAGCGTACGTGCTGTCGTTCTCGGAGGCGCTGTGGTACGAGCTTCGACCGCGCGGCGTGACCGTCACGTGTCTCTGCCCGGGCCCGACGCGCACGGGCTTTCAGTCGCGCGCCGGTCAGGAAGGCCTGCGGCTGCTGAATGTTGGATTGATGAGTGCGGACGCAGGCGCGGTCGCGCGCGCGGGCGTTGCCGGATTGTTTCGCGGCAAGCGGGTCGTCGTGCCGGGCTTGATGAATCTCGTCGGCACCTGGGCAGGGCGTTTCTCACCGACGCGGCTCACGCTCGCGGTCATCGACTGGCTTCACGGCAAGCACAGGTAAAGCAGCGTCGTCCGGGGTCCGGAGTTCCCGCGCGTCGTCCGACCGGTGCACCCTGGCGTTCGACGGCGGACGCGCGGAACCTCGGACTGCGGACGTCGGACCCAGGACTACTCGTTCTCCAAGAGGTGTCTCGCCTTCATTTGCGCCTGACGCCGGCGCTTGGCGAGCTCGACGTAAATGTCTCGCTGCAGCAAGCGCAGTGACACCTGGCGCTCCCGCGGCGCCTCGCGCCATTTCACGGGCGTCTCTTCGGCGTCGTCGACGAGCAGCAACTGGCGGGCGGCCGTGCCATCGAAGCGGTTCATATCCTCATCCCCTTGTCAGATCCAGGGTAACGACCCGGTGTGACAACTGTGGTCAGACCCACCTCCGCGCCTCGCGCTACGGCGGGCAGGCTCCGCTAACCTGCTGTCCTGCTATCATTTGGGCCGTGATCACCATGCCTCGCTCTATTCGTATGACGCTCGTCGGGGTCGGATTGGTCGGGGCCACGCTCGCCGCCCGGGCCCAACCCACCTATGACGTGCTCATCGCGGGCGGCCGAATTGTGGACGGATCGGGTGCGCCCTGGTGGCGTGGCGACGTGGGCGTGCGTGGCGATCGCATCGTCGCGATGGGCGATCTGCACGCTGCCACCGCGGCCACGCGCATCGACGCGACGAATCTCGTCGTCTCGCCCGGATTCATCGACATGCTCGGGCAGTCCGAATTCAACGTGCTCGTCGACAATCGCGCGGCAAGCAAGATCATGCAGGGCGTGACGACGGAGGTGACCGGCGAGGGGTCATCGATTGGTCCGGTGAACGATCGCATGCTCGCCGATTCGAAAGAGACGTACGCGCGCTACAAGGTCACGGCCGACTGGCGCACGCTCGGCGAGTACTTCACGCGGCTCGACACGCGCACGCACCCAGCGATCAATCTGGGATCGTTCGTCGGCGCTGGCGGCATCCGCGACTATGTCGTCGGTCGCGACGATCGTCCGGCCACCGCCGCCGAGCTCGCGAAAATGAAGGACCTCGTCGCGCAAGCGATGCAGCAAGGCGCGCTCGGCCTCAGCACGTCGTTGCAGTACGTTCCGGATCGATTCGCGACGACCGATGAGATCGTGGAGCTCGCGAAAGTCGCGGCAAGCTACGGCGGCATCTACATCAGCCATCAGCGATCGGAGAGTGGCAAGATCTTCGAGTCGCTCGACGAAGTGTTCGCGATCGCGGAGCGCGCGAAGATTCCCGCGGAGATCTTTCACCTCAAGACCGCGTACAAAGCGAACTTCGGCAAGATGTCCGAGGTGCTCGCGCGGATTCACGCGGCACGCGACCGCGGGCTCGACATCACCGCGAACCAGTATCCGTACACGCGCGCCGCGAACGGGCTCGACGCGTGCCTCCCGCTCTGGGTTCGCGAAGGCGGCATCGACAAGATGATCGCGCGGCTCAAGGATCCTGCCCAGCGCGAGAAAGCCAAGGCCGACATGGCCGACGCGACGCCGTCAGCGACCTGGGAAAATCAGTGGTACGGATCGGGCGGCGGCGACGGCGTGATGCTCGCGGAAGTCGAAAACCCGGATCTCCGCAAGTACGAAGGCAAGACGATGAGCGAGATCGGCCGCGAGCTCGGCAAGGATCCGCGCGACGTCGTCATGGACTTCGTCATCGCGGACCGCGCGCAGTCCGGCGTGATCATCTCGATCATGACGGAAGAGGATGTGCGGCTGGCGCTCGCGGATCCTCTCGTGAGCGTCGGCACGGATGCGGGCGCCAAAGCGGAAGACGGTCCGTTGTCCGAATCGAAGTCGCATCCGCGCGCGTGGGGATCGTTTCCACGCATCCTCGGTCACTACGTGCGCGACGAGCACCTGCTGACGCTCGAGGAAGCGATCCGTAAGATGACGTCGCGTCCGGCCATTCGCGTCGGCTTCATGGATCGCGGACTCCTCCGTCCAAACTTCGCGGCCGACATCGTCGTCTTCGATCCAGCAACGATTCGCGACGTCGCGACGTTCGAGGATCCAACGCACTACGCGGCCGGCATCAAGTGGGTGATGGTGAACGGCCAGGCGGTCGTGGCCGACGGCAGGATCACCGCTGCGCGGCCCGGCCGGGTGCTGCGCGGGCCCGGCGCCCGGTCCGCATCGCGTCCGAGCGCGCCCGCTGTCGATGCGCAACGCTGAAGTCATCCGTCAATGGCAGATCCTGCGCGAGATTGAAGCGCGCAGAGCCGGCGTCACGATCCACGAGCTGGCGACGCTCGTGAAAGTCTCGACGCGCACCATCCGCCGCGATCTCCAGGCGCTGCAGGAAGCCGGCTTTTCGATCTACGACGAGGGCGAGGAGAACGAGACGAAGCGCTGGCGTCTCGACGCGCAGCCGTTTCGATCCGTGCAAGAGGGCCTCTCGGTCGCCGATGTCGCGGCACTGTATCTGGGCCGATCGATCGTCGACGCGATGTCGGGCTGGCCGCTCGCCGGCGAGCTCGGATCGGCGCTCGCGAAAATCGAGCGTGCGCTCAACCCGCGGATGCGCGAATTTCTCGCCACGCTGCCACAAGTGGTTTCCGCGAAGGCCGCACCGCACGCGCCGCAGAAATCCGAGCGTCTGATTGACGTGACGCGCCGGCTCTTCGATGCGGTCCGCGATCGTCGCCGCGTCGAGATGCGGTACTTCTCCGCCCAGAGCCGGAAGGCCAAGTTGTACACGATCGAGCCGTACCGGCTCGCGCTCGCCCAGGGCGGCGTGTATCTGATTGGGTTCGTGCCGGCTTATGACGAATTCCGCACGTTCGCTGTCGAGCGGATCGAGCGGCTGACGGTCTCAGAAGACACGTTCCGCAAGACACGCGAGCTGCCCGAGGATGTCTTTGGCGCGTCGATGGGCGTCTTCTCCGGACCGGCGGAGCACATTGAGATCGAATTCGACGCGGCGGTCGCGCCCTACGTCGCGGGCCGAGTCTGGCACGACTCGCAGAAAGTCGCCGAGCTCGCGGACGGCCGCATTCGGCTCGCGCTCGACGTGTCCAACGACTGGGCGCTCAGAAGCTGGATCCTCGGCTTTGGCGCTGCCGCGAGGGTGATCTCGCCGCCCGCGCTCGCCCAGCAAATCAGCGGCGAGCTCGGGCGTGCGGCGGAACGGTACGAGTCTTGAAAGTCGAAAAGTCGGGAGGTCAAGAGGTCGAGACGTGGCGCGCTTCCCCCGGTTCTCCACTTCCCGACTTCTTGACTTCCCGACTTCCCGACCTTCACCGTGAAAGTCACTCTGCCTTGCCGAGTTTTTTCAGAAGCACCCGCACTGCCTCATCCAACTGCGAGTCCTTCCCCGCCAACGTCTCGCCGATCGGCCGCGTCACGGCGAAATCGACGGGACGCGGATGGCGCTCCATGTCCGCGCCGTCGGCGCCGCGGATGCGCGTGTGCGGCAGGCGCAGCGTCGATCCATCGACGAGACGCACGTCCGATGTGTAGATGATCCAGCCGGACGTCGGCTCGCCGACGACCGAGCCGAGCTTGAGCGCGCGATAGCCCTCGGTGAAATCCTCCGCGTCCGAGAGCGAGTGCTGATTGGTGACCAGCACCGTCGCAAGCTCGAGCGAGCGCTGGCCGAGCAGCGTTCGCGCCGGCATCTCCGGCAGGCCGCGCGACGCCATGCGCAGGTACGGCTGCCGCGTGAACACGTCGATCGCGTAGGCGTTGACGAACCCGCCATTGTTGTTGCGAATGTCGATCACGACGCCGTCGCGCGCATGGTTGTCGGCGTCGAGATCGACGTACAGCTGATCGAGCGCGGCCGCGCTCATGCTGCTCATGTGCACGTAGCCGAGCCGGCCGCCGCTGATCTTCGCGACGTACTCGCGATTCTGATCGACCCACTTCCGATAAATCAGCGCCTTCTCGGTCGCCTGATTTGTCGGTCGCACAACGACGTCGCGCGCGGGCTGGCCGGGGGACGCGACCTGCAGCACAACGCGGCGATCGATTGTGTTCGCGAGCAGCTCTTCGAGATTGACTCTGGCGCCGGTCGGATGCCCGTCGACCGCCGTCAGCGTGTCGCCGACGTGAATCGCGCCGGTGAGCGCCGCCGGACCGAGCGGCACGATGCCGCTCACCTTCATCGCACCGCTCGCTTCGTACGCCGCGCGATCGAACTCGAGCCCGAGCCGGCCGACCGCCGGCGCCGCCGCGGGCCCGGAAATACCCAGGTGCGACGCGTTGAGGTCGCCGATCATCAGGCTCATCACGCGGCGAAGCTCGTCGGGAGTCGCCACCGCCGCCGCACGCTCGCCGTACGTCTCGCGCGACTGATCCCAGTTGACGCCATTGAAGTTCGCGTCGAAGAAGTTGTCGCGCAAGAGCGTCCAGGCTTCTTGAAAGACGGCGACCCGTTCGTGCGCAAAATCCGTCGTGAACTCGGCCGTCACGTTGAGCGGCCGCGCCTCGCGCCGATCGATCGTGACAATGTTGATGCGGCCGGCGTCCAGGTAGTACACCTCTCGGCTATCCGGCGTGACCTGCGGGCTCGACTTGTTACCCGCCGTCGTCGACAGCTGCCGGGCGACCGGTCGATCCGTCGCGAGCTCGTCGAGCGAGTACGCCCACACGTTCGACTGCCCCGCCGCGGCCGCGACGACGATCGCGGTCTTGCCGTCGGGCGTGATCGACACGTCGCGCACATCGACGCCGAGCGGCAGCAGGCTCAAACGGTCCCGAATCCCGTCGAAAACGGGCACGACCGGAACCGCGTTCCTGCCGGTTGCCGCGGGATTCGCGCCAGGAGCTCCAGACGGTTCCATCGGGTTCCGCGGCGTTCCAGGAGGTTCCGTGTCCCGCGGGTTCCTCGGCTCGTTGAACAAGTCGCGGAAGAGATCCTCGCGGAATTTCGGCGTGCGCAGCGTGAGATCGACGCGCGCGAGCTGGCCGACTTCGGTGCGCTGGTTCGTGGCAAACAGCAGATACGTGCCGTCGCGGCTCCAAGCGATCGAATCCGAGTTCGTGTTCGCCAGAAACGTCACGGGCCGCGCCGGTCCTTCGCCGCGAGCCGAGACGAGCGCCGCGTTCGTGAACCCTTTCGCGTCGATGGCAAAGAGCGCGACCCACTTCCCGTCGGGCGACCACACCGGCCGCGGCGCGTCGAGCGAGTCCGCAAACATGCCAGTGGCGATCGTCCGGTCCGTCTTCGCGGGGAGATCGACGACGTGCAGCTCCTTGCGATTGCGCAGAAACGCGAGCGACGCGCCGTCGGGCGAAAACGCCGGCGAGATGTCTGTCGCCGATCCGGCCGAGATCGCGACCTCAGCAGACGTCCCGAAATCGTAGAGATAGATCTGCTGGCCGCCCTGACGCGCCGAGACGTATGCGATGCGCCGGCTGTCGGGCGCCCACACCGGCTGCGACTCGATCTCAGGCGTCATCGTCACGCGCTGCGCGTCGCCGCCGTCCTTCGCCGACGCCGCGAACAGATCGCCGCGTGCGACGAACACGATCTTCTTTCCGTCGGGTGAGAGCGCGAGGTCGGAGAACTGATTCGTCTGCCGCGTTCGCTCGGGTGCGGGAGACGACGCCACGCCGCGGCGAACGATCGGCACTTCGTGCGTCTGCCCGCTCGCCGTATCGAGCGTCCAGACACCGAAGTTGCGCTCGAACGCGACCGTCCTGCCGTCGGTCGTAATCGACGGCCACAACACGCGTCCGTCGCGGAACGTCGTCAGCGCGCGGTCCGCGCCGGTCGCCGACGCCGGCCGCGTCCAGACGTTCTCGGCGCCGCCGCGATCGGCGACGTAAAAGAGCGCCGAGCCGTCGCCGTTCCACATCGGCCACAACTGCCGCGAATCGCGCTTGGTGATCTCCGTGTACGCGCCGGGCGTGCCCGCCTTGTCGAGATCGAGCAGCCACAGCTCGGACTGATCGAGGTGACTGCCGCTCTTGCGCCACCACTGTGCCGAGCCGTTGCCGCGCGCGCTGAACGCGACACGGCGGCCGTCGGGCGAGGCCGCCGCGCCGAACTCGTTGACGTAGCGATCCGCGCTCACGGCCATCGGCGTGCCGCCGTCACGGGAGACGCGGAACAGATCGTTCATCCCCGAGATGTCGTGGCTCGTCGAGCTGAAATAAATCCATCGTCCATCGCGCGACCATCCGTCCAGTTGTTCGAGACCGTCGTCAAAGGTGAGGCGGCGCAGCGTGCCGGTCGCGAGCGTGACCAGGTAGATGTCGCCGCCGCTGGTGCGCGTGGAGACGAACGCCAGCTCGCGGCCATCGGGCGAGAACAGCGGCCGGCGGTCGAACGCCGAATCGGCGACGAGCACGCGGGCGTCGCCGCCGGCGGCCGGGACGGACCAGATTTCGCCGCCAGACGAGAACGCGATCTCGCGGCCATCGGGCGAGATCCCCGGCTCGGCGAACGAGTATTTCGGCGGGGCGCCCGTGGCGCCGTCCTGAGCGACGACGAACTCACCGGCGACGAGCAGGCCGGCGGCCAGCAGCAAAGACAGTGGAACGCGCATCGCGACACGATAACAGCGCTTTGCCCTTTTGCCCTCTGCCCTCTGCCCTCTGCCCTCTGCCCTCTGCCCTTTGCCCTTTGCCCTTTGCCTTTGCCCTTCTAATCTGATGATCATGTCTGCGGTGAGGCGGGCGGTTGTGATCGTCGCGCTCGTGGTCGCGGCGCCCATGGCCCGCTCGGCGGCTCACGCCCAGCAGCCGTGGGTGATGGAGTGGCTCCAGGCGTACGCCGGCGGTCATCAGGCAGAAGTGCTGCAGAAGCTCGCGACCGTCGGCAACCTCAAGGAGTTTCAGGACGACCTCGACAAGGTGCTGCCGATATGGACCGCGATGCCCGGCGATCCGGAACAGCATCGGCGCGCGCTGATCGCATTCGTCGTCGACGCGGCATTCGCGCGACTCGACCAGGGCGCGCAGTCCGGCAAGCTCGCCGAGTGGGCGTGCCGCCAGATCCGTCGTCACGCGAAGGCCGATGACTTCGACCATCGCGCGTACATGGCGATGTTTGCGCTGTTCGCCGGCGCGGTCGATCCGGACGCGCTCGAATTGCACGTCGCGCACGTCAAGTTCCAGTTCCCCAACGAGCCGCGTCTCGCACTCGAGCGCGGGATCGCCGAAGAGATGCGCGGCGCGCCGTTCTACGAGCCGAGCAAGCAAACGACCGCCGACACGATCAAGCATCGCGAGGAAGCCGTGCGTCGGTACACGGACGCGGCGAAGAACGATGCGATCGCCGCGGAGGCACTGCTGCGGCTTGGTCGCGTCAACCTTGATCTCGGCAAAGCCGACGACGCGCTGAAGGCGCTCGATCGCGTCGAGCCGCTCAGCAAGGACCCGGCGACCGTCTATCTCGCGCGCCTGTTCCGTGGGATGGCGCTCGACCGCCTTGGCAAGCTCGACGACGCAGCGCAGGCGTATCGCCAGGCGCTCGCGATCGCGCCGGACGCGCAGTCGGCGTCGATCAGCCTCGCGGCCGTGGTGCTCAAGCGCGGCGATCCTGTTGGAAGCGATCGCCTCATGACGGCCACACTCATCCGTCCAGCACCGGCGCCCGATCCGTGGTGGACGTACTGGGCCGGCGATTACCGGCTCGGCGGCGATTTGCTCAAAGCGATGCGCGAGGCGGTGAAATGAAGCGCGGGCTCGTCGCCGGCGTCGCGCTCGTCGCCGCGGCCGCGACGGCCGGACCGACGTCCATTCGTGCGCAACAACAGCCGCAGCAAACGCCGGTGTTCCGCGCCGAAGGCGACGCCGTGATCGTGAATGTCTCAGTGCGCGGCGGCAATCAGCCCGTGAGCGGGCTGAAGGCGGCTGACTTCGAACTCCGCGACAGCGGCGTCAAACAATCGATCCAGGAATTCTCAATCGAGCGGCAACCCATTGACGTCACGCTGCTCCTCGACGTATCGCGAAGCGTCGAAGGGCCGAGGCTCGAGCAGTTGAAGTCCAGCGTCGTCGAGACATCGCAGCTGCTGCGTCCGGAGGATCGTCTCCAGCTGATCGCCGTGCAGCATTGGCTGCATCTGATTTTTCCGTTTCAGCCGGGAGGATCGCGTCCCTCGGTCGACGCGCTGACGGCTGAGGGCGGAACGGCGCTCTACGATGGCATTGCCGCGGGGATGATGGTGCCGCCCGAGCGGGATCGGCGACGGCTCATCATCGCGTACACCGACGGGCAGGACACGATCAGCGCACTCTCGCTGGCCGCGCTCGAAGATCTTTCTGGATTCTCAGACGCGGTTTTGCAGCTCGTGGTCCCGACGCTTCGCGGCGGCGCGAGCCGATCGGACTCGACGTCGGGCCCGCCGGCCGTGGGCCGCATCGCGACGCGGACAGGCGGCCAACTCTTTCTCATGAACAACGCCGGGCGAATCACCGACACGTTCAAGCAGGCGATCGACGACTTCCGGACGAGCTACGTGCTGAAGTACTTCCCCACCGGCGTCGCGCACGGCGGCTGGCACGAACTCGACGTCAAGGTCACTTCGGGCAAATACGACGTCCGGGCGCGCAAGGGCTACGGGGGGTAGCTATCGGCGATCGGTGATCGGCGATCGGCGATCGCATCGCGGATCTCCCATCGACGATCGTCGCCGATCGTCAATGTTTGAGCGCGCGAATCGGATCGATCCGCGAGGCCCGTCGCGCCGGCAGACCGGCCGCCATCAATGTCATCGCTCCAAGCACAACGACGACGAGCAGGTATGTCGTCGCGTCGAAGCGCGAGACGCCGAACAACCATTGCCGGAGCAATCCCGCACTCGCGTACGCGAGGCCAAGACCGGCGGCGGCGCCGACGATGACCAGCGCCGCGGACTCGCGCAGCACGCCCGCCAGGACACGATCCGGTCGCGCGCCGAGGGCCATGCGAATGCCGATTTCGCGCGTGCGCAGCGCGACCGACGTCGAGACGACGCCGAAGAGTCCGATCGCCGTGAGCCCGAGCGCAATGGCGCCGAACGCCGTCGTGGCCCACGCGAGCATTCGCTGCGGATAGAGCTGCGTTTCGCGCCAACCCTCGAACGTGCCGATCTCGAACGGCCGCACGCGCGCGTCGGTCGCGCGAATCGCGTCGGTGATGGCCCCGATCGCCTGTTCGGGCGGCACCGACGTCCGCGCGATCAACGTGTAGCCGGTCGGCATGCCGACTTCGGCGGGCAGGAACACAAACGGCAGTGCCGCTTCGCCGACATTGTAGTAAGCGGAATCGCGTACGATTCCGGCGATCGTCACGCGTCCTTCTCCGACGACCTCGATCGACGCGCCGACGGCGCCACCGTGAGGAAAGAATTGCCTGGCCATCGTTTCGTTCACCACTGCCGAGCGCTCGCCCGCGGACCACGTCCGTCCGTCGACGAATCCGATTCCCATCGTCGAGAAGTACCTGGCGCCGACGACGTTCATGTCGATGGATGCGATGGCGGTCCCGTCCGGCGCGACGTACCCGGGGATCCGAAATCCGATCCGATCGCGATTGTTGGTGAGCGGCACGTTGCCGACGATGTCGGCCGAGACAATGCCCGGCAGCGCGCGGACGCGATCGAGCACGGCTTGCGTGAACGCGCCAGCCGCAGGGCCGGAGAGCTGCGCGCGCTTCAGATCGACCGACGCGCCGGCGAGATGATCGGGACGGAATCCCGGATCGAAGGTGCGCAGGTTGCGGAGGCTCGCGAGCAGCAGGCCCGAGCCAACGAGCAGGACCGCCGCGACGGCAACTTGGACGAGCACGGTCGCGCGGCGTAGTCGCAATCCGCGCCGGCCGCCGGACGTCGACGCGCCTTCGTCCTTCAGCACATCGGCCACGCCCACCGAGGTGGCCCAGCGAGCCGTCGGCAGGCCGACGAGCAGCGCGGCGACGATCGACGTCGCGAACGCGAATCCGAACACGCGCCAGTCGAGCGGGACGTCGAGCTGCCCCACGCGCGACAGGGCCGAAGATGGCAACTGCGCGATGCCGATGGCGACGAGCCGCGCGAGCGCCAATCCGGCGGCACCGCCGACGAGCGCGATCGCGAGACACTCCGTGAGCCATTCGGCGAGCACGCGCCCGCGCGCGGCGCCGAGCGACTGACGAATCGCGACTTCCCGCCGGCGCGCCACGGCGCGCGCCTGCATCAGTCCGGCAAGATTCGCGCACGTGACGATCAACAGCAACCCGCTCAACGCCATCGTCAGCGACGCGGCCGGCATGAGGCTCGCGCGATCGTCTTGTTCGAGCGACGTCGCCGGTGTCGCAACGTACGTCTTCGCATCACCTTGCGACGGGAACCGGCGGGCGAGGTCGGCACTGGTGCGATCGAGCGCGGCCTGGACCTCGGCGAGCGACGCGCGGTCGTCGATCCTGCCGATCAGATGCAGCCAGCCCCACCCGCGGGCGCGGAGCGTCAGCTTCCGCGGTCGCAGCTGCTGCTGCATCATCAACGGCGCCCACAGGTCTGGACTCGATCCGCCCTGCGTGCCATGGAACGACGCGGGCACCACGCCGACGACCTCGTACGATGCGCCATTGAGAAGGATGGTCTGACCGACGATGTTCGGTCGGCCGCCCTCGCGTCCGCGCCAGTACGCTTCGCCGAGCACGACGACGGGATGCGCCATCTCGGTGACGTCGTCGCGCGCGTCGAGCAGGCGGCCGAGCAAGGGCGTGACCCGCAGCGCACGAAAGTAGTTGCCGGTCACGAGCTCGACGCCGCGGGATTCGCCAGTGTCCTCAGGACCGACCACAACTGTCGTGACGGCGTGCGCGGCAAGATCGAGACCCGGCGTCGCGTCGCGCAAGTCCGCGTAGTTCGGATACGACACGACGTCGCACGGCGAGGATGGCGAGTCCCCGCAGACACGGACGAGCCGACCGGCGTCCGGAAGCGGCAGGGGTGCGACGAGATACGCGTTGACGAAACTGAAGACGGCGACATTCGCGCCGATGCCGAACGCCAGAGTGCTGACGGCGAACGCGGCGAAGGCCGGCTCGCGCCGCATGCGCCGGAGGGCCAGGCGCGCGTCGCGGCTCCAGCGCAGGACCATCGAGTCGCCGCGCGTCGCCGACGCCGGAAGGGCCGGCGTGCGAGGAAGCAGACGGCATTGAATCGCAGCGATCAGAACGCCGCCGAGCCAACTGACATTCGCGAGGAGATGAGCGAGCGCGCCGGAGCGGCTGTCGAGGCGGCGCGCGCGGCGGACGTCGAGATCGTGCACGGTCGGATCGAAGACACGCGCGCGCAACTCGGCGGGCGCGAGCGTGCGGCAGGCGCGCAACCACGAGTTACGCATGGGAGCCTCGCTTGACGGCGCGGCGGGCGGCGGCCGCCCGCTCGAGATAGAAGTTGCGTGTGTTAGCGGCGGCGCGCGCGCCGGCAGTCGTGAGGCGGTAGCGGCGTTCTTTGACGTTCTGGCCGCCGATGAGCTTTTGGTCGTAGGCGCCCTCGGCGAGGCCCGCGTCCTCGAGGCGGCCCATCATTTGATAGAAGGCGGGAGCGGTGCTGCGGACGCCGTGCTCGTAGAGAAGCGCGCGCAGCTCACGGCCGAGCCGATCGCCGTCGCGGAGGGCCTCGAGTACGAGAAACTGCAAGTGCGTGATGTCCGGGAGCGTTTTGGACATAATGCGACGTTATATCAGGGGACGGGACTTTTTTCCACAGTTTTGGCCGTTTTGGAGCCGGAGGTCGACCTCCGGCTCCGGATCGGCCGATACTGTGGAAAAAAGCCCCGTCCCCTCCGTGCGAAAGTGGCGGAACTGGCAGACGCGCCGGACTTAGGATCCGGTGGCCGAAAGGCCTTGGGGGTTCGACTCCCCCCTTTCGCACCAACCTTCGCTAATCGCTCGCTGCGCGAGCAGCGACGGCCGAGATTTCAGAAACACCTCAGAACTGTGTCAGGACTGCCGGCGCCATTTCAGCTACCAATAGCGCCGTGACCCGACAATCGCGCGCGTCTCTGGCCCTCGCGGCGCTGGCGCTGGCGTTCGGCGCGACTCGATGCGGAACCTGCGAGCATCCGCCGTGCCCGTTGCCGACCGCTTTGATTGTCTTCATCACGTCAGCCTCGGGCGATCCGATCATCAGCGGATCCGTGCAAGCCACCGGGATGACCACGCCGATAGCGTGTCATTTCGGCTCGCAGGCGAACATGTGCCAGGTGTTGGGCGCGGCGGGAACCTACGTTGTAAACGTGACGGCCCCCGGTTACCACGCCGCAACACAGAGCATCGTTGTCACCGGGCACGACGCGGATTGCGGGTGCACGACCGTGGATACGCGGATGGTGACGATTGCGCTGACCGCAACGTGATTGCTGAGCTGGCCCAGCGATCATTTCTGTAATCCGCACTTCCCTCTTGCGCTGGCGGCGCAGACGGTCTATTTAAACAACGGCACCCCGGTCGCGCCCCCACCGCGAACCGCGAACCACCCATGCACGCGTCCCAGTTCGGCATGTTTGCGCTCGAAGCCGTGGTGATGGTGTCCATCATCCTCGGCCTCTTTCGCGCGCGCACCAAGTTCGGCCTCACGCCGCTCTACATCGTCCTCGGCGGCTTTCAGTTCATGGAAGCCACGCTCGACCTCAAGGCCGAATTGATCCCCGGGTTCTGGCTCTTCCCCGCCTCGAGCGTGCTGTTCACGACGACGCTCGTAACGGTGCTCGTGATTTACATCAAAGAAGACGCCCTCGAAGCGCGGCGGTTGCTCTACGGTCTCGTGCTCGCGAACGTCGCCGTCTCGATCGTCTCCCTGCTGATCGGCTGGCACTTGACGCTCGACGGCAGCGAGTCGACGCTCAGGAGCGGCCAGCTGCTCAACAGCGCGCGCATCTCGATGGCCGGCACGTCGCTCCTCTTCGTCGACGTGTTGGGGATCATCCTGCTCTACGAGTTCGTCAGCAGATTTGTCGGCGCGCTGCTGCCGCGCATGATCTTGTCGCTCTTGGGGATCGTCATCTTCGACCAGGTGTTCTTCACGCTGATGACCCAGGGCGTCAACGCCGGCCTTGTGGTCGCGATCGTGTCAGGTCTCATCGGCAAGGTCGCGGCATCGACGTTCTACGCGATCGTCGCCTTCGCGTATCTGCGATTCGGCGAGCCGCATGCAATCACGACCGGCACCGGCGACGTCGCCGACGTGTTCCAGACGCTCACCTATCGCCAGAAGTATGAGCAGGCGCGCCAGCGAATGGTGCGCGACGCGCTGACGGGCCTGTACAACCGCGCGTACTTCGATGAAGTGCTGCCGCAAGCGCTCGGCCACGCCGAGCGGCACCACGAATCGCTGAGCCTGCTCATCATCGACACGGACAATTTCAAGAGCATCAACGATCAGCTCTCGCACGTGGAAGGTGACGCGGCGTTGAAGCTCATCGCCGACGTCCTGCAGGCGGAAGTCCGACCGGCCGACACGCCCTGCCGGTTCGGCGGCGACGAATTCGTCGTCGTCCTGTCCGGCGCGGACGCGACGGCCGCCAGTTCGTTCGCGGAACGGTTCCGCGCGACGCTGCTCTCGCGCTGTCAGACGGCCGACCCGCCCTTCCCCTGGGCGTGCCTGACGACGACAATTGGCATCGCGACGTGTCCGGCTGATGGCGAGTCGCTCAACCCGGCGGATTTCTTCCGCATCGCCGATCGACGGCTGTACGTCGGCAAACAGGCCGGCCGCGACACCGTCATTACGCCCGGCCATCGGCTGGACGTTCCTGCGGCGTCTGGCAGCGGCAAGCCGGCCGCCGCCCGCGACCTCGCGCTTGGGAATCAGCACATAATGAACTAGTGAAGACCGAATTCACCGAAGTCAACGAAACCCGCAAGAACCTCACCTTCGAAGTTCCGCCCGACGTCGTCGACGCCGCGATCGAGCGCGTGGCGAAGGGCTACACGCGCACGGCGCGCGTCCCAGGATTCCGGCCCGGCAAGGTGCCGGCGGCCGTCGTCCGGCAGCGCTACAAGGACCAGATCCTGTACGACGTCGCGAACGACTTGATTCCGAAGCTGGTTGGCGATGCGCTGCGCGAGCGTCAGCTGGAACCGATCGCCACGCCCGACATCAAAGATGTCGTGATCGAGGAGGGCCAGCCGCTGAAGTTCGTGGCAGATTTCGAGACGCTGCCGCCTATCGATCTGGGTGAGTACACCGGCATCACGCTGCGCAAGGAGCCGGCGATCCTCGAGGTCGGCGCGGTCGATCAGGCGATCGAGCGGCTGCGCCAGCAAGCCGCGCGCTGGCATCCGATCGAGGATCGTCCGTCGGCCGTCGGCGACACCCTGCTCCTCGACCTTACGCGCACGCGGCGCCGCCGGCTGGTGGCGCTGCCCGGCGAAACGGAGCTCCCCGCCGCGCACGAGGAGGACGACAAACCCGAGTCGCTGCAGAACATTTCGATCGAGCTCGGCGCCACGGCCAATCCGCCCGGCTTCGACGATCATCTCGTCGGCACGGTCGCCGACGATCACCGGACGTTCACGTCCACGCTGCCGACCAACTACAACATCGCCGAGCTTGCCGGCGCGACGATGGACTACGACGTGACGGTGAAGGCCGTGCGCCGCAAGGAGCTGCCGGCTCTCGACGATGACTTCGCGAAGGAGCTGGGCGAGTTCGACACGCTCGACGCGCTGCGCGATCGCGTCCGCCACGACCTGCAGCATGAAGCGGAGCACGAGTCCGAACACAAGATGCGTCACGGTCTGCTGCAGACGCTCGCGAGCCGGATCCGCACCGCGCCAGAGGTGCTCGTCGATCGCGAGATCGATCGCCGGCTCGAGGAGTTCGTCCGGCGGCTGATGGATCAGGGCGTCGATCCGATGAAGGCCGGCATCGACTGGGAAGAGTTCCGCCAGCGCCAGCGTCAGCCCGCCGAAGACACCGTGCGCAGCACGCTCGTCATCGACGAAATCGCGCGGCGCGAGAACATCTCAGCGTCCGACGAGGATCTCGAGAAGGAGATCGCGCGCTTCGCCGAACGGTCGGGACGAACGTCGACCGCCGTGCGCGCGCGTCTGGAGAAGGAAGGGGCGCTCGACCGCATCCGCGCCGGTATCGCCCGCGAGAAAACGATGGCGTGGTTGGCGGAAAAAGCCAATGTCATCTAGCAATCGCAGATATGATGGCGCCATGCCCGATCCTCGTGCCCAGCTCGTCCCCATGGTCGTCGAGCAGACGAACCGCGGGGAGCGCGCCTACGACATCTTTTCGCGGCTGCTGAAAGACAGCATCATCTTCATCGGGACGCCGATCGATGACGCCATCGCCAATCTGGTCATCGCCCAGATGCTCTTCCTCGAGGCCGAAGACCCCGAGCGCGACATCCTGCTCTACATCAACAGCCCCGGTGGCGTGATCACGGCGGGCTTCGCGATTTACGACACGATGCAGTTCATCAAGCCGGACGTGCAGACCTACTGCATCGGCCAGGCGGCGTCGTTCGCCGCGATGCTGCTCGCGGCGGGCGCGAAGGGCAAACGCTTCTCACTTCCCAACTCGCGCATCCTGATCCATCAGCCGTGGTTGTCGGGACTGGCCGGCCAGGCGAGCGACATCGACATCCACGCGAAGGAAATCCTGCGCATGCGTGAGCGATTGAATGAAATCATGGCCCATCACACGGGCCAATCGATCGAACGTATCCGGGAAGATACGGACCGCGATTACATCATGGGCGCAGGCCAGGCGAAGGATTACGGTATCATTGACGACGTCCTCAACCGGAGAACGTAGGGCGTCCGCCCTGCTAACGGCCGACACGCCGGGCGCCGATAAGCAGAGACGCGGGATGGATCAATGACGACAAGAAAGACGGGCGAAAACGAAGTGCTCCGGTGCTCGTTCTGCAACAAAGACCAGAACGACGTCCGCAAGCTCATCGCGGGCCCCACCGTGTTCATCTGCGATGAGTGCGTGGAAGTCTGCAACGACATCATCGCCGACGACAACAAGTTCGACCGCGGCACGCGCGCGTCGCTGCCGATGCCGGTCGAGATCAAGAAATTCCTCGACGAGTACGTCATCGGCCAGGAGCAGACGAAGAAGAAGCTGGCCGTCGCCGTCTACAACCACTACAAGCGCCTGGAAATCCAGAAGCAGGCGCGCGGCCGGCACGACGTCGAACTGACCAAGTCCAACATCCTGCTCATCGGGCCGACCGGCACCGGCAAGACGCTCCTCGCGCAGACGCTCGCGCGGCTGCTCTCGGTCCCCTTTACGATCGTCGACGCGACGACCCTGACCGAGGCCGGCTACGTCGGCGAGGACGTCGAGAACATCATCCTCAAGCTGCTCCAGGCGGCCGGCGGCGACATCGAGAAGGCCCAGCAGGGCATCATCTACATCGACGAGGTCGACAAGATCTGCCGCAAGGACGAGAACCCCTCGATCACCCGCGACGTGTCGGGCGAGGGCGTCCAGCAGGCGCTGCTCAAGATTCTCGAAGGCACGGTCGCCAACGTGCCGCCCCAGGGCGGCCGCAAGCACCCGCACCAGGAGTTCTTCCAGGTCGACACGACCAACATCCTCTTCATCTGCGGCGGCGCCTTCGTCGGCCTCGACAAGCAGATCGCCCGTCGTCTCGGCAAGAAAACGATGGGGTTCAAGGCGGACGTCAAGTCGCACGTCAAGGACTCGACGTCGCTCGTCGAGCAGCTCGAGCCGGAAGATCTCATCAAGTACGGCCTGATCCCGGAGTTCGTCGGACGTCTTCCGGTCATCGGATCGCTGCACGAGCTTGACAAGGCAGCGCTCATCCAGATCCTCACTCAACCAAGAAACGCGATCACGCGCCAGTATCAGCGGCTGTTCGAGTACGAGAACGTCAAGCTGCGCTTCACCGAGGACGCGCTCGAAGCGATTGCCGAGGCTGCCCTGCGCCGGAAGATCGGCGCGCGCGGTCTGCGGATGATCATCGAGGACATCATGCTCGATTTGATGTACACCCTCCCCGGTCAGAAGAAGATTCGGGAGTGCGTGATCACGCGCGAGGTGGTAGAGTCGAAGGAGAAGCCGATCACGGTCATCGAGAAGGCCGGATAGGCGCTCCTCAAGGATCTAATGGACCAATACGAAACGCTTCCGGTCGTCCCGCTGCGGGACGTCGTCGTTTTCCCACACATGATGATGCCGTTCGTCATCGGACGGCCGTCATCGACGCGCGCGCTCGAGCACGCGCTCGCCACCGACAAGAAGATTTTCCTCGCCGCGCAGCATGACGCTGCGGTCGACGATCCGCAGCCGGCCGATATCTACACGATGGGCTGTGTCGCCAACATCGTGCAGTCGCTGAAGCTGCCCGACGGGAACATCAAGGTCCTCGTCGAAGGCGTCGAGCGCGCCCGCGCCGTCGAGTGGAAGGAAGACAAGGGCTTCTACCGGGTCACCGTGAAGATGATCCCGAAGAAGGCCGAGTCGAGCGGAGACGCCGAAACGGTGATGAGCCGCGTCGTCTCGCTCTTCGAGCAGTACATCAAGCTCTCGAACAACCTGCAGTACGACGCGATGATCGCGGCCGTGCGCGTGGACGACCCGTCGCGCCTGGCCGACACGATTGCCGCGCACTTGCAGGTGGGCGTCGAGGAGAAGCAGAACCTCCTCGAGATCGTCGCCCCCGTCGAGCGTCTCGCCCGCATCGTCGCCGTCCTCGAGGCCGAGGTGGACAAGCTCCAGGTCGACCGCCGCATCCAGTCTCGCGTGAAGAAGCAGATGGAGAAGGCGCAAAAGGAGTACTACCTCAACGAGAAGATGAAGGCGATCCAGCGCGAGCTGGGCCGCAAGGACGAAAAGGGCAACGAGGTCGACGACCTCAAGAAGAAGATCGAGCAGTCGCGGATGCCGAAGGAAGTCGAGGGGAAGGCGATCGAAGAGCTGCGCCGCCTCGAGTCGATGCCGCCGATGTCGGCGGAAGCGACCGTCTCGCGCAACTACCTCGACTGGCTGATCGCGGTCCCCTGGCACAAGAAGACCAAGGAGAGCCGCGACCTCAAGCGCGCCGAGCACATCCTGCACGAGGATCACTTCGGCCTCGAGAAAATCAAGGAGCGCATCCTCGAGTTCCTCGCGGTGCGCGCGCTCGTGAAGAAGCCGAAGGCGACGATTCTCACGTTCGCCGGCCCTCCGGGCGTCGGCAAGACGTCGCTCGCCAAGTCCATCGCCCGCGCGATGAACCGCAAGTTCGTGCGGCTCTCGCTCGGCGGCGTGCGTGACGAAGCCGAGATCCGCGGTCACCGCCGCACCTACATCGGCGCCTTCCCCGGCCAGATCATCCAGATGATGAAGAAGGCCGGGACGATGAATCCC
>CAYQRM010000108.1:0-6488 GCA_964419785.1 uncultured Solibacteraceae bacterium | reverse complement strand
GTGGCTCGTTCGCTCTCGCTCCCTCCCTGTTGATCGGCTCGTCACCGAACTTCTCTAATGAATCCGTACCTGGCCTCTCTGCGGCCGGACTTCACGAGTCTTTGGCCGCCAGGGCCTCCTCGCTCTTGGCGTCTGGAGCGCTCGTCGGTTCTGAACCGCGCGGCCCCAGACTCGCATGGGCGAATGCGATGAGCACCAGGCCCGCGCCGAGTCCCGCGGCGGCGAGAAACGCGAGGCCGATCCACCGCCCCATGTGCCAGAGCGCGGCGACCAAGCCGGCAAACGTGAGCGTGGCGCCAACGGTCGCGATCGCCAGCGAGTAGCGCAGCGCCAACCCGGACCGCCGTTTCGGGAGCGCGGCTCGTTCGGTCGCCGACGGAAAGTACGTCTCGATGTCTGGAAAGCCGCTCTCGCGGAACGCCTGCAACGCTTGATCGTCGACGGCGAAGTCGCCCAAGTCCTTGCTCAGCCGCAGCACAACGATTCCGGCGACGTTGAGAGGCAGTGCGCACGCGAAGGCTGTCACGGCCAGCCGAATTGCGGCGTCGACGGGCCCCACCGTGAGCAACGTCGAGATCATGACGAGGTTGGCAGCCACGAGTCCGCCGAAGACCCAGCTGCCGACCTCGGACAGCCACGGCGTCGTTCGATCGAGCAAGCGACTGAGGGCGTCGAGACTCTGCGTAGCACGCTCGTCCATTCTCACCTCTGGACCGAACCGCCGGAGCGCTCCGCTTCGCGCTTGAGATCGCTGCTGTAGCGTTCGAAGACCGGGCCGAAATCCGGGAGCGCGCGGCCGACGAGCGGCAGCATCAGTCCGGCAAAGCGTTCCTGCATGACGAACATGGTCGTGCCATCGGCCCGTGGAGTGAGCTCGAACGTTCGCACGCCCTTGAACATCGGCGCAAATCCCCCGGTCCAGGTCATGCGCGCGTTCGGCGCGACGATCGAGATCCGCGGCGTGAACGTGCGGCCCGTACCCGGTACGTGTATGCGAATCGTCTGGCCGTCGCGAATCTCGCCGTCGATTGACGTGACGGTCGAATTCCATCGCGGAAAATCTTTCGCGTTCGTGAGCAGCGCCCAGATTCTTTCGGGCCGGGCGTCGATACCGACTTCGACGCGGCACATAAGGGAGAACATGCGCCGCATCTGCGTGATCTTGGGGCGGGTTGGGATTTCCGACGCCACGATCAGGCTTCCTGTCCCGAGCATGACATGATTTGAGCGTGCAACGCCCGCCCAAAGTGTCCACGCCGATCGCACTCATTGTTGCGCTCCCCATCGCTCTGGTCATCAACGCGATGCGTCCGCGCCCCATGCTCGCGCAGGGCTACACCGAGACCGTCTGCGCGGAAGGACGTGGCGGCATCACGCTCACTGTGGAGGGGCAGTCCATCGTCCTTCGCGGCGGAATCTGCCCGAAGGACGATGGGAAGTTCCGCGCGTTCGTGAAGACGGTCGATCCGTCGATTCGCACGGTCAAGCTCATCAGCGGCGGCGGGAACGGTGAGGCGGCTCAGGCGATCGGCGAGTTCATTCGCAAGAGCGCATTCGACACGTACGTCAACGGCGCGGTCGATCGGTGTGCGAGCGCGTGCACGCACGTCTTCGCCGCCGGCGTCCATCGCGTCTACTCGGGCGCGACCGACATCGTCACCGGCCCGGCGGCAAGGCGGGGACTCGGCTATCACTATCTCGACGCGAACCATCCGGGTGAGACCGACGCTGAGAAGGATCGGAAGTTCAACGCCACCGCCGTGCCGTACCTGAAGAAAATGCTGCCGGCGCCGGCCGCGGCCGCGGCAATTGCCCTGATGCGCGCGAACCACACGACGCAGATGACGTGGCTCAACGGTGACGAAGCCCTGCGCACGGGCATTGCCACCGCCCTTGGCGTGCAGACCGGATCGAACTGAACGCCGCGTCGACCTATCTCCGGCACTCGAGCACGCAATGTGTGCAGCGCATTGCCGTTCGTCGGGCTCCGCCTCCGACGACGGCTCGGCAGCCATTTTGCACATGACCAGCCTGGGATGTGCGCGTGGTATTGACGACACGAATCGCGTGGCTGCTGATCGCCGGATTCGTTTGGCCGGCCGCCCGATCGGTCAGGGCCGATTCACGTCAGAACCCGGTCCTCGAGCTCCAAGTGCGGCTCGATCGCGCGGGTTTCTCGCCGGGCGAGATCGACGGACATCGTGGCGTGAACACCACGCGCGCGATCGACGCCTTCGCCGCCTCGCATCATCTGCGGTCCGGTGACGCCGCCACCGTCTCGCGCGAGCTGGCGCGGGACGAAGCGCCGGCGCTTACGACGTACACGATCACCAACGCCGACGTCAGCGGGCCGTTCACGCCGGACATTCCAGATGACCTGATGGCGCAAGGGGCGCTGCCGTCGCTCGACTACCGATCAGTCGATGAGGAACTCGCCGAACGGTTCCACGTCTCGCCGGCCTTGTTGAAGGCGCTGAACCCGGGCGTCGGGCTCGAGGAAGGCGCGGAGATCCAGGTACCGAACGTGCGCGTGCTCGATGAGAGCGCGGCGCCGCCGATCCGTGCGGCCAAAGTCGTCGTCTCCAAGAGCCACAGTTCGGCGACGGCGTACGACGCCCAGGGTCGAGTGCTGTTCTACGCGCCCGTGACGAGCGGGAGCACCCACGATCCGCTGCCCATCGGGCATTGGACGGTCAAGGGCGTCGAACGTCATCCGACGTTCCACTACAACCCCGATCTGTTCTGGGACGCGGACGACACGCAAAGCAACGCGACGATCGCCGCCGGGCCGAACAACCCGGTCGGCATCGTCTGGATCGACATCAGCAAAGAACACTACGGACTGCACGGAACGCCGGAGCCATCGCTCATCGGGCACTCGATGTCTCACGGCTGCGTGCGGCTGACGAATTGGGACGCGTGGCGTCTTGCGAGTCTCGTGAAGACCGGGACGCCCGTGATCTTCGAACCGTGAAGGTCCCGCTGTCGGGCGTCGTGCTCTCATGCGCGATCGCCGCCGTGACAGCACAAGCCGACGCGCGCGACGTGGCCGATCTCCGCGCGCGACATCTCATGATTCCCATCTCGACCGTGCGGCCGTCGGAGCTCCGCGACTCATTTCGCGAAGCGCGCGACAAGACGCGTGAGCACGAGGCGCTGGACATCATGGCGCCACGCAACACGCCCATTCATGCGGTCGAGGACGGAACGATCGAGAAGCTCTTTACGAGCCAGCTCGGCGGGCTGACGATCTACCAGTTCGATCCGACCACGACGTACGCGTACTACTACGCTCACCTCGAGCGGTATGCGCCTGGGCTACGCGAGCACATGGCCGTGACGCGCGGGCAGATCATCGGATACGTAGGGACGTCGGGAAACGCTCCGCCCGAGACGCCCCACCTGCACTTCGCGATCTTCAAGCTCACGGCAGAGAAGCACTGGTGGCAGGGCACGCCGATCGATCCGTTCAAGGTGCTGCAGTAGCCGCGCTATTGCACGACCATGCGCGCGTGGTTCTTGAAAAACGTAACGATCGCGTCCGTCGCGAACGGCGGGAACAGATGCCCGCCCGGATGCGTGACGACGCGAACCGGCGTCGTCGTAGTCGATCAAGGATGACCGGGACAAGCCCGTTCGCGGCCTTCGCCGTCGGCGCGAAGACCAGCGCCTCGCGCGCGCGGCCGCCCACCTGCAATCGCAGCAACTGTCCCGCGCTATGCTCCTGTGCGGCGTCGATCGAACCCACGAGGCTCAGCGCCGCCACGCACGTGACCACCGGTCCGAGCCGACCCATCACTGACGTCCGATCGGCACACGAAAGAGATTCGTCAGTTGAGTCGTCTTGCGAAACACGTAGGTCGACGGGTCGGGCCCGGGTGAAACGTCCGGGCTATCGAGCGGCCGCACGCCGGGCAGCTTGAGCCAGGCCCCGAGCGGATCGTCCGTGCCTGGAGGCGATGGCGGAAACACTTCGCCGGAGCGAAGCGGGATCGCCGCCGCGCGCTCCCTGGTGTCACTCCGACTCCACGTGACGTAGAGCCACTGACCGTTCCGCGACCAGCGCAGACTGCAGCTGTCGGCGCAGATCGCCCTTGGCGCCGCACCGCCGTAGACGGGAAACGCGCGGAAGGCAAACGGGCCGGTCACCTCGATTGCCCAGCGCCGGTCGGCCGATAGCGCGCCCGCATCTTGGATCGGCGTCGAATCGATCCGCGTTCGGCCGGTGCCGTTGAGGCCAATGCGATCGAGATAGTTCGACGTGCCCTCGCGCACGACGAACACGAGATCGTCTTGGGCGCCGAAATGGACGTCCGACGCGTTGGCCACCACGAGCCGCGGCGCGCTGCTGCGATCGATCGATGCGACCCACACGTCCAGGCCGTTGCGTCCAGGCGTCGTAAATGCGATCGTCCGCTCGTCGGGCGAGACGTCGTAATCGATCACTTCATGATCCGGCACCAGCGACTCGAGCCGGCGCGAAGCGATATCCATCCGCTTCAGCTCCAATGGCTGGCCCGCCGATCGGCGCGACAGAAAGTACAACCGCGTGCCGTCGGCAGAGGTGATCGGCTGGAGAAATTGCTCGCCCTCCGGCGAGAGCGGCACGTCGCCATCCGGCCGATGCAGCCAGAGCGAGCTCTGACGGCGGCCGATTGACGTGATCAGCCATTCCCCCTTGGGGTCGATTGCGACACCCTCTTCCTCGGTCGCGCCGCCAAGGTCGATTCGCTCCACGGCGCCGTTCGGAAAGGCTTGCCGCCAAAGATGCCGCGCGCCCGCGACCTCCGCGCTGAAGAACATCGTGCGGCCGTCGGGCGACCAGCTCGCCAGCAGGCACTCTCCCGAGGGTCCAACCTGTTGGCCGGTCGAGCTGCCGTCGAACGGCAGGAGGCGGCAGGGATCGAAGCGCCCTGTTCTGTTCATTTCTACGACGAGCAGCGACTTTCGATCGGGTGAGGGGTACGAATAGTGCGCCATCGCACGGTCGTGCGCGGGCAGGTAGATTAATCGTGCGTCGGCGCGCGCCTCGGTGGCCGTGACAATGCCCATGTGCAGCGTCGACCCGGGCTGCACTTCCGAAAACACGACGCGGCGGTCGTCGATCCACGCGAGGCCCGCGGCGTTCGGCAGCAGCCGCGTTGGCGGCGCGCCGCCCGTGACGGGCACGGTCCATGTTTCGAAGCCGTCGCCGAACATCGTGAACGCGACGCGTTGGCCGTCGAGCGAGAACGTCGGGCCGTACTTCGCCCGCGGGTCGTTGGTCAGCTGCAGCGGTTCACCGTTGGGCAACGTCTTCACGTAGATCTGTCCCTGGCCCAGAAAGTGCTGACTGTCGCGAATGAACGTCACCATGCGGCCGTCAGGCGAAAGGCTGGGCGATACCGCCGAATCGGCGAAATCCGTGAGCTGCACGACGACCGGCGATCCCGACGTTGCGATCGACCGGCCGCTGCTCGTCAGCCAGAGGACGAGCGACCCAGCAGCCACGAGGATCGCCGTCGCGACGCCAATCGCCGTCCAGGGCACGCGGCGAGCCGGCGCGACCGGCTGCGGCGCCACGTCGTCACGCGAGAAGTGATCGAGATCGACGACGAGATCGCGCGTGCTCTGATAGCGACGGTTGCGATCCTTCTCGAGACATTTGCGGACGATGCGCCGAAGCTCGGGCGGGGCAGGGAAGTCGGCGCTGACGGGATCGCGCGAGAGGATCGCCGACGTCGTGTCCGCCGAATTCCCGCCCGCGAACGGATGCGCTCGCGTCGCCATCTCATACAACAATGTCCCGAAGCTGAAGATGTCCGACCGCGCGTCAACAGGCTCGCCGCGCAGCTGCTCGGGCGACATATACGGCACCGTGCCCGCGACCAGGCCCGTCGCCGTGAGACGTCGCACGGTGTCTTGACTGTCTTTGGCCGGCTCCATCGATTTCGCCAGGCCGAAGTCGAGCACGCGCACGTAATCGCCGGACGAAACCATGACGTTCTGCGGCTTGATGTCTCGATGCACGATCCCGCGCCCGTGCGCGGCCGCGAGTGCCTCGGCGACCTGGCGCGCGATGCCGACGATCGTCGCGATCGTTAACGGCCCGCGCCGCATCCGCCGATCGAGTGTCTCGCCCTCGACGAGCTGCATGGCGATAAAGGCGTGGCCGTCCTGCTCGCCGACTTCGTAAACGGTGCAGATGTGCGGATGATCGAGCTGCGCGGCGGCGCGCGCCTCCTGCATCAGCCGCTCGCGCGATCGTTCGTCGGCGGTTTCGGCCGCGGGCAGCACTTTGAGCGCGACGCGCCGGCCGAGCCGCGCGTCCTTGGCCTCGTAGACCTCGCCCATCCCGCCCGCGCCGATGAGCGAGAGGATCTCGTACGGCCCGAGCCGACTGCCCGGGGCGAGGGTCATGGCGGCTCATTGTACCCGGCGACGTACGTACCTGTGTCCGGCGGCTCGGTGGTGGGACCAAGGCGGCGCTTCACCGACCGAACTGCACC
>CAYQRM010000107.1:0-1665 GCA_964419785.1 uncultured Solibacteraceae bacterium | reverse complement strand
CGCAGCCGAGCCGGGCGTGCGCGTGCGTCGCATCGAAACGCGTGTCGAGCTCGTGCAGGCCTACACGGGTATGAGCGATTATCTCGTCCGCGCCGCGACGACCCACGGCGCGCGAGGGCTCGCGGTGATTGGTTTCGGTCGCGGCAACGTGCCGCCGGCGATCGTCCCAGCGCTCGCCGACGCCGTCGCTGCGGGGCTCATCGTCACGATCTCCTCACGGTCGCTCTCGGGCCGCGTCGCGCCGCGCTACGGCTACGACGGCGGCGGGCTGCACCTCTCGAAGATCGGCGCGGTCCTCGCCGGCGATCTGTCAGGCGCCAAGGCGCGGCTACTGCAAATGGTCGCGCTTGGACACGAGCAGGACATCGAGCGCGCGCGTGCGCTCGTCACATCGCATCTGTGATCGAAAAGCAGCGATAGCGGCGTGCTCAGTCGCCGAACGAGATCCCGACGCTCCGCGCCGCGCGCATGACATCGCTGTTGGTCGGCACCGTGCGCGTGCGGCCAACGACATTTTCCAGCGGGACGGCGACGATGTCGGGCGAATGGAGCGCCGTCATCACACCGAACTGCCCCGCCTGCACGAGCTCGACCGCGAAGCTGCCGAATCGCGTCGCGAGCATGCGGTCGTACGACGACGGCGGGCCGCCGCGCTGGAGGTGTCCGAGCACGACGTGTCGCGCTTCCTTACCCGTCAGCTGCTCGAGGTCGCGCGCGACGAGCTCGCCGATGCCGCCAAGCCGCTCGAGCCGATGCGCCGTGCCGACGGCCACCACCGTTCGCGTCCCCCCCACGGGCACCGCGCCCTCGGCCGCGACGACGATGCTGAACCGCGCGCCCCATTGTTCGCGCGCGCGGACGCGCTGCGCGACTTTGTCGAGGTCGAACGGAATTTCCGGAATGAGCACGGCGTCCGCGCCGCCCGCGAGGCCCGCGTAGAGCGCGATCCATCCGGCGTAGCGTCCCATCACCTCGACGACCATCACGCGGTGGTGCGCCTCGGCCGTCGTGTGCAATCGATCGATCGCCTCGGTGGCAAAGGCCACCGCCGAATCGAACCCGAACGTCATCGTCGTCTCGACCATGTCGTTGTCGATGGTCTTTGGAACGCTCACGATCGGCACGCCGCGCTTGTGAAACTCGTGCGCGATGGCGAGCGTGCCGTCGCCGCCGATCGCGATGATCGCGTCGAGCCCGAGCGTGCGGATATTCTCGACGCAGCGGGTCGAGTAGTCGGCCGATCCGTCGGGTGTCGTGACCGGATACGAAAACGGGTTGCCGCGATTGGTCGTGCCGAGGATCGTGCCGCCGACGCGCAGGATGCCGGTCACCTCGCGCGGCGTAATCACGCGCGATCGCTCCGGGAAGATCAAGCCGTCGAAGCTGTCCTCGAGGCCGAGGCACTCGATGTGGGCATTGGCGGCCGCTTTGACGACCGCCCGAATGACTGCATTCAATCCGGGTGCGTCACCGCCGCCCGTCAGCACTCCAATGCGCCGAATTGTCATGATGGGTAGTGTATTCGGCCGGTACACCCGCTGCGCAACGGCGCGGCTGGCCATGCTAGACTCAAACGTTTAGTGGGCGGCTAGCTCAGCTGGGAGAGCGCCGCGTTCGCAACGCGGAGGCCGCGAGTTCGAGCCTCGCGCCGTCCACCAACTTCCC
>CAYQRM010000106.1:0-2312 GCA_964419785.1 uncultured Solibacteraceae bacterium | reverse complement strand
TCGCGACTCCGCGGATGCGGCACAGGACTTCGTGCGGAGCCGGTTTGGGAACCGGGACGTCTTGGACAGCGAACGCTCCCGGCGAAGTCAGGACAAGCGCCTTCATGTCTTTCGGTTCGCCTTCCTTGTTAGCCTGTTCGGCTTCGGCCGAATTCAACGTCGCCTCTCCGAAGGCGCGGACCTTCAACCCGGCGCCGCGGGCAAACGGTCGGCGATGACCTTCAGCTCTTCTTGGAAGGTACGCCGGCGCGAAGCAGGGCTTTTTGCGCGAGATCAACAAAGTCGCGGACCGTCGCCGAAATATCCATTCGAGCACGGCCGGCTAATCACGCGGTCCGTGTGTTGATACGTTGTTCTTCGGCGAACTGACTTCAGGTCCCCTGTTCCAACGGGGCAAAACGAGCGCCGATATGGGACATCCGACGAAACGGCTCACAACCTTCGGCTCCTGAAGGCGGGAGGCGGCCGCAGGAGCGACGCTTCGCCTCGAACCACTACGCCGGCGAGCGACGGCCTTCCAGCGTGTAGCCGTCCAGACTGAACGCACCGGCGCCGACGGCGGCGACGTGAAGCAACCCGCCCGCGATGGCCAAGTTCTTCAGGAAGTGAACGAACTGGTTCGGATCTCCGAGGGCGCGGTGAAAGAGGACCGCGGCCGCGACGGTGAATGCCGCAAGGACCCAGGCCATCAGGCGCGTCCGAAAGCCGACGAGCAGCAAGGTTCCGGCGCCGATTTCAATCACGACGGTGATGGCGTAGACCAGCGATGGGAAGGGCAGTCCTACTGACGCGATGTAGCCCTGGATCATGGTGGGCACGAACAGCTTCTGGACACCGCTGATCAGGAAGAGCGCCGCAAGCAACACGCGCGCCGCGGCTGCTACCGCAGGTTGGACATTGACGGTCGATGTGCTCATGTGATGACTCCTGGAATGTAAGAAAAAGTTAGAAGTTGCGGTCGGGGCTCGCTACGCGAGCTCCAGTTCGGCGGTCTCGACTTGAGCCTTCGCAGACTCCAGCGGATGCACGGCTTCTTCGATTTCCTGGTAGGCCGAGTTGATCGCCATTTGTTCGGCGTCCGCGCCCATGTTGAGGCCTTCCGCGTACACGAACGCGACATCGGTCAGGCCAAGGAAGCTGAACACGATCTTCAGATACGGCACCTGGGTGTCCGCTGGCGTGTTGCGATACTTGCCGCCTCGGGTCAGCGCCACGTACACCTTCTTGCCCTTGAGCAGCCCTTCCGGACCCTTCTCCGTATAACGGAAGGTCACGCCGACTCGGGTAATGGCATCGATCCAGTTCTTGAGCGACGCGGGCACGCCGAAGTTGTACATCGGCACGCCCAGCACGACGACATCGGCCGCCTGGATCTCCGCGATCAGCGCATCGTCGAGCGCGACGCGAGCAGCCTGCTCGGGCGTGCGTTGCGAGGCCGGGGTAAAAAGGGCACCCAGAGCGGCTTCGTCAAGGACCGGATGGGGTTCGAGGCCGAGATCGCGTACGGCAAGCGTCGCGTCGGGGTCAGCGTCGCGCAGGCGCTGGACGATTCGATTCGCCAGACGGGTCGAGTGCGAGGCTTCGCGCCGGGCGCTGGAGTTGATTTGCAGGACATTCATGGTTGGCTCCATGGGGTTGAGTTGAATCTACGGAGCCAATATATTTGTTGCTTACCTGGGACAGAAGCCCTCGAAATGGATAACATTGTTCCACCCGAGCAACAATCCAGGCCGGCCTCAAAGCGGCCTGAAACGGGTCAACTCCAAAGGACCGCGACCATGAACCTCGAACCGAACGATCTCGTCCTCTTCGCGCGCGTGGTGGACGAGGGAAGCTTCTCGCGCGCTGCCGATCGCCTCGGCGCCCCGAAGTCGACGGTTTCGCGCCGCGTCGCGGCCCTGGAAACACAGCTGGGCGAGCAGCTCCTGAGGCGCACGACGCGCAAGCTCACCGTGACCGATTTCGGGCGCGCCGTGCTCGAGCACGCCCACCACGTGGCCGAGGATGTGGCCGCCGCGGAATCGCTCGCGCAGCACCGTCAGGTGCAACCGAGCGGTCGGTTGCGCGTGACGATGCCGAGCGACATGGGGAACCTCGTGCTCGCGCCGATGCTCGCGGAGTTCGTGCTCAAGCATCCGGCCGTGACCCTCGAGGTCGATCTCTCGTCGCGGTTCGTGGATCTGATCGCCGAGAATTTCGATGTGGCGGTCCGCATGGGCGAATTGCGCGACGATGCAACGCTCGCGGCGCGCCGCATCGCTTCGTTCACGAGCAGTCTCTACGCTGCACCGGCTTACGTTGCGCGCCGCGGC
>CAYQRM010000105.1:0-2882 GCA_964419785.1 uncultured Solibacteraceae bacterium | reverse complement strand
GAGGGGCGGCCGCTGCGACTCGGCACTCGAGTCACGACTGCAATCGCGCTCGCCAGTGAGGTTTCAGCCGAGCCTTGCACTGTACCTGCTCTGTACCCCAGACCCGGATTTCGAGTAGGTTTGGCGGTTCCTGGCGCTTGCGATCAATCGTCAAGCTGGGACGGGTCCGTGCGACTGCGAAAAGGCCCGCAGTGGGGCGAAATTTCCACAGTCGCCAACCTGCACAAGGCGCGTCAGCCGGTCCTGGCCCCCGTGCCCGATGAGGGTACATGGCTTGCAACTGGGAAGACGACCCGAGCGGCAACCAATCGGGACCGCTCGTGAGGCTCACTCATATGCAAACCCGAATGGATTCCGTCCCTTCGACAACAGCGGGTCTTGCGCCGGGGTTCTTCGATGACTGGTGTCTCTCGAGGCTCGCCACGTTCCTGCACGGGGCGCCAGTGAGGCTCGAGTTGTGGAACAAGAGCGCCATCGATCCGGCTCTGCCGCGCGTGGCTACTGTGCTCATCAAAGATCGCGGAACCCTCCTCAGGCTCTTGCGGCGGCCCGCGTTGGAATTTGGCGAGGCCTATTCGGCAGGACGGCTCGTCGTGAAAGGCGATCTCGTCTGCCTGCTGGAAGCCGTGAACAAAGCGCTCGCCGGGCGACCGCTCGAATCGCCGATGCGTCGCGCAGCCGCCACGACGGCGGCGGCGAGAGAAAACGTCCATCAGCATTACGACCTGGGAAACGAGTTTTATCGACTGTGGCTGGATGACGCGATGGTCTACACGTGCGCGTACTTCGACCATCCCGATGTCACGCTCGAAGACGCCCAGCGCGCGAAGCTGGAGTACGTGTGCCGCAAACTGCGTTTGCGCGCCGGCGACCGAGTGATTGAAGCCGGTTGCGGGTGGGGGGCACTCGCTCTGTACATGGCCAAGCACTACGACGTGACCGTCCGCGCGTTCAACGTCTCCGACGAGCAACTCCGCTATGCGCGCGACCGCGCAGCGCGCGAGGGGCTCTCAGATCGGGTCACGTTCGTCGACGGCGACTACCGGACCATCGAGGGCCGCTGCGATGCCTTCGTCTCCGTGGGCATGCTCGAGCACGTCGGTCCGGCTCACTACGCGGACCTCGGCGGCGTCATCGATCGCGTCCTCGATCCGAATCACGGCCGGGGACTCTTGCATTTCATCGGACGGAACGCGCCCATGGAATTCAATTCCTGGATCGCGCGCCACATCTTTCCCGGCGCCTACGCACCCACACTCGGCGAGGTGCTGCCTCGCGTGTTCGAACCAGCAAACGTGTCCGTGTTCGACATCGAGAACCTGCGAAGACATTACGCGTTGACGCTCAAGCATTGGCTCGAACGATTCGAACGCCATGTCGAACCGATCCGCTTGATGTTCGACGACGCGTTCGTGCGTACGTGGCGACTGTATCTTGCAAGCGCGCAGGCCGGCTTCACGACCGGCGATCTTCAACTGTTCCAGGTGACCTTTGGCCGCGCGTCGGACGCCGTGGAGCCGTGGACGAGACGCGCGCTCTACGAACCGGACAGCTATGGACCGATGTGACGTGATCGTGGTCGGCGGCGGGCCCGCAGGATCGAGCTGCGCGCATCGCCTGGTTCGCGCGGGCTGCGACGTCGTGATTCTGGACAAGGCCAGCTTCCCGCGAGACAAAGTGTGTACGGGCTGGATCACTCCGGCCGTCGTTCGCACGCTGGAGCTCGACCTCGCGGAGTATGCCGTCAGCCGAACGGTCCAGACCTTTGCGGGATTCAAGACCGGGCCGATAGGTGGCGATCTGCTCCTGACGGATTTCCACCACACGATCAGCTATGGCATTCGACGCGTCGAGTTCGACGACTACCTGCTCCGGCGATCCGGCGCGCGACTGGTCCTGGGCCGACCGCTGTTTTCACTGCGCCGTGATGGCGATGAGTGGGTAGCGAACGACGTCCTCAGGGCGCCGGTGATCGTCGGCGCCGGCGGTCACTTCTGTCCGATCGCGCATCGAATCAACGCCGGCACTCGACACGAAGACGTCATCGTCGCTCAGGAGATCGAGTTTCGACTCGACGACAGAGATGGCGCCAGCTGTCGGGTGAGTGGGGAATGGCCGGAACTGTTCTTCTGGCCGGACTTGCTCGGCTATGGCTGGTGCGTGCGGAAGGGGAACTACCTGAACATCGGCGCGGGCCACTTGAGTCAGTCCGAGTTCCCTGCACGTGTGAGGCAGTTCGCCGCGCAGTTGCGCGAGCGGGGCGTGATCCTTGACGCCGCGGCTGGCGGTTGGAAGGGCCACGCTTACCTCCTGGGCCGGGCGTCGACGCGCCAGGTCTACGATTCGGGTCTGCTGCTGGCCGGTGACTCGGCTGGGGTCGCGCTCGCCCCGAGCGGGGAGGGCATTCTGGCTGCCGTGGAATCGGGGCTGATGGCCGCCGAGGCGATTCTCGCGGCCGCCCAAAACTACTCGCGCGACCGGCTCGCTGCCTACCAGGACCGCATCCAGGGTCGGTTCGGCGGACGAGACCGGGCCAGTGCCGTCACCCGCGTCCCGGACTGGCTGGCGGCGATCGCCTCACGCGTGCTGCTCGGATCGCCGCGCCTCACCCGGCGGCTCTTGCTCGAGAACGGCTTTCTTCACGTGCGCCGCGCGGCCATGTAGCAGGAACCGGGGTCATGCCGCGCGCGGGATCCCTCGGCCCTACCGGGAAATTCCCGCAACCGTCGGCAGTGTGCCTCTTTCGGCACCATTCGACAGCGCGAAATGAGCGGCAAGATCATTGCTTTCTCAGAGTTCATGGCCACGCAACATGTGCTCGATTTCGGCGAGATCTCGCTGAAGGACGTCCCGTGTGTCGGCGGCAAGAACGCCTCGCTTGG
>CAYQRM010000104.1:0-3733 GCA_964419785.1 uncultured Solibacteraceae bacterium | reverse complement strand
GCGGTGATTCGCGCGGCAGGATGCTCGAGCGCAATCGTGACCGCAATGCACCCGCTGCCGGTGCCGATGTCGACGACAAGGGGCGGGCCGGACGCGCTGGGCTCGCGCCGCAGGCAGGCGAGCGCTTCAGAGACGACGAGCTCCGTTTCGGGACGAGGAATGAGTACGGCGGGCGTGACACGAAACGTGCGCCCGTAGAACTCCCGCTCGCCGGTGAGATACGAGACCGGCTCGCCACGCGCGCGTCGCGCGACGAGCGGGGCGATGGTCTCGGCAAACTCCGCGGGCGCATCGTCGCGCTGCCGCGCGAGCCATTCGGCCGACGTCCAGCCGAGCTGCCACCGCGCGAGCGCCGCGAGATCCTGACGGCTCTCGCGCTCGTTGCGGCCGGCGCGCGTCAGCTGCCGGCTCGCCTCGGCCAGCCACTCGGCGAGCGTCACTGCTCCTGCGAACGGGCCACGAGCTCGTCGATGATCGGGTCGAGCTCGCCGTCGAGCGCATCGGTGAGCTGGTGCATCGTGAAGTTGATGCGGTGATCGGTGATCCGGTTCTCTTTGAAGTTGTACGTCCGGCTGCGCTCCGAACGGTCGCCCGTGCCGACCTGGCCCTTGCGCTCGCTCGCGATGGCCTCCTGCTGCTTGCGCATCTCGATATCGTAGAGGCGCGATCGCAGCACCTTCAACGCCTTCGCACGGTTCTTGACCTGCGATTTCTCGTCCTGCTGTGACACGACGAGGCCGGTCGGCAGGTGCGTGATGCGTACGGCCGAGTACGTGGTGTTCACGCTCTGGCCGCCGGGGCCGCTCGAGCAGAACGTATCGACGCGAAGGTCTTTCGGATCGATCACGACGTCGACTTCTTCGGCTTCGGGCAGCACGGCGACGGTCGCCGTCGACGTGTGAATGCGTCCGCTGGCTTCGGTCGCCGGCACGCGCTGGACGCGATGCACGCCGCTCTCGAATTTGAAGCGCCCGTAGACGCCTTTGCCCTCGATCGTCGCAATCACTTCCTTGATGCCGCCGACGCCCGTCTCGCTGAGCGACAGGACGTCGACCTTCCAGCCGCGACGCTCGGCGTAGCGCGAGTACATGCGGAAGAGATCCGACGCAAACAACGCCGCTTCGTCGCCGCCGGCGCCGCCGCGGATTTCGAGGACGATGTTGCGGTCGTCGTTGGGGTCTTTGGGGATGAGCAGCACGCGCAGCGCTTCGTCGAGCGCCGCCAGCTTCGACTGCAGGCCCGCGATCTCTTCCTGCGCGAGCGCCTTGAGCTCCGCGTCGCCGGAGGCCGCGACCTCGCGCGCCTGCGTGAGCTCGTCCTCCACGCGCTTGTACTCGAGGTACTTGTCGACGAGCGGTTGCAGGTCGGACAAAGCCTTCGCGTGCGTGCGATACGCCGTCTGATTCGACTGGACCGCCGGGTCGGCGACCAGGCGCATCAGGTCCTCGTGGCGGGTCTCGGCCGCCTTCAGTTTCTCCGCAGCTTGGGGTGTCATCGGGCGTGAACGGTCCTCGATCGGACGGGCATCAGCCGCCGGAGACCGGCGGCAGGAACGCGATGTCGTCGCCGTCGGCCACCGGCTGCGTCATGCGCGCGAAGCTCGCGTTGACGGCGCACGAGATCGCTCTCTCGAACGGCGCGATTCCTGGATGACGCCTGGCCGCGTCGCGCCACACGTCCCCGACGACGGCGCCGGGCGTGACATCGGTCTCCCAGACGCCAAGGCCCGCGGCATCGCGAAGCTGCGCGAAGACTCGAACCGTTACGCGCATGCCCGCTTCCGCGCCTCCTGTCGCGCAAACTCGTCGTTCGGATCGGCGACCGCGCCCTCGACCCACGCGTCGCCGTCCTCAAAGAACTCGTGCTTCCACACCGGCGCGACCTGTTTGACGCGCTCGATCGCGTACCGGCACGCTTGAAACCCTTCGGCGCGATGCGCGGCGCCCGCGACGATCGCGACGCTGGCGTCGCCGATCTCGAGCCGGCCAACTCGATGGTGAATCGCCATCACTGTGTGCGGCCACTCGCGCGCGATCTCGGCTTCGATCTGCCGGAACACGTTCATGGCCAGCGGCTCGAACGCTTCGTACTCGAGATACCGCACGCGCCGGCCTTTGTGCGTGGCGCGAACGACGCCCAGAAACGTGCAGAGACCGCCGCAACCCTCGCCGCGGCTCTGCGCGTCGCCCTCGACCTCGCGTACCAGCGCGTCGAGCGCCAGGACGCTGGGCGTAATGGCGAAGCGCATCTCTTGAGTATACCCGGCGATCTTGGGCCGTTGGACCAGTGGGCACTGGGTCAGTGGACCATTGGGTCGTTGGGCCACTTGGGTCATCGGGTCGTTGGGAAGTGCTGGACCGGACCGTGACCGTGGCCGAGGTGGGGTGCGTGCGCGATCGCGCGGGTGACGTATGTCTTGGCGCGCTCGATCGCCACGGGCAGCGCGTCGCCAAGGGCGAGGCGCGCGGCGATGGCAGATGAAAACGTGCAGCCGGTGCCGTGCGTGTGACCGCCCGGCACTCGATCCGCCGCGAGCTCTGTCATCGTCTGGCCATCGTCGAAGACATCGACGGCTGGACCGTCGAGATGACCGCCCTTGACGACGACATTTTTCGCGCCGGCGGAAATCAGCGCGCGTGCGGCGTCGCGCATGTCGGCGACCGATGAAATCCGGCGTCCGGTCAGCCGCTCGGCTTCTGGAATGTTCGGGGTGATGACGGTCGCGAGTGGCAGCAGCTGGTCGCGCATCACTGACACCGCGTCGTCATCGACGAGGAGCGCGCCTCCTTTGGCGATCATGACGGTGTCGAGGACGACGTTCTGGAGGCGATGGGCGTCGATCGCGCGTGCCACGGCGCGGACGATGTCGGCCGTGGCGAGCATGCCGATCTTGGTCGCAGCCGCGCCGAAATCGGAGACGACCGCGTCGAGCTGTTTCGTCACGAGGTCGGCCGGCATTGGCAGCACGGCAGTGACGCCGAGCGAGTTCTGCGCAGTGACGGCGGTCACGGCCGTGAGCCCGTAGACGCCGTGTGCGGCGAAGGTTTTCAGATCGGCCTGCAATCCCGCGCCGCCGCCCGAGTCGCTGCCCGCGATTGTCAGCGCTGTTTGCATTTGACTAGAATCCTGCGTGATGCCTGTTCACGCCTCGTCGGGATCATTCGTGAGCGTGTCGCTCGGCCGCTCGTCGCTGGCGCAGCCCATCCGCGTGGGCCTCGTGGTGCTGGCCGTGTCGCTCACGGCGGCCGCCGCTCAGTTTACGATGCCGCTGCCGTTCACCGCGGTACCGTTCGTGCTGACGCCGCTCGTCGTGCTGCTCACGGGCGCGGCGCTCGGCGCCAGGCTCGGCGCGCTGACGCAAGTGTTGTACATCGCGCTCGGCATTGCCGGTCTGCCGGTGTTCGCGCCGTCGGTGACGCTGCCGCCCGGCGCGGCGCGCCTGCTCGGTCCGACGGGCGGGTATCTGATGGCGTATCCGATTGCGGCGTTCGTGACGGGCTGGCTCGCCGAGCGTGGCTGGGACCGCCGCTACCTGACGTCCGCGGCCGCGATGCTCATCGGGCTCGCGGTGATTTTCACTGGTGGCGTTTCCTGGCTCGCCGCCAGCGTGACGCACTCGCTTCCCGCCGCACTCACCGGCGGCCTCATCCCGTTCATCGCGCTTGACGTCATTAAAGTCGTCGCGGCGGCCGCAGTGTTGCCTGCCACCTGGAAATTGGCGGGATCAAGTTAA
>CAYQRM010000103.1:0-25260 GCA_964419785.1 uncultured Solibacteraceae bacterium | reverse complement strand
GGTCAATACGAGCTGATCCTGCGCGCGCGTGCCGTCCTGGTAGAAGAGATTGATCACGCCGACGGTCGTGTTCGTGTATCCGCCGAGCACCGCGTTGTGCGCCGCGGCGCGCAGCGCGGCCGAATTACCCACGTCGGACGTCCACTCGCCTTCGAGGTACCAGATCGCCGCCTGGATGGCGTCAACGCTGTATCCGTTCAGCGTGCCCGCGCGGAAGCCCGCGTAGATCCACGCCGTTTCGTCGCTGATGGGGTCGTTGCCGGAGTAGTCGTCCGCGTAGTTCGTGATGCTGCCGATCCGGAACGTGTTCGAGTAATCGATGTGCTGCGTGCGCTGCAGACAGAACGTGAGGAAGTCCACGCCGGGTCCGTTGGCGAGGTCATCGACGCTGAACGCGCCGCCCCCGAGCGTGCCGCTCGACGAGACGAACTTCACGTTGTCGCCGACATGGATCGTGTCGGCGGCGGCCGGGGCGGCAAATCCCGCGACAGCCACTCCCAGCATCGTCGCAAGCAGGGGCAGTTTCATGCGGTCGTGATATCGCAAGAATCCGACCTGCGAGGCCGCGCGTCGATCGCGAAGAATCGCCCGAAAGACCGTCGATCTCAGAAGTGTCGGCTGCCCGGAGGCAGACTAATGTTCCGCCACGGCCGCGGCCCGCTGCCACGCGCGTCGCTGTATCAATTCGTGCGCTGCGTCACTTCGCGAATCTGACTTGATAGCGGAGCGCAAACTTCTCGGCGTCAGGAATCGGCGTCAAATCCGCGAACCTCGTCGGCGCCAGCCAGTCGCTCCATCCGTTTGATGGCATGGGTGTCGGTGGCAGCGGTAAATCGAACATCTGCGACGGCGCCGTACCCACCAGCAGCTGCCGATCGTTGCTGTGTGTGTACAGTCGGGCTGCGCCGGGAATCACGCGCGCACCGTCCTCGGTGCGCGTCGCGTCGAACTGCACGTCCGCGAAGCGATCGTCGCGATCGCCGTCGGTGAGGCTGACCATGAACGCGTCGATCTTCAGATCGGCCGGAAGCGTGCTCGACGCGGGAATGCGGACTTCGAAGGCGACCTCGAGATGTTTGCCGTCAACCGTCGGCGGCCGATCAACGGTCGTGTACCCGGCAAGGCCGACGATCGCGATGAGCGCCCAGCTCGTGACGATGGCGACGCCGAGCTGCTTGAAGAGGTGCCCTGGGCCCTGACCAGCCCGCTGACCGAACGCGACGCCGACGATCAGTCCGACGAGCAGTCCGGCCGGCGCGAGGACGAATGCGACGAACATCGATCGCTCGCCCTCGAAATCGCTCATACCGCGGAAGCCCATGACGATCGATCCGACGACGGCCGCGAAGATGTACGCGAGGACCGCCGTGATTCCGCCGACGGCAAGGGCGCGAATCCATCTCATCTGGTCAACTTTTCGACCTTCCGACTTCTCGACCTTCCGACTTTCACCGTTTCTTGATCGTCGGTTGTTCTGGAATCGCTTCGCCGTCGTGTCTCGGCTCGGAGCCAGCGAAGTGCACGCCCTCGCCATTGCTCATCACGGCTTGACCGTACCCGAACGTACCCGAGCGCGGCGGGATCACTCGAAGCTGGTGGCCCATCGCGGCGAGCTCCGTGCGTGTCTTCTCGGGCACGAGCGATTCGATCTCGACGTCGCATCCGGAGAACGTGCCTTTGGTGAACCGACCGACCTCGAGCGCTTCCTGCACGTCGAGGCCGAAGTCGACGATGTCGGACACGAACTGCGCGTGCGCCTGCGCCTGATTGAAGCCGCCCATGATCCCGAAGCCGATTTTGATCTGATCCTTCTCCATGAACGCCGGGATGATCGTGTGCAGCGGTCGCTTGCGCGGCGCGATCTGGTTCGGATGCCCGTCCTCGAGCGTGAACAGACCGCCGCGATTGTGGAGCATCACGCCGGTGCCCGGCGCGACGAGCCCGCTGCCGAACGACGAGTACAGACTTTGAATTAGCGAGACGATGTTGCCGTTGCGATCGATGACGGAGAGATAGATCGTGTCACCGCCGCCGGAGTCGGTGAGGCCGTCGAACTTCGAGGGCTCGACCGAGCACGCGGCCTTCGCGGGATCGATGAGCGCCGCGCGCGCCTTGCCTTGCGGCTTGCTCAGCATCGGCAGGACTGGCACCTTCGAGAACTTCGGGTCCGCGACGTAGCGCAACATGTCCGCGTAGGCGAGCTTCTTCGCTTCGATCATCACGTGCATCGCCTTCGTGCTCATCAGGCCGTACTCGCCGAGCGGGTACTGCTCCATGATGTTGAGCATCATCAACGCAGCGATGCCTTGCGTGTTCGGCGGCAGCTCGTGCACCGTCCAGCCGCGATAGGTCGTCGAAATCGGCTCGACCCACTCTGGCTGGTACTCCTTGAGGTCCTCTGCGGTCATCGTGCCGCCGTGATCGCGCTCCATCTTGAGGATCGCGTCGGCGGTCTTGCCTTCGTAGAATCCAGCCGGGCCTTTCTCGGCGATCAGGCGCAGCGTGCCTGCGAGATCGGGATTCTTGAAGATCTCGCCCGCTTTCGGCGCGCGGCCGCCGGGCAGGAACGTCGCCGCCGCGGCGGGATCGGCCGACAGCTTGCGCGTCGCGCCATTCCACTCGCCCGCGATGATGTCGCTCACCGGAAACCCTTCGTCGGCGTAATTGATCGCGGGCGCGAGTATGTCGCCGAGCGGCATGGTGCCGAAGCGCGAGCGCAAGACCTCCCAGCCCTTCACCGCGCCTGGCACCGTGATCGAGTACACGCCGCTCTGCGGCATGCGCGTCTGGCCCTTCGATCTGAGGAACTCCGCCGTTTCGCCTGACGCCGCCCAGCCGCCGGAGTTGAGGCCGTACAACTTGCCGGTCTTCGCTTCGTAGTACATGACGAAGAGATCGCCGCCAATGCCGTTGTAGTGCGGCTCGACGACGCCTTCGACGGCGTTGGCGGCGATGGCCGCATCGACGGCGTTCCCGCCGTGCTCGAGGATCGACACGCCGGCTTGCGCCGACAGCGGCTGGCTGGCGGCGACGATGCCGTACCTGGTGGCGACCTTCGAGCGGCCGACGTTGACGCGCGCTTTGGCGGGCGCGGGCGACGGCTCCTGGCCACGCAAACCGGCGACGGCAATGATGACCGACGAGATGATGGCGATGCGGAGTCTCATGACGGCGTCCTCGGGGCTGGAGGTTCGCCGTGATGATACGCCAGGTCCGCACTTCCGACCGCTGACGACTGACTCGCGACGTTCACTTAAGGTTTAGCTTCGTTCCAATTCGCGCCGATGCCGACGTCCACGGTGAGCGGCACCGAAAGCGGCATCGCCCGCTCCATCACGTCGCGGACGAGCTCAGCGACACTGCCCGCTTCGCCCTCAGGCGCTTCGAACAAGAGCTCATCGTGCACCGTGAGAATCATGCGGCTGGGTTCGTGGCGCGATCGATTCCGATCGGCAAGCGCCGCGGCGACGTCGATCATGGCCTTCTTGAGCACGTCGGCGGCCGTGCCTTGAACCGGCATGTTCACGGTCTCGCGCTCCGCGGCCGCGCGCACCTGGCCGTTCTTACTTTGAAGCTCGGGGACGAGGCGGCGCCGGCCGGTGATCGTCCGCACGACGCCTGAGACGCGCGCCTCGGCGAGCGTCTGATCGATGTACGCGCGTACCCGGGGATAGCCCGCGAAGTACGCGTCGATGAACTCCTGAGCGGCCTGCTGCGGCACGCCGATGTCTTTCGACAGCGTGAACGCGGTTTTTCCGTAGAGCAGCGCGTAGTTGATGATCTTCGCGCGCCGACGCAGCTCGTGCGGATCGAGACCGCTGTTCTTGCCAAAAACGCGCTCGGCAGTTTGATCGTGGATGTCGATTCCCTTCGTGAACGCGTCGACGAGCGCCGCGTCGCCGGAAAGATGCGCGAGCACGCGCAGCTCGATCTGCGAGTAGTCGGCGGAAATCAACACGTGGCCGGGCTCGGCGGTGAACGCCGCACGAATCTTGCGGCCGAGCTCCGTGCGGATGGGAATGTTCTGGAGGTTCGGATCGCTGCTCGACAGTCGTCCCGTCGCCGCCACCGCCTGATTGAACGTCGTGTGCACGCGCCCGGTCGTCGGGTTCACGAGCGCCGGCAGCGCATCGACGTACGTGCCCTTCAGTTTCTGAATGCTGCGCCACTTGAGGACGAGGCCGGGCAGCTCATGCGTGAGCGCCAGCTCTTCGAGCACGTCCTGCGCGGTCGAGACGACGCGGGTCTTGCCGGTCTTCTTGCCCGCCGTGAGCCCGACGCGATCGAAAAGCACGTCGGAGAGCTGTTTCGGCGAGTTGATGTTGAACTCCACGCCGGCGTGCCCGTAGATGCGCGCCGCCAGACCGTCGAGCTCCGACTGCATCGTCGATCCGAGCGTCGCGAGCGCTGCGGTATCGACTTTGATTCCCGCTTCTTCAATCGCCGCGAGGACCGGAATCAGCGGGCGCTCATAATCGCAGTACACCGAATCGAGTCCAGCCTGCGCGAGCTCGGCGGCGAGGCCGGGCGCGAGCGCGAGCGGCAGCTCCGCGCGCTCGCCCGCGAAGACCGCCAGACCGCTCGGGGGCAGCGAATCGAGCGTCGCGGCCCGGGCGCCGCGGCCCACGAGCTCCTCGTCGCTGACGGCGCGATAGGTCGCGCGCTCGAGTGCCAGGCCGTTGAGGTCGTGGCTCGACCGCGTGGCGTCAACGAGATAGCTCGCGATTTGCGTGTCGAAATCGATGCCCGCGATCTCCACGCCCTCGTGCGCGGCGGCCATCGACGCGAATTTGAGATCGTGCCCGACCTTGGCAATGCCTGGATCGGTGAGCGCGCCCTTGAGACGCGCGAACACCTCGCGCGCGGGAAGATTCGGCGTGTCTGCCAGACCCGTGTGCGCGAGCGGAATGTAGCGGCCGTGTCCCGTCTTCGTTGAGAAGGCCCAGCCGACGATGTGCGCGCGCACGGCGGAGTCGTCCGGCGAGATCGCCGCGATCCCGACGCGTCCAGCCGCGCGGATCTCGGCCCCGAGCGCGTCAACCTCTTCAAGCGAGCCGACGACGGAGTAGTCGCGCGATGAGGTCTGAGCCGTCGGCGCGTACTCGGCGACGAGCGTGCGAAAACCCAGAGACGAAAAGAGCTTGAACGCGCGATCTTGCGACGGACCGCGGTACTTCAGGGCGCCGGCCTCGAAGACGACCGGCACGTCCGTGCGAATGCGCGCCAGCTCGCGGCTCGTGCGCGCATCGCCGGCGTGGTTGGTCAGCGCTTCCCGCCGCTTGGGCGTGAACGATTGAGCCGCCGCAAGCACGGCGTCGAGCGATCCGTGCGCGGCGATCAGCTCGCGTGCGCCCTTTTCGCCGATGCCGGGCACGCCCTTGATGTTGTCGATGCTGTCGCCCATCAGCGCCAGCACGTCGACCACCTGATCGGGCCGCACGCCGAACTTTTCGACGACGCCGGCCGCGTCGAACCACGTGCCTTCGTCGCGCGGGTTGTAGACGCGGATCCCGTCGTTCACGAGCTGGAAGAAATCCTTGTCGCCAGTGACGATCGCGACGTCGAAGCCCTGACCGTGCGCCGCTTTCGCCAGCGTGCCGATCACATCGTCGGCCTCGAAGCGATCGAATGTCAGCACCGGCACGCCGAGCGCCTCGCACGCTTCCCGGACGAGCGGGACCTGTTCGGCGAGATCGGGCGGCATCGGCGATCGGTTGGCCTTGTAGTCGGCGGCGATCTCGTCGCGGAACGTGCGGCCCGGCAAATCGAACGACGCGGCGATGTACTCGGGCGAGTGATCCGCGATCAGCTTGCGCAGCATCGTCGCGAATCCGTACACCGCGTTGGTCGATCGTCCGTCGGGTCCGGTCAGACCGCGGATCGCGTGATACGCGCGATACATCTGTGAGCTGCCGTCGACGAGAAACAGGCGGGGCATCGGACGTGTCGACTCGGAACTTCGAAGGGCGGTGAGTATATCATTCACCGCGATGCTTCGACGGGCGGTACTGGCGAGCGCGGCCGCGCTGGCGAGCGTGACGATCGGCGCGTGCAGCAATCCGCTCGGGAAGCAGTACGAGTACGAAGAACAAGTGTATCTCGAAGTGAGCGGCGCGGCGACGGCGATCATCGACGCGTCGATCCCCGCGCTCGTCGCGCTTCGCGGCGCGAAGCTGGATCCGTCACCGAGCGCGAGAATCGATCAAGAAGAGGTCCGCAAAGCGTTCGAGAGCAGCGGCTGCCAGGTCGTGCGCGTCGGCCAGCCGTGGCGCCGCGACGGCCGGCGGTTCGTGCAAGTCCGCATCGACACCGACAATGTCGCCACGCTCAGCGAGTGCGGCATGCTCGCCTGGTCGCAGTACCGCTGGGAGTCGGTGGAGGGCGGCTTGCACTTCGAGCAAACGGTTGGAGCGCCGGCCTCTGGCAATCCTGGCAACGTGAACTGGGACGGCAGCGAGCTCGTCGCCTTCAAACTGCACGCGCCGAGCCGCGTGCTCTTTCACAACGTGCGGCTGCTCGCGGACAACACGCCTGGCTCGCCCGAGCGCGGCAACATCCTGACCTGGGAACAAACGCTGGCCGATCGCCGCGCCGGCAAGCCCATGCACCTCGACGTCCTGCTCGAGCGCGAGACGATCCTCTCGCGCACGATTTGGCTGTTCGGGGGTTCGTTCGCGGCCGCCGTGCTCGTGCTCGCGACGATCGTGTGGCTCACCGTGTTGCGTGGAAAGCGCTTGAAGAAGTTAGAAGTTCGGAGCCAGAAGTAGGAAGTTCGGAGCCAGAAGTAAGAAGTGCGGAGTGACCGCGTGATCTTCCGAAACTTCTAACTTCTGGCTTCTAACTTTTAACTTGATCCCTTTACTTTGAGGTCCTGGGTTTTCTTTTCCCCGTCCGCGATCGTGATCTTCAACGCCGCCGCGGCCACTTGCTCCATGTACGCCGGATCGCCCCAGTCCTGCGGATCGAGATCGGTGACGGCCGCGAGGTAGTACTCGCCGGCGGGAAGACCTGTCGCTCTGTACTTGCCGTCACTCGCCGGTTGGATCGGCTGCTGGATGCGACGCGATCCCGTCGGCCACAACGCGCGATCCGTCGAGAACAGCAGAATCGTGTACCCCGGCGCCGGCTTCCCGTCGCTGTCCATCAGTTTCCCGGAGAGTTCACCCATTTGATCGGTGAAGGTGAGCACGGCGCCGCTCACGTTCTGTCCCGGCTTGAGGTCGAGGGCATCGTCAAGCGTGTCGTGGCCGTCGATGATCGCGGACTTGAGCTGCCAGCCGCTCGTTGGCGTCGATCCCGGAACGTTCGCGACCAAGCGATAGCGGCCAGGCGTCACGCCAGCCATCGTGAACGTGCCCGATGCGTCGACCTGCGGCTGTGAGATGCCCAGAATCACGCCGCGCGGGCTCGCGGGCACCATCCCAATCTGAATGCGGCTCAGATCGGTCGGCGGCGCGAGCGTGCGGCCGTCGAAGACGACTTTTCCCGAGATCGTCATGCCTTCCTGGAGCGTGAGCGTCAAGCCCGTGATGTCTTCGCCGGCGAAATCCAACTCTTGCTGCACGTACTGACGGCTCGTGGCAGAGTCGCGCACGAAAATCGGTCCGCCGATGCTGATCCCGCCGCCACCGGGCGGCGGCGGAGGAGGCGGAGGTGGGGGCGACGGCAGTGTGCCTGCGGGGCCAGCCGGCGGCGGCCCGGATGGAGCCGGCGGCGGCCCGGATGGCCCTCGCCCAAACAGGACGTAGTGCCCCGGCGCGATATTTTGCGTCGAGAACTTGCCCTCGGCGTTCGTCCGAACCGAGGTCAATGATCCTCCGCCCAGAATTTGAGATCCGGCGATCATCGTCAACTGCACGCCCGGCACTGGTTGTCCGTCCGTGCCGACGACCGTGCCTTCAAGCCGCGACGTCGGCAACAGGTGCATCGGAATGTCGATGCCCGACAGCTCTTGTCCGGCGGCGACGCTGACGGTCTGCGCGTCGGTCGACGACCACGTGCCGGGATAGTAGAGCGTCGCATAGCCCACTGGCTTTCCCTGCGCCGGCACAGTCGCTGCGCTCGCTGAATCGGCCGGACGGTTCGTCGCACTCACGGTTGATCCCGGAGCGGGCGCGCCGACCGGGTGATTGCCTTGTTGCACTGCGGTGAGCGCGGCTTGCATTTCCGTGGACGAAAGCATCCGCACCTCAACGCCCTGGTTGCTGATCGACGGCGGCTGAACGCTGACGGCATACGCGCCAGGCGTCAGCCCGTACGCGCGATAGATCCCACGATCATCTGTTGAGACACGGCCGCCGCCCGCAGGCACGAGCGTGCGCTCCCCGCCCGACGTGCGGTACTGCATCACTTGGACGTTCGCGTTTGGTACCGCGCCGCCGAAGTCGTCGAACACTCGTCCGGTGATGACCCCGCCGCGCGGCATCGAGAGTTTGATATCCGTGAGCGGATGATCGTTCGTCAAACTGATCGGCGTGCCAGGCCCGCGGCCAGGATGTTTCGACCCGTAGAACGCCGTGACGTACGCGGCTTTCGCGGCCGAGAGGTTGTACGCGCCTTGAGGAAGATTCGCGAACGCGAAGCGTCCTCCATCGTCGGTCGTGATCGTGCGCTCGCCGCGCGCGTCCACACTGCGCAGCGTCACGCGGGCGTGCCGCACCGGCTGCTGCGACCCATCGTCGAGCATGACGACGCCTGATACGACGCCGGTGCCGGTCGACGGTAACGAGTTGTCGCGCGCCGGCGCGGCCTGCGGCGTCGGCGCGGGCGCCGGCTTGTTCGGATCGCGCGGCGGATTCTGCGTTTGAGTCTGGCGATTCGGCGGCGTCTGTTCCGCGTCATCGTCGGCGACGAACGGACCGGAGCCGGACGCGACGCCGAATTCGATCGTCGGCACAGCCTCGGGCGCCCCGCCAGGCTTCGACGCCTGGCGCGCGAGATCCTGCGTTCGCTTCTCGCCGTCACCGAGCGTGACGTGCGACGCCACGCGCGACAACTGATCGAGGAAGCGCGGATCCTGCCACTCGCCCGCGAATTCCTCGCTGAAGGCGACGACGTAGTACTCGCCCGGCGGCAGCGCTCCGAACGAGTACGCGCCCGTCTTGCTCGTCCGCCCAAGGCGCACTCGCCGCGGATTGAGACCGTAGTCCATCCACGATCGATTGTCGGCGGGAAAGACCACGACTGCCGACGAGTCGTCCGCGACTCCGTCCTGGCCGCGGACCACACCGCTCAGGCTCGTCGGCACATCCGTGAACGTGACGACGACGCCCGCGAGATCGCGCTCGCTGAGATCGATCGGCGTCTCCGACGCGTCGACGCCGCCAATCGTCGCGGACTTGAAGGTCCAGCCCGGCGGCGAGCCGCCGACACGCACGAGGTACTTGCCCGGCAACATCTCGAGCGTCGTGAAATTCGCCGATGCGTCCACGCGCCCGGGGTACGACTGCTGGCGCTGCTTCGCGTCCGCAGGTTCCACCATGATCGGAATTTGCGCGAGCCGATCGGCCGATGGTTTTTCGGCCGAGCCCTGGAACTCCACGCGGCCGCTCACCTTGTAGCCGTTGTGCAGCGTCACGGTGAGATCGCTCACGTCGTCGTTGTTCAGCGAGATCGGCGTGGCCGTCCACAACGTCGGATCGACGGGCAGCGGCGGCTGTGCGGGCGCGACGCCGTTCGTCGTCGACAGAGAAGTCGCGAACACGGCCGTGCCACCGGCAGTCTGCAAGACCGTGACGTTGCCGCCCGGCGCCGGTGCCGGGCGCGGCACCCGCACGGTCTGGATGACGTATTGCCCGGCCGGCACGGCGAGGAACATGAACGTGCCGTCTTGATCGGTGATTGACGTCGCGACGTCGGGATCGGACGAGAGATCGCTCGTGTCGCCCGGCACGAGATGGACGCCCCAACCCGCTTCAGCGCCGTCGGGTCCCATCAGGCGTCCAGTGATATTGAGCGCGGGCACGAGCCGCAACTGCAAGTCGATGCCCGAGCGCTCCTCACCTGACTTCACAGCCACGTCCATCGCTTGCGACGTCGTCGCCACGTTCGGGTAGTACGTCGTCGGATACACCAGTGGCCGCGCCCCTGGCGTCGTCGGTGTGAGCGTGCGGCCCGAGTTCTGCAGCAGGAATCTTCCATCCGGCGTGATGGGCGAGCCGCCCGTGCTGATCGAGAAGCCGCCGTTCGGCGTGGAAAGCGTGGACAGGAGATCGGAATTGAGCGGGCCCTGAAACTGGAACGCCGCAGGCGTGCTCGTCTGCGTCACCGGCGCCGCGATGACGTAGTCGCCAGGAACGAGCGTGCCGAGCCGGTACATGCCGCGATCGTCGGTGGTCGCCGTCGCGTTCACCGGCGTGAGTACCCGGCGGCCGGCGACGAGGCCGCGGCGATACGCACGAATTTGCGCGCCGACGACGGGCTCGTTGCTCTCGTCGAGCACGGTGCCCGCGATCGCGGCGTACTTGAACATCCGCACTTTCACGTCGCCGCGCCGCTCGCCGTCGGCGAGATCGAGGGATTGCGACGAGCCGGACGGACGCAGCCGTCCGTACGCGCCGTCGACGTACCCGGACTTGGTGACGGTAAAGTTGTACGAGCCCTTCGGCAAGTTGTTGAACGCGAAGCGACCGTCGCCGTCACTCAGCACGCGCGGAGGCAGGGCAGCGTTCGCGCCGGGATTGAGGGGCGCGCCGTTGATCAGCGGCACGCCACGTCCGGCCGGAGACGGACCGCTGCTCGCGCCGCCAATCGCGACGATCGCGCCCGAGACGGGCTTGCCGCTATCGGCATCGATGACCTGCCCGACGATCAACCCGGTGCCGTTCTGCTGAAACGGCGCCATGCTGACCGGTGGCGCGCTGTCGGGCCCGCCCACGGTCGTGCCGTTGTTGATGACGCGGGTCGTGACTTGAACGCCGCCGCCCGCTTGGCCCACGCCCACGCCAGCGCCGCCTCCACCAATTACCTGGGCGATGAGATCGCGTTCGCAAACGCCGGCGGCCACCGCGGCGATCGACAGCGCAAGGAGGAGCGTGCGGCGACGGGTGACGTGGGGAATGAGCGTCATGCCAACATGTTGCGCGGCATTCCGTCGTCAGTCTGCAAAGAAATTGTTAAAACCCCGCGGATTCGACCTACTGTCCGCCTCCGGCCACTCGGAGGTCCTGCACCTTCTGCTCGCCTTCGGCGAGGCTGATTGGCAGGGCGGCTCCGACCAGCTGACCCAGAAACTCAGGGTCGTACCACTCGCCGGTGTCGACGTCGGTCACGGCGATCACGCGGTAGTCGCCCGGCGGGATGCCACGGATGGTGTACCGGCCGTCGGTGCCGGGGCGTGTCGACTGGATGCGGCGCGACTGCGGCAGCCAGTACGATTTGTCGGCGGGAAAAACAATGATGGTGTAGTCAGAGGTCGGCCGGCCGCTCGCGTCCTGCAGCATGCCCGACAGTTGCTGCGTGCGATCCGTGAACGTGAGTACCGCGCCGCCGACGTCGTTGTTCGGCTGAACCTCGAGCGGGAAGTCGAGCACGTCGCGCCCGCCGACGATTGCCGACTTCAGCGCCCAGCTGCCGCCGGTGGTCATCGCATTCGCCGCGCCGCCGCCGCGTCCACCGCCGCCTTGTCCACCGACGGGCGCCGCGCCTTGCAGTACGTAATGACCGGGCGGCACGCCGGTGATCGAGAAGTGACCGGTCGCATCAACGGTTGCGGCGGGGATGCCGCCGATATCCGAGCTGGACGAGCCGCGCGATTGAATCGTCACGCGGACGCGCGTGAGATCGGTGGGCGGCGCGAGCGAGCTGCCTTGGAAGCTGACGGTGCCCGAGACGGCCATCCCGGGCTGCAGGTTGAGCACGACGTCCGGCAGATTCTGGCCTGCGACCGTCACGTCGGTTGACGCCCACAAGATCTGCGCGATCGCGCCGGGTCCGCCGCCGCGCGGTCCGAATCCGCCGCGGCCGTTGTTCTGCTGCTGGCTCTGTGGCTGCTGACTCTGCTGCTGTTGTTGTGTCAGCGCTTCCTCGGATTGATTCTGCCGGCGAATCGTCGCGCGCGCGGAGATCGTGTACTGCCCGGGTGTGATGTTCGTGAACGAGAATTTGCCGTCCTGGCCCGCACGCGCCACGTTGAGGCTCATGCCGACCAAGGGCTGTCCGCTCTCACCTGCGGGCATGATCTGAATCTGCACGCCGGGTGGAATCGATCCCGTCGGGCTGGTGAGCGTGCCGTCGATGCGCGCCGTCGGCACGAGCTGCAACTGGAAATCCACGCCGGCGCGCTCTTCACCCACTCCCAACGTCAGCGTCGTCGCGGCGGTCGAGGTGATCGTGCCGGGGAAGTAGACCGGCGCGTACGCGACGCTCGGCGCTTGATCGCCTTGCTGTTGCAGCTGCGCCTGCAGCGCGTTCGCTTGATCGATGTACGCCTGGCCGCGGCCGACGCCAGCGATGTTGTTGCCGATCGCGCCGAGACCCTGCGCGCCGCCGCGACCGTTGCCGCGGCCGCCGCCGTTGTTGGCGCCGCCCGGTCCGCCGGGCACCGCGTTCGCCGCTTGCGCCTGTTGCAGGAGCGATTCGACTTCGGCCATCACCGTCTGACGAAGATCGTTGATGTTGGCGTTGCGCGGCACCGCGCTCACGATGTAATCGCCCGGCGGCTGGCCGTAGATGCGATACACGCCGCGATCGTCGGTCGTATCCGATCCCGCGGCCTGCAGCGTCTTCTCGCCGGTGCGCATCACGTAGCGCATCGCGCGCACTTGCGTGCCGGGCGACGGCTCGCCGTTTTCGTCGACGACGGTGCCCGTGATCACGCTGCCTTTTGGCAGCGAGAAATTCACCTTCTCGAGCTTCTGGCCATCGATGAGCTGAATCGGCGTGCCCGGACGGCCGGGCTGCTTCGCGCCGTACGACATGTCGACGTAGCCGGGCTTCGACGCGGTGAGCGTGAACCGGCCGGCGGGAAGCGAGGGAAACGAGAACGCGCCCTGATCGTTGGTCTGCGCGGTGCGGCTCGGACGCAGGCCGTTGCCGCTGAGCATCAATCGCGCGTGCCGCACCGGCGTGCCGCTGCCCGCGAGCGTGAGCACGCCGGCGATCGAGCCGGTGCCCATCGTCGGCTGCTGCTGAGTCGCGTCGCGAGCGGGCTGATTGGTCTGGGTCGTCGTGGTGCCGCGCGCCCCTCCGCGCTGGCCTTGAGCCGTGCCCTGGCCGCCCGCGCGTTGACCTTGCGTGCTCGTTCCGGCCGTGACCTGGCCCCGCGCCTCGACCGACCAGCCGAGCGCCGCGGCAAGCGCGATGGCGCCAAACACTGTCGATCTCGCGATGGTGCGGCTGGGGAACATCCTCGTCCTCATCTGTAGCTACTTCGACCGGCCCGATTCAGTCATGGTTACGCCGCGCGTTCGATGGCTGTTTAGACGAGCGGTGCGGGCCGGGAATGGGCATCACTTCTTGACGACGATTGTCAGGTCCAGCGCGCGTTGTTCGGTGTCGTGCAGCGTCACGCGTTTCGCCAGCGGTCGAAGCGCGTCGAGCCGCGCCGGATCGCGCCAGCCGTCGGCGGTCGACTCGTCGATCGCGGCGACGAAGTAGTCGCCCGCGGGCAACCCGATGACTTTGTACGAACCGTTGGGATCGGCGCGTATCGCGCGCATCCGCTCGGGATCGAGACCGGCGGTTCCGCGGAACGAGACGTTGGCGGAAAAGACGATCACGGTCGCCGTCGCGACCGGCGCGCGGCCGCTGTCGTACACCGCGCCGCCGATCATCGTCGGCTTGTCGGTGAAGGTGACGATGAGATCGTCGAGATCGCCGGCGGCACGAAGGTCGAAGGGCGCCGACAGCAGATCGACGCCGCCGGAGGTGATCGATTTCAGATACCAGCCGGCGGGCGGCGGCCCGGTGCGCAGGAAGTATTCGGCGCGCGCGAGGCCGCGAATCGTGAGCGCGCCGGCGTCGTCGACAAACGCGTGGCGCCCAAGATCGCGCGAGCTGTGCAGCCGCACGGCATCGAGCACGATCACCTGCCCTGGATGTTCGGGCGGCGCCGCCGCGCCCTCGAAGACGACCTGGCCCGAGACCGTCGCCGCCGGTTCGAGCTCGACGCGAACATCGGTGACGTCGTGATCGGTGAGCGAGACCGGTGTGCGTGCATAGAGCGCGACGCGCCCGTCGTTGTCTCCGCCTCCGCCGCCGATCTCGATCACGGCGCCGAGCGGTCCCGTGAGCACTTTGGCGTTGTTGTCGGTTTCAGTCGTCGCGCCGCCGATGCTGATCCCCGCGAGACTGGGCGCGTCGATGACATAGTCGCCGAGCGGCACGTCGGGAAACTTGAACGCGCCGTCTTGTTCGGTGAGCGTCATCGCGACTTCGCGGTTGAGACCAGGGTCGTCGTCGCCCGCGACGAGCAGCCGGAGCACGTGACCGCCGTCGGGGCCTGAAGGCGCGATCACGGTGCCAGAAATCGAGCCGCGCGGCACCGGCGTGAGCGCGACGTCGACGTTATTGCGCGTTTCGCCGGTCGCGAGCGTCACGGTGAGGGCCGCGCCGGAGACCGGCGTGCCCGGAAAATATGTCGTCGGATACATCATCGGACGCGCGGCAGCGGACGCATCGGGCGGAGCGCCGAAACCGTTGACGATCATGTGCGACGCGTTGGCGTCGAGCGTCGTCCGACCCGCGCGCTGCAGTGAATCGAGAAACGCCGTTGCCGCGGCCGCGCGCTCGGCGCCCTCGGGCACGGCTGCGGTCATCGCCTGGACATAGGCCTCGGCGCCGGGCAGTCTCGACTGGCTCGACCGCACGACGACGACGTAATCGCCGGGCAGCAACGTGGCCATGCGATACGCACCTTGATCGTTCGTGATCGCGGCAGCCCACGGCGTGAACCGCGCCGCACCGTTGTCGAACTCTCTGCGCAACGCTTCGACGCGCACGCCGACGAGCGGCTCGCCAGCTTCGTCGGTGACCACGCCGCCCAGGACCGCGGGCTTCCACAAACCGACGCGCACGTCGGTGATCCACTGATGATCGGCAATCTGGAGCGGGCGTCCGTCGCCAGCCGCGCGGCGCTGCCCATACGTCCCGTCGAAATAGCCGGACTTGCTCGCGTCGATGGAGTAGCTGCCGCCGCGCAATCCGACGACGAAGAAACGGCCCTTCTCGTCGGCGACGCGGACCACCGCCGCGTTCGAGCCCTCGACGTGCACGATGGCGTGCGAGACACCGCGTCCCGTTGACGCGTCGACGATTTGTCCGACGATGACCGACGGGCCTGTCGAGCCGGGCGGCGTGCTCGACGAGCTGCGCGACGGCATCGGGCCGCCGGGCGGCACGTAGACCTGCGCGACGAGCAGCGCCGCAGCGAAAATGGTCATGCGAAAGAGACGCCGGCAGTCTCTTTACGGTTTTGGTAAAAAAACACCCGGCGTTATTTTAGGTCCACTCGCAACTCGTTTTTCACGCTTTGCACGCCGCTGATTTGGGCGAGGGCATAGGCGAGCGTGCGCTCGACTTCATTGTTCACGACGCCCGTCAGTCGCACGTAGCCATTGGCCACGATGATGTGTATCGGCGGGCACGCCATCGCCGCGTAGCCCCAGAAGGCGGGATGCGTGTAGATCGCTTGCGCGAGGCGGAGCCGCAGGTTGGCGTCGGTCGTCGACGCCGGCAGCACCTCAATGTTGTTCGTCACGCTTCGTGCGCCGTCGATCTTCGCGATGCGCGCGCCGAGCTCTTCGCGCTTGAGGCCCGTCGTGACCTCGCCGGAGAGTGCGATCGCGCGGTCCGCGACCGACACCGTCACGTCATCGAAAATACCGAGCTGGGAGTAGGCGCGAACGACCGCGATCGCCTTTTGGCCGAGCGCTTCGTCGGAAATCTGCGCCGATGCCGGCACCGGCGCCGAGAGCGCCAGCACGATCGCACTGACGACCATCACGAACAGTTGTCGCGTCATGAAACGGCCCCAGGCGGGGCGGGGGCATCTTCACCTGTCAGACGAGCAAGACCGGTACCAAGAGGCACCGCTCCCGCCGGACGGCCGGCAGCGACAAGCCGCTCAGGCGGGGCGCAACCGTGGCCCCGCCCGAGGACAGCCTGACAGGACGGCGCTCAGCTCGCGACGAATCCCTTCCGCGCGCGAACGAGGTAGTTGCCCTTGCGCAGGCGCACCTCAATCGTGTGCCACTTTCCGTCTTTAGGAATCGACGAGGCGTAGCCCAGGAAATACTGGCGGCTCAGTTCATCCGCGATTCCCGCCGTCGTCGGATCGAGGTCCTTCGGCGAGACAATGATCTCCGTGCGGCCGCCGCTGTCATCGGTGATCGCGCGCAGCGCGGCGGGATTCACTCGATCGACCGAGCTCGACGAATTCGAATGACGGCTCGATGAGGATGACGAAGGCGCTGGTGTCGGCGACGGCGCTGGCTTCGGGTGCGACGGCTGCACCGGCGCGCCGGGAAACGGCGCGGGCACAGGCACGGACGTCGGAGGCGCGGGCGACGACGGTCGCGGTGATGGCTGCGATTGACGCGCGGAATAGTTGCCGTTGTCCGACGCGTCGATGCCGATCGCGTAGACGAGCACTTCTGATTCGCGGATGATCTGCTGTAGCTCGGGCACGCGCATGTGGCTGCTCGTATCGTTGCCGTCGGAGATCAGCACGAGCGCCTTCTTCTTGTTCGATCCCCCTTGCGCGAGCGGAATTGCCTGCGAGACCGTGTCGTACAACGCGGTGCCGCCCATCGGTTTCACCGATCCGAGCGCCTGGCTGACCGCACGCCGATCCTTCGTCCACGACTGCACGAGTTCTGGACGCCCGTCGAAGCGATAGAGGAACACTTCGTCCTGTGGCCCGAGCAGATCAAACAGGAAGCGATTGAGCGCGGCTTGCGCGGCGACGATCTTCTCGCCGAGCATGCTGCCGCTCGTGTCGAGCGCGATGCCGAGGCTCACCGGCACGCGCTCGGAATCGAACTGCGCGACCTCTTGCGGCTTGCCGTCTTCGTAGACGATGAAGTCATCTTTCTTGAGACCGCTCACGAAGCGTCCATTCGCGTCGGTCACCGTGACGCTCACGTTCACGAGGTCGACGCCAGTCTTGAACGAAAAGCCTTGACCGGTGGGGCGCTCCTGGCCCGAAGGCGCGGCCACGAAGATGGCGACGGCCGCCGCCGACGCGCACACCAGAGTTCGACCGCGGCCGAGCGCGTTCACGATCCCTCCGACTCCGTGCGATCCGGCGCCGCGACGTTGGAGCGCTTGTCGATGTGTGAGACGACCGATCCGTCCGGGAATCTGAACCCGACGCGGTACCTGGCGACCGCGCCCTGCGTCGGCACGCGGATCATGAACAGCGACTCGAGACCCGGATCGAGCGTGGAGACGTCGAGCGCGATCTTGCCGTTGCCGACGTACTGTCCGTCCGCGTCGAACAAGTAGACGACGGCGACGACCCCGCGCAATTGCGGCGCGCCGATCGGGTTGTGCACGATGCCGCTCACCGTGAAGTAGCCGGGCTCATCCGTCGAGTACCGCAGTGACGTGAGCTCGAGCGGCCTGGTCGCGAGCGACGCCTGCCGAGTGTCCACATTCCTGGAAAGTATTCCCGGAATGCTTAATGCGTAGACCGTCGCGGCGCCGATGGCCATGAGCGTCGCGGCGCCGACCAGCGCGTACCAGCGACGCGTCGTCGTCCCAAGTTCGAGGCGAGATTCGAAGAGCGCCTCGGCGGGCGGCGGCGCGGCATCAGCCTCGTCGAGCGCGCTAAAGCGCGCGGCCACGCGCGTCGCCGGCGCCGGCGTTGATGCGGCGGTCGGCGCTGCCACCATGCGCATCGGACCTGCCGCCTCGGCGATCGGTCCGGTCGCGAGCGCAGGCACGAGCCCCCCGGACTCGTCGCCGAATGCGAGCGTCTCGAGCGCTTCAACGCGTGCGTCGGACCGCTGCCGGTGGTCGCGCACGAGCTTCCACGCCACGACGCTCATCGCCGTGGCAATCGCGAGCGACACGAGACTGACCACAATCAGCATCATTTCCATCTGGACTCACCTCAACTTGAACTCGACGGAGACTTCGACCACAACATCAACCGGTGCGCCTTGCCGGCGCGCCGGTCCGAACTTCCACTGGCGCACGGCGTCGATCGCTTTTTGCTCGAGTCCGGCGCCAAGACTGCGCGTGACGCGCACGTTGCCGACGCTCCCGTCGTGTCGCACGACGATCTCGAGCATCACGTCGCCTTCGATCGATTGGCGACGCGCTTCCTCCGTATAGGCCGGCCGCACTTCGCGCAGAAGCACCGGCGGCTCGACGTCGCTGCCCGGCTGATATGGGCCGCCGCCCGTGCCGCCTCCGGAACCCGGGCCGATCCCGCCGCCGCGTCCTTCGCCGAGTCCTGGTCCTGATCCCGTCCCCACACCGCCGCCCGTTCCCGGTCCGTTGCTCGACGCCGTGGACGTGCTCGGCGCGGGCAATCCGACGCGATCGACCGGGTCCGCCGGCACGGGCGCGACGGGTGCCTGAATCGCCTGTGGCGGAGGCGGGGGAAGGGGCGTCGGCGCCGGCGTCTCGATCTTTGGCAGCTCGACGACCGGCGTCGGCACCGGACGGGGCGTCGGCGTCACGACCGGCGGCGGAGCCGGCGTCTTGCGCGGGGGCGGCACCGGGCTCGTGACTTTTTTCTCGACCTTCGGCGGCGACTTGCGCTCGGCCGGCGGCTGAGGCTTCGGCATCTGTAGCCCGCCGCCACCGCCTCCACCACTCGGTCCCGGAGTCATCAGGAACACGAACTTGATGGGCGTCGGATTGGGCGGCACTAACTGTTCGGTATCGGACGTGTTGAAGAGGCCGAGCGATGCCAACGTCAGGAGCAGTACAAGAACCGCGCCATGCAGGACCATCGATGCGACGAGCGACGCGCTGGTCCGGCGGCGTCGCCTCGATAGCAGCGTGAGCGGCGCGCGCGAAGCCGGACCCGCCTCCGCCGCTCCCCGCAGGTGCCGCACCGCGCGAACGGCGTCTTCGCGCGAGAGGAATCCGCTGATCGCGGCCATCGCGTTGTCGTCGAGCCAGGCGCAGAGGTCGCCCTCCGGCACCCTCGCCGCGCGCGCAACTTCCTCGAGCGAAAAGACTTCGTCGTGAGTGGGACCGACCGGGACAACCCGCACGTGACACTTCTCCCTTACGTTTTCGGCACGACGCACACAAATCTGAAGGGGCCACCGGACCCTCGTGGCCGTCCGAGGTCCGAAGTCCGGGGTCCGAGGTTCCGGCGTCGTCCCGGGTGAGGGGCTCATCGTCCTGGGTCCGAAGTCCGGGGGTCCGAGGTTCCCGCGTCGTCCCGGGTGAGGGGCTTCATCGTCCGAGGTTCGGAGTCCGACATCGTCAGCTCCGGTGTCACCCTTCGGGCGATGTCGGAGCTTCAGATCCTGGACCCGGACCTTGGACGACGGGGGAACCCCGGACCCCGGACCTCGGACCCAGGACCTGGCAGGGGGGAACCCCGGACTCCGGACCCCGGACTCCGGACCCAGGACCCCGGCCCCAGGACGGACGATGGTCTAGACTCCGTGGCATGACACGTTCAGCCATCGTCACGGGTGCCTCTTCGGGCATTGGTCGAGCCGCCGCCAGGCGCCTGGGCGCGGATGGGTTCGCGATCCTCGCCGTTGGGCGCGAGGACCGGGCGCTTCGAGAGGTTTGTCAGGAGATCGAGCGCGGCGGCGGCCGTGCGTCGTCGGTGGTCGCCGACGTTACGGCCTCTGATGCGCCTGCGCGGATCGTCGCGGCGGCGATCGAGCGGTCGGGGGGCATTGACGCGGTCGTCAACGCGGCGGGCATCATCGCGACCGGCAGTGTGATGGACACCGCCGACGCCGGCTGGGACGCGATGATGGACGTGAACGTCCGCGCGCCGTTTCGTCTGATTCGCGAAGCCGCCGGCGAGCTCGCCGAACGACGCGGCGCGGTCGTCAACGTCTCGAGCGTCGCGGGCCCGCGCGCTTTTCCCGGACTCGCGTCCTACTGCGTGAGCAAAGCGGCCATCGATCAACTCACGCGCTGCGCGGCACTCGACCTTGCGCCGCGCGGCGTGCGCGTCAACGCCGTCAATCCCGGCGTGGTCGTCACCAATCTCCACCGGCGCGGCGGCATGGACGAAACGAAGTACGCTGCATTTCTCGCGCATTCCGCGACGACGCATCCGCTCGGCCGGCCAGGCACGCCGGAGGAAATCGCCGATCTCATCGCGTTTCTCGTGTCACCGGCGTCGAGCTGGATGACGGGGGACACGGTCGGGATTGATGGGGGACGGCACCTCACGTGTCTTCGGTGACAAGTTCAGAGTTAGAAGCACGAAGTTAGAAGTTCCGGAGTGACAGCGTGCTGCGTCTGAAACTTCTGACTTTTGGCCTTTGACCTCTAGCTTGATCTGACCGTCAGGGCTTCGACGTACACGGCGCCACCGGCCTCTGCCAGCACTCTCGTCGCCCTGCATCCCGCGTCCGTGAGCACGCGCTGAATCAGATCGGGCGCGAGGACCGCGCGCGGCTTCGAGAAGCGCGCGAGCAAGCCCGTCGCCGGGCCCGTTTCGATGACGACGATGCGTCCGCCGGGTTTGGCGATGCGCACGGCCTCGGCGGCGACGCGCACGCGCTCGGCGTCCGGCACGTCGCCGAACTTTCGATTGATCACGACGACGTCGAAGGCGCCGGGGTCGAAAGGCAGCGCGGTCGCGGGCGCAGCGTCGAGCTCGACGAGCGAACCGGACTTTCGGACAGCTGCGTCGATCCTCGCCGCCGCGTCCGGCGCATCGTCGGCGACGCGCACTTCGCCGGTGAGGCCGGTCACTTGCGCGAGCTCGGTCGCAAACGCGGCGTCCCCGGTGCCGACGACGAGCACGCGGTCGCCACCGCGCGCGCCGACCATCGCGACGGCCATTCGATGCGGCGACGGCCCTTCACGCAGAACCTTCAGCACTCAACGCTCCCCGCACTTGGACACCGGATCTGGCACCTGACACCGGGCACCCAGCACTGATCCCGGATGATATAGTTTTGCGCCGTGACCAAGGCTCTCCCAATCGCCCCCGCCGGCGGCAAGGTCGGCGTCCTGCTCGTCGGACTTGGGGCCGTCAGCACCACCACCATCGCCGGGATCATGGCCATCCGCAAGGGGATCGCCAAGCCCATCGGATCGCTCACGCAGATGGGCACGATTCGTCTGGGCAAGCGAACCGAAGGCCGATCGCCGGCCATCAGCGACGTCGTGCCGCTCGCCGGGCTGAATCAGCTCATGTTTGGCGGCTGGGACATCTTCGAGGACGACTGCTACCAGGCCGCGAAGACGGCCGGTGTCCTCGAGGCCGGGCTGCTCGATCAGGTGAAAGATGAGTTGTCGGCTGTCAAGCCGATGCCCGCCGTGTTCGATCGGCAATACGTGAAGCGGCTCGATGGTCCGAACGTCAAGAGAGGCAAGACGAAGCGCGACCTGGCCGAGCAGCTGATCGAAGACATTCGGCGGTTCAAGTCGGCGAACCAGCTCGATCGCGTCGTGCTGGTTTGGTGCGGCAGCACGGAGATCTTCATGACGGAGTCGCCGGCGCACCAGTCGGTGGCTGCGTTTGAGAAAGCGCTCGACGCCAACGATCCGACGATTCCCTCGAGCATGATTTACGCGTACGCGGCGATCAAGGAAGGATTGCCGTACGCGAACGCCGCGCCGAATCTCTCGGCGGACATTCCGGCGCTGCTCGAGCTCGCGCAGAAAACGGGGTCGCCGCTTGCCGGCAAGGATCTCAAGACGGGACAGACGCTCATCAAGACGATCATTGCGCCCGGCCTCAAGGCCCGGCTCCTCGGCGTCGCCGGCTGGTACTCGACAAACATCCTCGGCAACCGCGACGGCGAGGTGCTCGACGATCCGGAGTCATTCAAGACAAAAGAAGAGAGCAAGAAGTCGGTCCTCGACTACATCTTGCAGCCGTCGCTCTATCCCGATCTCTACAGCGACCTGCATCACGTCGTGCGGATCAACTACTATCCCCCGCGCGGCGACAACAAAGAGGGCTGGGACAACATCGATCTCGTGGGCTGGCTCGGCTACCCGATGCAGCTCAAGATCAATTTCCTGTGCCGCGACAGCATTCTAGCCGCGCCGATCGTGCTCGACCTCGCGCTCTTCCTCGATCTCGCGAAGCGCGTCGGCTATTCCGGCATCCAGGAATGGCTGTCGTTCTACTTCAAGAGCCCGATGCACGCGCCGAGCGTGTACCCGGAGCACGACTTGTTCATCCAGCTCATGAAGCTGAAGAACACGCTGCGGCACATGAAGGGCGAAGAGCTCATCACGCACTTGGGACGCGAGTACTACGATTGACGATTGGCGATCGGAGATTGACGATTGCATTGAATCATTGAGCGATTGAGCGGATTGAATCGCAGATCGGGCACATCCGATCGTTCAATCGCGCAATCGCCCGATAGCAATCGCGAATCACCAATCGCCGATCGTCAATGTCATTGGGGAGGCTTATGGCCCGGTATCGATCTGCGCTCATCGGCGGAGTGTTCATCGGTGTGCTGTCCGCGCTGCCCATGGTGTCGGCGGCGAACGTCTGCTGTTGTTTGTGGGTCGTGGCGGGCGGCGTGCTGGCGGTCTACCTCCAGCAGCAGAACATGCCGGAGCCCATCGAGGCCGGCGACGCCGCGGTGAACGGTCTGATTGCGGGGCTCGTGGGCGCGATCATCACCGTCGTCATCAATCAGCTCCTGCTCAGCGTGACCGGCCCGATCATTCAGGAGCAAGTGCAGCGCGCGCTCGAGTCGAATCCCGACGTGCCGCCTGAAGTGCGCGACATGGTGACGCGCTTCACGACTGGCGGCGGCGTCGCGCTGCTGCAAGCGGCGATCTGCCTCCCGATCTTCGCGGTCTTCGGCTTGCTCGGCGGCTTGCTCGGCATGGCGATCTTCAAGAAGAAGACGCCGCCGGCGAACACCAGCGTGCCGCCGCCGGCGCCGCCCGCGATCGGATAGCCGCGAGATTAGAATCAAGAAGTCCAGGCGGGTCCGTGAAGGCCGCGGACAGCGAGGCTCTGTCTTGTCCGAGCATGAAATTGATGCGCTCTTGACTGAAGGCCGCAGCTTTCCGCCTTCGGCCGACTGGCGTGCGCACGCGATCGCCAACGATCCCGGCGTCTACGCACGCGCGGCGAAAGATCCTGAGGCCTTCTGGGCGTCGTTTGCGTCCGAGCTCGAATGGATGCGGCCGTGGACGCGCGTCCTCGAATGGACGCCGCCGCACGCGAAGTGGTTCGTCGGCGGCACGCTCAACATCAGCGCGAACTGTCTCGATCGTCACGTCAAAACCGCGCGGCGGAACAAGGCCGCCATCGTCTGGGAAGGCGAGCCGGGCGACCGACGGACGCTCACGTATCACGATCTGCATCGCGAGGTGTCACGCTTCGCGAACGTCCTCAAATCACTCGGCGTGAAGAAAGGCGATCGCGTCGCGATCTACCTGCCGATGATTCCCGAGGCCGCGATCGCGATGCTCGCCTGCGCCCGCATCGGCGCGATCCACAGCGTCGTCTTCGGCGGCTTCAGCTCCGACTCGCTGCGCGATCGCATCAACGACGCCGAGGCGTCGCTGCTCATCACGGCCGACGGCGGCTATCGGCGCGGCCAGCTCGTGCCGCTGAAGCAGATGGCGGACGAAGCGCTCGCGAGCACGCCATCGATCAAGAACGTCATCGTTGTCCAGCGCGGCCCAGGCGATCCGTTTCCCGTGCACATCAAGGAAGGACGCGACCACTGGTATCACCGGCTGATGCAGGACGCACCGGCCGCGTGCGCGCCCGAGCCGATGGACGCCGAGGACATGCTTTACATCCTCTACACGTCGGGCACGACCGGGAAGCCCAAGGGCATCGTCCACACGACCGCCGGCTATCTCACCGGCGTGTACGCAACGACGAAGTGGGTGTTCGATCTGCGTGATGAAGACGTGTTCTGGTGCACGGCGGATATTGGCTGGGTGACCGGCCATAGCTACGTCGTCTACGGTCCGCTTGCGAACGGCGCGACAGTGTTGATGTACGAAGGCGCGCCCGACTGGCCGCAGAAAGATCGCTTCTGGGAGCTCATCGAGCGTCACGGCGTGACCGTCTTCTACACCGCGCCGACGGCGATTCGCGCGTTCATGCGCTGGGGCACCAACTGGCCCGCGGGACGCGACCTCTCCAGCGTGCGTTTGCTCGGATCGGTCGGCGAGCCGATCAATCCCGAAGCGTGGATCTGGTATCACGAGCACATCGGCGGGAAGCGCTGCCCGATCGTCGACACGTGGTGGCAGACGGAAACCGGACAGATTCTGATCACGGCCTTGCCGGGGCTCACGCCGACGAAACCCGGGTCGGCGACGAAGCCATTTCCGGGCATCGTCGCGGAGATTCGCAACGCGAAGGGACAGGCGGTGACGCAGGGCGGCGGGCTGCTCGCGCTCACGAAGCCGTGGCCGGCGATGCTGCGCGGCATCTACGGCGATCCCGATCGGTTCGCGAAGCAGTACTTCAGCAAGTGGCCCGACGGGATGTACTTCACCGGCGACGGCGCGCGCGTCGACGAGGACGGCTACTTCTGGCTGCTCGGCCGCGTCGACGACGTGCTGAACGTGGCGGGACATCGCATCGGCACGATGGAAGTCGAGAGCGCGCTCGTCGATCATCCCAAAGTCGCCGAGGCGGCCGTCGTCGGCAAGTCGCACGAGATCAAAGGCCAGGCGGTCGCCGCCTTCGTCACGCTCAAGGAAGGCCACGCGCCGAGCCCTGCGCTCATCGACGAGCTCAAGGAGCACGTCGTCAAGAAGATCGGCGCGATCGCGAAGCCCGATCAGATTCTCTTCGCGGCCGATCTGCCCAAGACGCGCTCGGGCAAGATCATGCGTCGTCTGCTTCGCGACATCGCCGAAGGCAAGGCGCTCGGCGACACGACCACGCTCGCGGACCCGAACGTGGTGGCGCGGCTGAAGGGCGAGTACGAAAATCTGGAGACGTGACAGGTTAGAAGTTTGAAGCCAAAAGTTAGAAGTTTCGGAGGATCACGCCCTCAATTCTGAACTTCTAACTCCTGGCTTCTAACTTCAAACTTCCCGTGCCCCAACCGTTCAGGAACCGCCAGCGTCTGAATCGCGTATCCTCAAGAGCTGATTTCCATGTCACTAATTGAAACCGTCGATCTCTGGAAGACCTACCACATGGGC